>DFIZ01000087.1:19076-19280 GCA_002372855.1 Bacteroidales bacterium UBA3684
CCCTGTTTGGCGGGGTGCATATTTTTTTTGCCATGTTGGAAAATATTCGTACTTTTGCAACGACTTTTAAAACAAAAAAAATGATTACTTTTATTGTCTCCATCGTATTGCTACTTGTTGGCTATTGGCTGTATTCCAAACTGATAGAACGCGTCATCGGCGTCGACCCCAAGCGCACGACGCCCGCCGTGGCGCACCCCGACG
>DFIZ01000018.1 GCA_002372855.1 Bacteroidales bacterium UBA3684
GTATATAGGAACTATATGTGAAGGGACCTCTTTGACCCCTCTCGGGTGGGGGTCGGAGGGGTGTTTTTTTGGGGTGGGATACAATAAAATGGTGGTGCGGACGTTAATTGGACATGAAAGTTCTACTGCTTGGCGCTACGGGACTGCTGGGGCACAACGTGCTCCGCCGGCTGCTGGCCGATGGCCATCGGGTGGTGGCGCTTGTGCGCAACAGGCGGGCGCTGATGGTGGAAGGCGAAGGGTGCGAGGTGAGGGAGTGCCGGAACATCGTCGATGTCGAGGTGCTCGGAGCGGCCGCTGCGGGCTGCGAAGCGGTGGTGAACTGTGCGGGGGTGACGGACATGAGCCTGCTGCGCTACGAGGACTACGAAGAGGTCAACGTGCGCTTGCCGGAGATGTTGGTCGATGTGATGAAAGAGCATGGAATCAGGCGTTTGGTGCATGTGTCGACGGTGAATACCCTCAGCTTCGGCGCCACGGCGGTGCCCCTGGATGCGGGGGACGAAGGCAGTTGGCCGTTCAACGCCAGCCTCTATGCGCGGAGCAAGCGGGCGGGAGAGGAGGCGCTGCGCCGGGGCAGGGAGCGCTACGAGGGTTTGGAGTGCGTCGTGATCAATCCGGGGTTCATGCTGGGCCCCTACGATGCTAAACCTTCGTCGGGACGCATGCTGCTGGCGGCCTACCGCAAGCCTGTGATGTTCGCCCCGAAGGGCGGCAAGGCTTTTGTGCATGTGGCCGATGTGGCCGGGGCGGTGGTCGGCGCGCTGACGAAGGGTACGGCGGGGGTGAGATATGTCGCGGTGAACAGCCACGGGCACATGAGCATCCGGCAGCTGTATCGCCTGCAGGCATCGGTGTGCGGCTATAGGCAGTGGCTGCTGGCGGCGCCGGACTGGCTGCTGCTGGCGGCGGGGCGCGCGGGCGACCTGCTGCGGCGCATTGGGGTGAGGACCGAGGTGTCCACGACGAACATCCGGCAGCTGCTGGCCACGGAGCGCTACGACAACACGCGGGCCCGCGAGGAGCTGGGAATGGAGGAGACGCCGATAGAGAAGGCTGTGCTCGAGTTTTATGAATGGAAAAATAACAGACTTTGATATGAAAAGAATAGCATTGTTTTTTGCTGCCGCGCTGCTGATGGTGGCGTGCAACAACCGTCAGAACGACGCCATTTTGAAGAAGAGTTCGTCGGGCAAGACGCTCGAGGTGCTGGTGGCTGCCGACAAGGGGCGCCTGTCGAAAACCACGCGCGACGTGATTGATTCTGTCCTGCGCCAGCCGCAGGGATGCCTGCCGCAGCCCGAGGCGCGGTTCGACGTGGTGAGCGTGCCGGTGTCGTCGCTCCGCAACACGCACATGTTCCAGATGCACCGCAACATCATCATCCTCGAGGTCAAGGACGGCAATCCCGACAAGGTGTACATCGACCGCGACAAATGGGCCGAGCCCCAGGTGGTGGTCGACATTGCCGCCTCGAGCGAGGAGTCGCTGCGCGACCTGCTGTGCAAATACGAGCCGAACATCGTCCAGGCCATCTACGATGCCGAGCACAAGCGCATGCAGAAGGCTTTCTACAACGTCCGCAATGTGGACTTGATGAACCGTGTGAAGGAGAAGTTCGGCTTCGAACTGACCTTCAGCGAGGACTTTATGTGGGCCTCGGAGGACGACGGTTTCGCCTGGATACGCAAGGAAACCAAGGACATCAGCCTCGGCGTGCTGATCAACACCTCACCCTATCGCAGTCAGGACCAGTTCCTGCCCGAGAAGATATATAACCGTCTGGACACCATCATGCGTCGCCATGTGCCCAGCCCCGGCGAGGACGGCTATATGGGCACCGAAAGGCGTGTGGAGATGGAGAGTATGCAAGTGGACTACGAGGGCTCGCAGTACTGCATCCAGACCCACGGCCTGTGGCGCCTGGTGGCAACCACCGACCGCATGGGCGGCCCCTTCGTGTGCTACTCCCTGCTCTCGCCCGACGGCAAGCAGGTTGTCGACCTCATCGGCTTCGTCTATGCGCCGCGGTTCAACAAGCGCGACTACCTGATGCAGGTGGAAGGCATCTGCGCTTCGCTCAAGTGGATGGAGGGTGAGAAGAAGTAGGTACATAGTGCTGCTTGCCGTGCTGCTGGGTGTGGGGTCCACACTGAGTGCGCAGCGCGAGGACTTCCTGAGCCGCAGCGAGTTGCTGCTGATGGGAGGCGGCATGAACTATATCGGCGACCTCAACGAGGAGAGCGCCCTGACCCTTCCGCGTCCGGCGGCGGGTGTGGGTATCCGCTACCGCTTCGACAACCGCTGGTCGCTGCGGGTGGAGGTGAGCTATGGCCAAATCGGGGTCGACGAGGACTACAACAAGCTCCGCAACCTGAGTTTCCGTTCGGGCATTCTCGAGGGTGCCGTGTTGGGCGAGTTCAACTTTGCGCCCTTCGGCCCGGGAGCCACCGAACGGCTCTGGACTCCCTACATCTTCGGCGGCGTGGGCGTGTTCCACTTCAATCCGATGGCGCGCTACACCCTTGGCGACGGCGAGGAACACTGGGCCGAACTGCAGCCGCTGTGCACCGAAGGCCAGGGCTCGACGCTCTATCCCGACCGGAAGATGTATCAGTTGTACCAGTTCTGCCTGCCTTTCGGGGTGGGCGTCAAGGTGCGGCTCGGCAAGGTCTTCTCGCTGGCGGCGGAATACGGGTTCAGGAAAACGTGGACCGACTACCTGGACGATGTCAGCAAGACCTATGTGGGCAGCGATTTCCTCATCGCCAACTCGCGCGACGGCGCACTGGCGTCGCAGCTGGCGGACCGCAGCGGCGAGGTGGAGGAGGGATATGTCAACGCTGTGGGCATCAAGCGCGGCGACGATTCGCTCGACGACTGGTATGCCTATCTGCACATCTCGGTGGGCATCAGTTTCGACGCGATGTTCGGTTGGATGAGGTCTAAACGTTGTAGAAACTAAAGCTTTATACATATGGCAACAATAGAAGAGATTGACAGAACGCGAGTGCCACAGCATGTGGCCATCATCATGGACGGCAACGGCCGCTGGGCAATGAAGCAGCAGCACGAACGCATCTTCGGCCATCACAACGGCCTGACGGCGGTGCGCAAGGCTGTGGAAGGCGGTGTGCGGCTGGGTATCAAATACATGACGCTCTATACGTTCAGCACCGAGAACTGGAACCGTCCGCAGGCGGAGGTCGACGGGCTGATGGAGCTGTTGGTCAAGGCCGTGCTCGACGAGACCGAGACCTTGATGACGAACAATGTGCGCCTGAGGATGATCGGCGACCTGCAGCGACTGCCCGAGCGTTCGCGCACGATGCTGGAGAAGTGCATGGCGGAAACGGCCGGCAACACGGCCATGACGCTTATACTGGCGCTCAGCTACAGCTCGCGGTGGGAGATAGCCCAGGCCCTGAAGCGGATATGCGCCGAGCGGCTCGACCCCGCGACGGTGGACGAGGAAACCCTGCGCCGCTACCTCTGCACAAGCGAGTATCCCGACCCGGACCTCCTTATTCGCACCGGCGGCGAACTGCGCATAAGCAATTTCCTGTTGTGGCAGATGGCATACACGGAATTCTATTTCACGGATATCCTATGGCCTGATTTCCAGCAGGAAGACCTCTGCGATGCGGTGCTTGAATACCAGCGTCGCCAGCGTCGTTTCGGCAAGACCGAGGCACAAATAGAAGCAGGGGAATAAAATTTTTTTGCAAATTTCGGTACTTAAATATAATAATTTATACAGAAGTGAGTTATTATATGGATTAAGTATAAAATTTGATGAAACAGAACGCGAAACTACTACTGCTTGCCCTCCTCCTGACGGTGATGCCGTTTGCGGCTCACGCACAGGTGGTTGTGGGCAGCAGCGATGAATACGACTTCGACTATCTCACTCCCAAGACATACGAAATCGGAGGCATCTCCTTCGAGGGTGCAGATAATTTCGACACCCGAGTGGTGCAGTTGGTGGCCGGCCTGCAGGTGGGCGACCAGGTGCGCATACCCGGCGACAAGATTTCGGGTGCCATCGAAAACCTCTGGAAACAGGGTATGTTCGACGATGTGCAGATCCGTGTGAACCGTATACAGGGCAACCTGGCTTTCCTCACCATAGTGCTCAAAGAGCGTCCCCGCCTGTTGAAGTTCGCCTTCACCGGTGTGAAAAAGGGCGAGGACAAGAAGCTCCGCGAAGAGATGCAGATCAAGACCGGCGATGTGGTGACAGAGAATATGCTCCGCACCTCGTCGAACAAGATCAAGAGCTATTTCATCGACAAGGGCTTCACCCGCACCGAGGTGACTCCCACCACGGAGACCGACACCAGCGGACGCCTCATTGTCACCTTCAACGTCAAGCGTGGCAAGAAGGTAAAGATTGATTCCCTCATCTTCGAAGGCAACCAGGCCTTCTCCGACATCACCCTCCAGGGCAAAATGCAGAAGACCCGCGACGTGAACTTCCGCAAAAAGCTCCGCTTCTGGAAGAAAGTCTTCTGGAAGAAGAGCCGCTATATGGAGAACGACTTCAACGAGGACCTCGACGGAATCCTTGCTTTCTACAACGAGCAGGGCTACCGCGATGCCCGCATCGTGAAAGACACCGTGTGGGAAGTGCCCGAAGCCGAACTGAAAGACAAGGAACAGGCACGCCTGAAGGTGAAGGTCCAACTCCACGAAGGCAGCAAGTTCTACTTCCGCAACATCACCTTCACGGGCAACACCGTCTATTCCGACGAGGTGCTGCGCCGCTCGCTGCGCATCAGCAAGGGCGACCCCTACAACAAGAGCCTCCTCGAGGAGAACCTGAAGTATAACCCTTCGGGCACCGACGTCTCCTCGCTCTACATGGATAACGGCTACCTCTTCTTCCGCGCGGTGCCCGTGGAAGTTGCCGTGGAAAACGACAGCATCGACATCGAGGTGCGCATCATCGAGGGCACGCAGGCCCGTATCCGCAACGTCTCGATCGAGGGCAACACCATCACCAACGACAAAGTCATCATGCGCGAGCTGCATACGCGTCCCGGCGACCTCTTCAGCCGCGAAGCCCTGATACGCAGCCATCGCGAACTGCTGAACCTCAAGTTCTTCGAGGAGCAGTCGGTGAACCCCGAACCGCGTCCCAACCCGAAGGACGGCACGGTGGACATCGTCTACCATGTGAAGGAAGGCTCCACCAGCCAGCTCAACCTTCAGGGCGGCTACGGTTCCGGCATGTTCATCGGCCAGATCGGAATCCAGCTCAACAACTTCAGCGTCCGCAACATCTTCAACAAGGATGCCTGGGTGCCTCTGCCTGCGGGCGACGGCCAGAAGCTTTCGATCAACGCCACCACCAACGGCAGCTCCTACTACTCCATCAGCGCGGGCTTCACCGAGCCGTGGCTCGGCGGCCGCCGTGCACAGTCGCTCACCGGCCAGGTGTACCACAACTACCTCAGCAACGGTCTCTGGGTGCGCAAGAACGACGAAAACTTCTACAGCCTGCAAATCACCGGTGCCGGTGTGAGCTTCTCCAAGCGCTTGAAGTGGCCCGACGACTACTTCATCGTCTCTCACGGCATCACCTACAAGCATTATATCCTCAACAACTACAGCTCCCTGGCCTCGGGCCTCTTCGCCGACGGCTCGGCCAACGACATCTCCTACGCCTTCACCATCTCGCGCAACTCCTTCGACTCGCCCTTCTACACCCGCAGCGGCTCCGAGGTGTCGCTCAGCGCCTACCTCACTCCGCCCTTCTCGCTGCTCAGCGGCAAGGATTACTCTACCGCCACGCCCGAAGAGAAGTACCGCTGGGTGGAGTACTATAAGATTAATTTCCGCGGCTCCTGGTTCCTCAACCTGGTGGGCGACGTCGTGCTGAGCACGCGTTTCCGTTTCGGATGGATGAGCTACTACAACAAGGACATCGGCCTGGCTCCCTTCGGGCGCTACTACCTGGGAGGCGACGGCCTCTCGTCGTGGGTGCTCGACGGCCGCGAGGTCATCCCCCTGCGAGGCTACGAGAACAACTCGCTGACTCCCGACGGCGGCGGCTCGGTGTTCGACCGTTTCACCATCGAGCTTCGCCAGCCCATCGTCGAGAGCGGCAGCGCCACCGTGTGGGTCCTCGGATTCCTCGAAGGCGGCAACTGTTGGAGCGACATCTCGCAGTTCCAGCCCTTCAAGATGTACAACTCCGCCGGTCTCGGTGTGCGCCTCTACCTGCCCATGCTGGGCCTTATCGGCGTCGACTGGGGCTACGGCTTCGACGGCTACACCGGCGGCAGCCAGTTCCACTTCTCCATCGGTCAAAGTCTCGACTAACAAGATATGAAAACCAAGATACTCATCCTCCTCTCAGCCCTGGTGCTTGCAGCCATGCCTGCCGTGGCGCAGCAGAAGTATGCCTGCGTCAACACCGACTATGTGCTGCGCAGCATCCCCGACTATTCCAACGCCCAGAAGCGCATCGACAAGTATGTCGAGGACTGGACTGCCGAGCTCGCCGAGAAACAGGCGGAAGTCGAAACCCTCCGCTCCGAATACGAGCAGGAGAGCTATCTGCTGCCCGAGAACCTGAAGAAGCGCCGCCAGGAGGAAATCAAGGCCAAAGAACAGGAAGTGCGCGCGCTACAGCAGCAGCGTTTCGGCCCCGGCGGCGACCTCGACAAGAAACGCGCCGAGCTGCTGAAGCCTGTCCAGGACCGTGTCTGGGCCGCCATCGAGCGCATAGCGCAGGAGAAGAACTACGGCTTCGTCTTCGACCGCGCCGGCAGCCCCGCAGTGCTCTACGCCAACAAGAAATTCGACATCAGCGACGATGTCCTCGAATCACTCGGCTACAAGCCCGGAGCTTCCGCGGCACCCCCCGAGGCCGACAACGGGAAGAAAAAACCCACCAACCCCGAGATGCGGCAGCGCGACAACGATCGCAAGTCCGTCAACACGAAGGGTCGCGAACTTAGAAAATAATAACGAAACTAATAAAAACACAACAGATGAAAAAAGCTTTAATCGCAATTGTCGCTTGCCTCTTCGTCTTCGGTGGCAGCGCCATGGGCCAGCAGAAAATCAAGCTCGGCCACATCAATTCCAACGACCTGATGCAGATCATGCCCGGCCGCGACTCGGCCCAGACCGTGCTCCAGTCCGAAGTGACCGGTCTCGAGGAGCAGCTCAAATCCATGCAGGCCGAAATGGAAAAACGCTACAACGAGTACATGGAGAAACAGGCCGGCTGGACCGAGCTCATCCGCAACACCAAGCAGCGCGAGCTGCAGGACATGAGCACCCGCATCCAGGAGTTCCAGGAGAACGCCCAGAAGACCCTCCAGCAGCGTGAGCAGGATCTGCTCAAACCCATCATCGACCGCGCCAAGAAGGCCATCAGCGATGTGGCTGCCGAGGGCGGCTACACCTACATCCTCGATTCCGGCACCGCCGCCGTCCTCTACTCGCAGGACAGCGACGACATCATGCCCATGGTCAAGAAGAAACTGGGCCTGAAGTAACCCCTATTCAGACCGCTGAAACATTGAGCTGGAGAGTGGCGAAAAGCCACTCTCCGGCTCTTTTTGTTTGACAAAAAGTCGCTTTTGTACAAACGACTGATTCTCAAAGGTGATGTACTTACCATCGCCTTATCAAGGCCTTACCAACTCCTTACCAAGTCCTACCATGGTAGGTGTTGGTAGGGGTGTGATAAGGGGTTGGAGAGGTTCAAAAAAGGTGAAAATGTCAAATGAATATACGACGCAGCACGCTGCGCCTCCATGAGTGCCGCAGGCACGGCAATTGATAGCCGAGGGCGTGAGCCCACGGTGGGGGTGAGACGACAAAACAACTCGAGCCCCGCAGGGGCGACACCTGGTACCCTGCCATGTGCCGCCCCTGCGGGGCTCGGTTTTTTTTGTGCCGGTAAACTGGACCGTGGGCTCACGCCCACGGCTATCGACTTTTGCCCCTGTGGGGCTTTCCGCTTTTGAAGAGACGCGGCATGCCGCGTCTCTACGGTCGGGGTAAAAAAAGAGTGCCGCAGGCACGGCAATTGATAGCCGAGGGCGTGAGCCCACGGTAGGGGTGAGACAACAAAACAACTTGAGCCCCGCAGGGGCGACACCTGGTACCCTGCCATGTGTCGCCCCTGCGGGGCTCGGTTTTTTTGTTGCCGGTATTTTGGACCGTGGGCTCACGCCCACGGCTATGGACTTTCGCCCCTGTGAGGGTTTCCGCTTTAGAAGAGACGCGGCATGCCGCGTCTCTACGGTCGGGGTAAAAAAAAAGCCCCGCAGCGGTGTCGCTGCGGGGCTTTGGGATTGCCACGGATGTGCTGTGGGCTTTTGTTATTTCTTCAGTCTTTCTTTGCTCTGGCGGCGCCAGCGTTCGACGATTTCCTCGGTGATCGGGGTGCGCTGGATGACGAGGGCCATACGGTTGTTCTCCTTCGGGTCGTAGTGCATGATGCCGCCGATGGAGACGGGGACGAGCTGGTTGGCGCTCATGCCGAGTTCGACAAGCTTGTCGAAGGCGACTTTGGAGCGGTGCTCGGAGAGCCACTGGTTGTGGCGTATGCTGCCGGTGACCGAGTCGGCGGCGCCGATGATGTAGAACTCTACGGTGTCGTCCAGGTGGCGGGCCTTCTTGTAGAAGTCTTCGAGGCGTTTGGTGGCGTTGTAGTCGAGGTCCCACTTGTCGAGCTGGTAGTAGACGATGGCTGCCGGGAGGTTGAGGACCTCGTTGGCGTTGAGGAGCTCGTCGATGACGTTGCGCGGGAACGGAGCGGGATAGCCGCTGCCGGGAGCGGCGTCGGGGCCTAAGCCGCCGTTGCCGTCGTTGTCACCGTTGCCGCCTTCGCCCATCAGGCGGTCGCGGTCCTCGATGGCCTTGGCGATTTCGTTGCGCAGCGAGTCGATGCGTGCCGAGTCGGCTTTCTCGAGGTAGCCCACGCGGTCGGCGATGGAGTCGAGCTCGTGGTTCAGACGCTCAATGGTGCCGTTGAGGATCTGCATGGTGTTGCGGGAACCGTAGGCGAGGAACTCGTGGTTGACTTTCTCGCGCGAGGATGTGCGGGTGTAGGGGTTGTACTTGGTGACGGACTTGAAGAGGTTCAGTTTCACGCCGATGTTGAAGGAGGGGATGATGTCGAAGATGGTTCGCTGGTTGTCGTAGGGCGACCAGTCCCAGGTGGATTCGGAGCCGAAGAGTTCGAGGCTGGCGTTGGCGGCCAGGTGCTCGGTGAAGGTGTATTCGGCGCCGACGCGGAAGGAATAGGCCAGCTCGAAGTTGCGGCGGAAGGAGCCCAGCTCGTAGCTGCCGTTGGGGTTTTCCTGGGTGCCGAAGAGCATGGAGGCGCCGAGGCCGATGGGGGTGTACCAGTGCAGGCGGCGGCGACGGCCCACCTCGTAGCCGTTGAAGAAGTTGGTCCAGTCGAAGGTGACGAAGCCCATGAGGGTGAAGGCGTGGGCGTAGAAGGGCTGGTAGTCGTAGTAGGAGACGCCGTCTTCGTCGTGGGTGGGCACTCCGGTGAAGTCGATGAAGGGCTGCAGGGGGTAGCGCGACTGACCGTCGACGTTCATGAAGTTGAGTCGGAGCGACACTGCCAGGTCGGGGATAATCCACTTTCCTATTTCGGCGCTGATGTTGTAGTTCAGCTTGTTCCAACGGGCGTCGGATTCCACTTCGTTGCCGATGAAGGTCTGCAGGCCGCCTCCGAGGTTGATCCACCAGTTGTCGAAGGGGGAGGCGATGATGTAGAGCAGCGTGTCGCGGTCGGCGCCGAGGGCGAAGCCTTTGCGTTCGAATCGCTGGGCAAACAGGCTGCTGGAGCCAGCAATCAGTAGGATAAGTGTTATGACTATCTTCTTCATATTATATATATGTATATATATATCAGTATTTTATTGTTTCTTGTCGTTTTGTTTCTTGTCGTTGTTGTTCTCTTTTTCGTTTTCGGCTTCGTCCTGCTTGCGTTCTTCCTCGCCGTAGCCATAGCCATAACCGTAGCCATAGCCGTAACCGTAGCC
>DFIZ01000076.1 GCA_002372855.1 Bacteroidales bacterium UBA3684
CTCGGGTAGGTATCGGGTGGGTATGAGGTGGGAGGTTGGTAGGGGGAGGCGGGAGGCGTGGGGGAAAGAAAAAAACAGGAGCGCAGGCTCCTGTTTTTGACGTTGTTACGGTTGGATAGAACCATATTAGTCGACGGGGATGTCGCGGTTGACGTTCTTGGAGCCGGCGAGGGCGTAGAAGAGGATGTAGGCCAGCATGGCGACGACGAGCCAGTAGGAGCCCATGTAGCCCACGGCGCCGGCGATGGCGTTCTGGATCAGCGGCATGACGCCGCCGCCGACCACCATCATCATGAAGATGCCGGAGGCCTGCTCGGTGTAGCGGCCGAGGCCTTCGACGCTGAGGTTGAAGATGGTGCCCCACATGAGGGAGGTGCAGAGTCCGCAGAGGACGAGGAAGAGAGCGCTGATGGGCACCTGGAACATCTGGAATCCGCCGTCGACGCTGTAGCCGGGCATGGAGACGCGTATGTCGCTGGGCATGAGGATGGCCACGATGACGAGGACGATGGCCGCGAGGGCCACGGTGGAGAGCTGGGCGCGGGTGGAGACACGGCCGCTGATGGCGGCGCTGGCGGCGCGGCCCACCATCATGAGGAGCCAGTAGATGGCTGCCACGGCACCACCGATGGCGGCGCCGCAGAGGGGGTCGTCGGTGAGGTAGAAGTTGAGCTCGGCGGGGATGCCGACCTCGATGCCGACGTAGAAGAAGATGGCCACGACGCCGAGGACGAGGTGGCGGAAGCTCCAGGCGCTGTATTTCTTGCCGCCGGCGTCGGCGACGGCGGCTTTGGCGCTCTGGCCGGGCTCAGGGATGCTGACGAAGAGGATGACCAGGAAGGCCAGGGCGAAGACGCCCATGGCGATGAAGAGCAGCGGGGCGACGTCGCTCATGGCGGTGCGCTCGGTGACGGTGCCGATGAGTGCGCCGACGAGCAGGGGCGTGAGGGTGCCGGTGAGGGAGTTGAGGGTGCCGCCGGTCTGGATGAGCTGGTTGCCGCGGTTGCCGCCGCCGCCCAGGAGGTTGAGCATGGGGTTGACCACGGTGTTGAGCATGCAGACGCAGAAGCCGCAGATGAAGGCGCCGAGGAGGTAGATGACGAAGTTGAGGTAGACGGGCTGTCCGCCGACCGAGAAGGTGGCCACGGAGGCGCCGAAGAGGCTCGAGAGGTACTGCACCAGCATGCCCACGAAGCCCACGCCGAGGGCGATGAGGGCGGTCTTCTTGTAGCCTATGCGGCTCATCAGCTTGCCGGCGGGGATGCCCATGATGAGGTAGGCAAGGAAGTTCATCAGGTTGCCGAGCATGCCCGACCACTCGTAGTTGTTTTTCCAGATGTTGCCGAAGGGGGCTGCCATGTTGGTCACGAAGCTGATCATGGCGAACATGAAGAACATCGCGATGACGGGCACGATGGCCAGTTTGGCGTTCTGGGTCTTGGTTTGGGGATTGTTGTTGTCCATAGTGTTATCTGTTTTTCGTTTGTTGCGATGCAATTAGAAGGCCACGATTTTGCGGCATGTGTCGCCGGCCTGCAGCATGTAGACCCCTGCGGAGGGGAGTGCGAGGGTGGCGAGGGTCGAACGGGAGGTGGCGAGGGTGCGTCCCTGCATGTCGACGAGCTTCAGTTCGAGGCCCTGGGGGTTGGCGACGGTGAGGGAGAGGCCGTCCTGCTCGACGGCGAGGAGGTCGGCTCCGACCTCGTCGATGCCCACATCGGGCACGAAGGTGCCGATGATGTTGGCGGAGGAGGTTACGCGCATGTAGAGGGGATTCTGGCGTTCGCCGGTGCTCCAGCCCGCAAAGCGGTAGCCGGGGGCGGGGGTGGCGGTGAGCACGGCGGTGTCGCCGGGGTAGTAGTTGCCGCTGCCGGTGACGGTGCCGCGGTCGCTGTGGCTGGCTTCGACGGTGATGGAGACCTGCTCCAGCTCGGCCAGCAGCACGCGGACCATCCACGAGTAGTACTCGTTGCGGTCCTCGAGGTGCTCCCATGTGGTGCCGGCGCGCTTGTACCAAGTACCGTCGGGGTTGCCGGAATAGCTGGAGTAGACGGCGGGATTGGTGTAGGAGCGGCTGGTGAGCGTCACCCAGAGGGGCAGGCTGTCCACCAGGGGCACGGCGGTGGTGAGGGGCACGGTGACCCATCCGAAGCGCGAGGTGCTGGGGTTGGCGGAGAAGATGAGCTGGTCGCGGTTGTTGCCGAGGAAGACATTGATGGTGTAGGTGGCGTTGCTGACGCCGTAGAACTGCACGGCGTCGAGCTGGCGATGGCGCGGCACGGAGCGTGCCGGGACACGGATGCCCCACTCGGCGGGGGTGCCGTTGTGCTCGCCCCAGAGGCCCTGGTAGCCGGCGAAGCAGTAGCCCAGGGTGTCGCCGTAGATGGGGGCGAAGAGGGCCGTGTCGGTGTAGTCGTTGTTGGGGGCGAAGGTGAAGGGGTTGTAGTGGTTACCGCTCTTCCAGTTGAGGAAGCGGTAGCCCTCGCTGGCGGTGGCCAGGAGGGTGGTGGTGGTGTAGCTGGGCATGGTGCCGCCGCCCTGGATGCGTCCGTAGGCGGTGTCGGAGGGCACCACATCGACCGTCACCAGGGAGTCCTCGGAGGCGGGGAAGACGCGGAAGAGGGCGCGGTTTTCGTGGCTGTAGGAGTTGCTCTCGTTGCCGCCGATGCCGCTGGCTCCGGGGCTCAGGGAGTCGAAGGTGTAGTAGCCGTCGCAGTAGCCGCCCCAGCCCCAGTTGACGTGGTAGAAGCCCAGGGAGTCGTAGCCGTCGAGGACGAAGGCGTGGCCGCCCTCGCCGTCGGTGCCGGAGAACATGACGGGACGTCCGGCGTTGAGCTCGTTGGTGAGCATCTCGTTCCATTGGGCGTCGGTGTAGTTCTCGCGGTAGGCGGAGAAGAGGGACTGGTTGTAGCGGAAGTGGTTCTTGAGGGCGTTCTCGGCCGAGGCGCTGTTGGGGTCGCCGAAGGAGGAGACGAAGGAGCCGCTGCTGGAGGGGCTGTAGCTCATCTCCACGGCGACGCCCACATGGTACATCAGCAAGGCCACGGCGTCGATTTCCTGCTGGGTGCTGTTCCAGTTGAGGCGGTCGGGCATGTGGGCCCAATCGTAGTGGGTGGTGTCGAACTGGGCGCTCTGTGCCGGGAAGTCCTGCGGGGTGTAGGTGTGCGAACCGCGACCCACGGCGGGGTGGTTCCAGTACTTCATCACCTGGGCCATGGCCGTGGCCACGCAGCCGGTGACGGAGTAGGCCTGCTCGGGGGCGCTGTAGGGGCACATGGCGTTGTAGAGGGGCGACTGGTTCCACTGGGTGGTCATCAGGGGTCCGACGGCGGTGTCGCGCACGGTGCGGAACTTGGTGCCGGACAGCATCTGCCACTCCTGGAGGGTTTGAGTGCCGGGGGTGATGCCGAGCTTGCAGAGGGTGCGGATGTTGCGCTGGTAGGCGTTGAACCAGGAGCATACGTGCTGCGGCAGGTCTTCGGTGGGGAAGGTGCCGGTGGGCGAATAGCCGAGGACGGGGCGCACGCAGTCGTCGGCGGCGATGAGGGCGAAGCCCTGGCCGTCGGCGCCGGCGAAGAGGTAGCACTCGGTGAAAAGCGGGGGGGTGACGTCGACCACCTCTTTCTGCAGCAGATGGGCGGCCACGGTGCGAGCCACATCGGGGTCCACGGCCTTGGCCATGGCCGTGCCGGTGCCCAGCACCAGCATCAGTATCGGGAGGATGATTCTTTTTTTCATTTGTTTCCAAAACAAAAATAGGCACCGATACTTGCCGTATCGGTGCCTAGGGGTTTCTGTGTGTCAGCCTTTGAGGGCTTCGGAGCCGCTGACGATCTCGATGATTTCGTTGGTGATGGCGGCCTGTCGGGCCTTGTTGTAGCTCAGGCGGAGGTCTTTGAGCAGTTCGGTGGCGTTGTCGGTGGCTTTCTGCATGGCCGTCATGCGTGCGCCATGCTCCGAGGCCAGGGAGTCGAGCACCATGCGATAGAAGGTGGATCGAAGCATCAGGGGCACCATGCTGCGCACGATTTCATCCTGCGAAGGCTCGTAGATGTAGTCGTTGCGCATGGCGCCGGCGTTCCGCGATTGTACCTCCTTGCCTGGTACCACGGGCAGGAGCTGGTCGGTGGAAAGCACCTGGGAGAGGGAATTCTTGAACTGGTTGTAGACCACCTCGACGCGGTCGATTTCCTTAGCAGCGAAGGCCGTCATGATGCTGTCGGCCACAGAGGCCACGGCATCGAAAGAGGCGCCGTCGAGGAGCTCGTCGTTCACGGCAAGGGTAATGTCGTTGCGACGCGCGAGAATCTCGGACGACTTCTTGCCGATGGAGAGCACGCGCAACTCGCCGTCCTGGGGCAGCTGCGTCTTATAGTACTCGATACGGGCAGCGGCCTGTTTGATGACGTTGCTGTTGAACGCTCCGCAGAGGCCTTTGTTGGAGGTCACCACCACAAGCAGCACATTGCGCAGGGGGCGCACGGCATGGTAGGGGGTGAGGACCTCGCCGCCGGTGTCGATGTCGGACACGATTTCGTCGAGCTGCGCAGCGTAGGGCCTCATGCCGATGATGGCGTTCTGGGCACGGCGGAACTTGGCGGCAGAGACCATCTTCATGGCGGAGGTGATCTGCTGCGTCGAGCTCACGGAGGCTATGCGCGTTCTGACTTCTTTCAGGTTTGCCATAGTCCTTTTATATTATTTGTATCGTTCGGCCAGGTCGAGGGCCACGGTCTTCATTTCGGCCAGGTCGCTGTCGACCAATTTGCCCGCCTTGAGGTTCTCGAGCACGGGGGCATGCTGGCTTCGCATCTGGAAGAGGAATTCCTTCTCGAAGGCGCGCACCTTGTCGACGGGGACCTTCTGCAGCAGACCGTTGGTGCCACAATAGATGATGGCCACCTGCTCTTCGACAGGCATGGGCGTGTACTGGGGCTGTTTGAGCACCTCGACGTTGCGGGCGCCCTTGTCGAGCACAGCCTTGGTGGCGGCATCGAGGTCGGAACCGAATTTGGAGAAAGCCTCCAGCTCGCGGTACTGGGCCTGGTCGATTTTGAGCGTACCGGCAATCTTCTTCATGGACTTGATCTGGGCCTTGCCGCCGACGCGGCTCACGGAGATACCCACGTTGATGGCCGGGCGCACGCCGCTGTTGAAGAGATTGGTCTCCAGGAAGATCTGACCGTCGGTGATGGAGATGACGTTGGTGGGGATATAGGCCGAGACGTCGCCTGCCTGAGTCTCGATGATGGGCAGTGCTGTCAGCGAGCCACCACCCTTCACCTTACCCTGCAACGAGGCGGGCAGGTCGTTCATCTGGGCGGCAATCTGGTCGTTCTGGATGATGCGGGCGGCACGCTCCAAGAGGCGGCTGTGCAGGTAGAACACATCTCCGGGGTAGGCCTCACGTCCCGGCGGGCGACGGAGGAGCAAGGAGACTTCGCGGTAGGCCACGGCCTGTTTGGAGAGGTCGTCGTAGATGACCAGGGCGTCGCGTCCTGTGTCGCGGAAGTATTCGCCGATGGCGGCACCCGCAAAGGGGGCGTAGAACTGCATGGCGGCGGGGTCGGAGGCTGTGGCGGCCACAACGATGGTGTAGGCCATGGCACCCTTCTCTTCGAGGTTCTTCACCAAGTTGGCCACGGTGCTACCCTTCTGGCCACAAGCCACATAGATGCAGTACACGGGCTTGCCGGCCTCGTAGTTGCCACGCTGGTTGATGATGGTGTCGATGGCGATGGCGGTCTTGCCGGTCTGGCGGTCACCGATGATGAGCTCGCGCTGGCCGCGGCCGATGGGTATCATCGAGTCGATGGCCTTGATGCCGGTCTGCAGAGGCTGTTCGACAGGCTGACGATAGATGACACCGGGAGCCTTGCGCTCCAAGGGCATCTCGCACAACTCGCCCGCAATGGGGCCCTTGCCGTCGATGGGTTGGCCGATGGTGTTGATGACGCGTCCCAGCAGGCCTTCGCCCACGGGGAGCGAGGCGATGCGGCGCGTGCGCTTAACGGTGTCACCCTCGTTGATGGTGCTCACCTCGCCAAGCATGACGACACCGACGTTGTCCTCCTCGAGGTTCTGGACGATGCCCTGATCGCCAGTGTCGAACTCCACGAGCTCGCCGCTCTGGGCGTTGTTCAGACCGTAGACACGGGCGATGCCGTCGCCCACGGTGAGCACGGTGCCCACTTCCTCCAGGTGGGTCTCAAGACTTACGTCGGCCAGTTGTTTTTTCAAGATTGCCGATACTTCGGCAGGTTTTATATCTGACATAATATTTACAATTTACTTTCGTATTCATTCTTGGCGAACTCGATGCGCATACGGCGTATCTTGGTGCGGATGCGGGCGTCGTACATCTTGTTGTCGAATTCCAGCTTGAAACAGCCAAGCATCTTGGGATCGGTGCGGTCGTGCAATTCAACCTTCTTGCCGGTATACTCTTCAACCATGCGTGTGACGAGGTGGCGGGCCACGTCGTCGATGGGCTGGTGGGTCACCAGGTCGCTCAGCACGATGCCTTTCTTCTCGCGATACATTTCAATATAAGCGTCGGCGATACCCCGCATGTTGACGGAGCGGTTCTTGCGCGTCACGAAGAGCAGGAACGCCATCGTGGTCTCGCAGACCTGTCCCTCGAAAAGGTCGTTCACGATACCAACCTTTTTATCTTTCGGAATGACAGGGTTGTTGAAGACCACATTCAACTCGCGGTTCTCGGCACAGACTTTGCTCACGAGGCGCATGTCCTCCGACACACGGTCTATCGTGCCCGTCTCCTCGGAGAGAAGCATCAGCGCTTTGGCGTAGTGGTTATTGATACGGTAGGTGCTCATGGTTACTTCAGCTCCATCATTTCAAGTTCTTTCTGAATCAGGGCGTCGGCTTTGGGCTTGTCGCTCAGTTCGGCACGGATGAGTTTCTCGGCGATCTCGATGCTGAGGTTGGCCACCTGGTTCTTCAAATCGTGCATTGCCTTGAGCTTCTCGTAGTTGATATTCTCACGGGCAGTGTCAACGATGCGGTTGGCTTCCTCGGTGGCGCGGTTGCGGGCCTCCTCGATAATGCTCTCACTCGTCAGGCGGGCGTCGCGCAGCATCTCGTCGCGCTCGATTTTGGCCTGGCGCAACAGCTCTTCGTTGTGAGCTACGAGACTCTTCATCTCCTCGCGGGCCTTGGCGGCCTCGGAAAGCGAGGCTGTGATGGCCTCCTCGCGGCTGTGGAGCCCTTTCAGCAGGGCAGGCCAGCCCCACTTGATGAGGATGAAGGCCAAAATGCCGAACGAGATGAGCATCCAGATGGGGGTGCCCAAGCCGGGATTAATCAAGGGATTGTTCATATCCTATCTTTCAGTCTTGTATAATCGTTTCAAAAGGGCCGGCCAATCGCCGGCCCGGAGTGTGGGTTGTGAACGCTGTGTTTTATTTCACAGCAATCAGCAGGCAGATAACCACAGCAAAGAAGGCGACACCTTCCACAAGAGCGGCGGCGATAATCATCGACGAGCGGATGAAACTGCCCGACTCGGGCTGGCGGGCAATGCCCTCCATGGCGCCCTGGCCAATCTTACCAATACCGATACCGGCACCGATGGTGGCCAAACCGGCTCCGACTGCTGCTCCGAGGTAACCCCATGCCATGCTGGCGGCTGCCTGTAAAAGAACCAATAATGATGTCATGTTACTTATTTTTATGTTGTTAAACTGTTTATTTATAAAATTTGCGGTGCAAAGATAAATATTTTTTTTCAATCATTTGTTAAAATACAAAACTTTTTTTCACGTTCCAGTCTCCTATTTCGCCGAACCTTCTGTTTACCAACACATAACCATTCCCTCATACCTTCAGCCTCACACTAGGTCGAGCGAGTAGTGCAGTCCGACGTTCTGGCGCCGGGCGCGGGCCATCTTGATGATGAGGTAGGAGCAGGCAATGAGGTTGCGCAGTTCGCAGAGGGGCTCGATGAGGACGGAACGGTTGTAGAGTTCCTCGGTCTCGCGGAAGATGAGGTTCAAGCGGTCGAAGGCACGCTGCAGGCGCAAATCGCTGCGCACGATGCCCACATAGTTCCACATAATCTCCTGCAACTCCTTCTTGGTCTGCGTGATGAGCACCATCTCCTCGTTCAGCACCATGCCCTCGGCGTTCCAGTCGGGCACCTCGGTTTTCACCTTTCCCCGTCCGCTTTCCACTTCGGCGATAGCACTCTGCGCCGCATTGTGGGCGTAGACCACCGCCTCCAGCAGCGAGTTGGAAGCCAAACGGTTGCCACCATGGAGGCCCGTGCACGAACATTCGCCTGCGGCGTAGAGGTTGCGGATGGAGCTCTCTCCGTTGCGATCCACCTTGATGCCTCCGCACTGGTAGTGCGCCGCCGGACGGATGGGAATCATGTCGCGTGTGATGTCAATGCCGATGCTGAGGCATTTGGCATAAATGGTGGGGAACCCCTCGATGAGGTGCTTCTTGCCTATGCCTCGGGCGTCGAGGTATAGGTACTCCTTGCCCGAGAGCTTCATCTCGTTGTCGATGGCGCGGGCCACGATGTCGCGCGGCGCCAGGGAGAGGCGCTCGTCGTATTTCTGCATGAACTCGTTGCCACTGGCGTCTTTCAGTATGGCCCCGGCGCCACGCATGGCCTCCGTGATGAGGAAGGCGGGCTTCTCGGCAGGGTTGTAGAGACTGGTGGGATGGAACTGCATGAACTCCAGGTCACTCAGCACTCCGCGGGCACGATGCACCATGGCCACACCGTCGCCGGTCGAAATGACGGGCGTGGTGGTGGTGGAATAGACATTGCCCATGCCGCCAGTGGCCAGCAGGGTGACGCGGGCCAGGTAGGTGTCGATGCGGTTGGTGTCGCAGTCCAGGGCATAGACGCCGTAGCACTCGATACCGGGGGTGTGCTTGGTGACGCGCTGGCCAAGGTGGTGCTGGGTGATGATGTCGATAGCAAACTGGCGTTCGCGGATTTCGATGTTGGGATGGTGACGGGCGGCCTCGAGGAGACCACGCTCGATTTCCTCGCCGGTATTGTCCTTGTGGTGGAGGATGCGGAACTCCGAGTGGCCACCCTCGCGGTGCAAGTCGAAGCGGTCGCTCTTGCGGTCGCGGTCGAAGTTGACGCCATATTGCACCAGCTCCCGGATGCGGTCCGGAGCTTCGCGGATGGTCATCTCGACGACCTCGCGGTCGCAGATGCCGTCGCCGGCAACAAGGGTGTCGTGTATGTGCTTGTCGAAGGAGTCGCTGTCGTACATCACGGCGGCAATGCCCCCTTGGGCATAGCGGGTACTGCCCTCGGCAGCGTCGCCCTTGGTGAGGACGACGACTTTGCCGTAGGGGGCAACTTTGAGAGCAAAGGAGAGGCCGGCAATGCCGGATCCTACTACCAGGAAATCAACTTCGTATCGCATAGTGTGTTTCTGTATGATTAGTTCTGTTTTGCGTTGTTCGTTTACAGTTTGATTAATTTGAGGACCACAGGGGCCGCGTCGGCAGTGCTGACGCGAAGGAAGTAGGTCCCTGCGGCAAGAGCGGAGACATCGATCCGCAGGTCCGGTTCTTCGATGCGGTAGGTGGCGAGGACGCTCCCCTGGAGCGAGAGTATGGCCACCTGTCCATTGACCGGTGCCACATCCCCGAGGCTGAGCACAACAGTGCTGGTCGCCGGGTTGGGACTGAGCGTGGGCTTCACTCCCCCGGCAATGTCTTCAATGCCCGTGACGGGAGTGTCTGCCTCGAAGGTGGCGGTGTAGGTAGCATCGGCGGTCACTTCGACGCTACGCGGGTTCGTCGTGTTGCCGTCCTGCCACTGCACAAAGTGGTAGCCGCTGTTGGCCGTTGCGCTGATGGTTGCGGTCTCGCCCTCGGCAAAGACGCCACCTCCCGCAACACTGCCCATCTCGGGATTGGCCGAAGTGACGGTGATGGTGTAGTACTCCGTCGGGTCGTCCTCCGCCTGGAAGATGGCCGTCAGGCTGACGCTCTCAACCGCCGGGAAGGAATAAGGCGTGGTGCTGACGCCATTGCTCCATCTGACGAAGCGATAGCCCGTGTATGCCGTGGCCGTGAGGGTCACAGGCTGCATGTACTCATAGGTGCCGCCACCCGTCACATATCCGTATGCGGGGTCGTTGGCGACCACCGTTATCGCATAGCTGTCGACGGCGAAGGTTGCCGTATAGGTGGCATTGCCGTTGACCACGATGGTGCGGGGGTTGGAGGTGTTGCCATCCTGCCACTGCACAAAGTGGTGCCCTTCAGCGGCCGTGGCCGTGAGGGTGACGCTGCTGCCGCTGGCATAGGAGCCGCCGCCACTGACACTGCCCATCGCCGGATTGGCACTCTCGGCGGTGATGGTGTAGGTCACCGTGGCCGACGTAACGGCCTTGATCATCCACGTGGAAGGAATCTGGCTGGACACGTGCATCCAGTTGGTGTCGTTGAACGAAATCCAGTCGCTGTTCAGGTCGCCCATGAAGGCGCACGACGCGGCGGGATAGGTAATGTCCGGGGCCGCGAAGGTAATCCACAGGTTCAGGGCCGGATTGATGCTCAGATTTATATCGGGTGTGCAATTGTTGTATCGGCCCGTATCGGCAGTGCCGAAGGTGAAGGTCTTGGTGTATATGCGGGTGCCGCTGACGGTGTCCTGCGAACCCTGGTAGATATTCATCGTATAGGCTCCCGCCTCTTTCACATACAGCAGCACATCGTTCAGGAAGCGGCGGTTGGTCATGTAGGCGGCTGGAATCTTGATGCCCCAGCTGAAGTAATCTCCGTTGCCGGTTCCAACATTTGTGTAGAAGGGGCGGTCGAGGCAGTAGGAGATGGTGTCCCCGGCGTTGTAGTCCATCACATGCATCACCAGTGTGTCGCGACCCGTGCCGTGCGTGTTGCTCACCGTGGCAACGACATTGTAGGTGCCTGGAGTGGCCCATGTGGCCGTAACGGCATTGCCTGTGGCCGTGGAGGGTGTGGCGCCGGCAAGGGACCAGCTGACGGTGGCACCCTGCGTGGCCGTGGCGTTCAGGCTGATAGGCAGTCCGACGGCAACCTGGTCGTATCCCGTAATGGTCACCTGCGGCGCGGGCATCGCAGGCGCTGTGGCCGACGTGACGGCTTTCAGCATCCACGAATAGTCGTATCCGTAGCCCGTTATGTGGTTCCACTCGCTGCCGTTGAGCGACAGCCAGTCGCTATTGACCGACCCGCTGTGGCTGGCGCCTGCCGCCACTGGGCTGTACATGATAATCCACAGGTTCTGGCCCGAAGCGATGGCCAGGGTGGTGTCGAGCGTCATCGTCTGCCAGCCGGTGCCGGTCGCCGTGGCCGACTGGGTGTAGCGGAAGGTGGACGGACTGCTGCTGCCGCCGCTGTAGACATAGAGGGTGTAGTTGCCCTGCGCACCGGCAAAGTAGTTCACAGCCTTCAGGTAGTTGCGTCCGCTCAGGTGGCTGGACGGTATCATGATGCTCCAGTAGAAGGGGTCGCCACCGGCATTGATGCCGCCGGCGAAGGGCCTGTTGCCCACATACGAGAGGGTGTCGCCGTCGACATAGATGTCGCGCTGCTCGTTCACCTGCACACTGTCGAGGACCATCCAGTACTGGTCCGTGCAGCTGTAGTGGCGGAAAGCCACGTAAATGTTCTGGCCCGCATAGGCCGAGAGGTCGACGGTGTCGTAGACCCAGCTGTTGCTGGAAAGCGTGGCCTGCTCGATGAGGGTGAAGTTCGACGGGGCTGTACCTGTCGTGGAGACGAAGACACCGTAGTGCTCGGCAGCGTAATTGGCGTCCGTGCCGGCAACCTTCCACGAGAGCTTGTAGGTGGCTCCGGCAGCCAACTGCAGCTGCGGCGTGACGAGCCAGTTGTCGGGCGTGAGGGCTCCCACATTGTTGATGTATGAGGCCGACGCCGCATAGCCGGCAAAGGTGGTGTAGTCCCATCCGTAGCCGTCGTTGTCGGCGTCGACGGTAGTCCAGCAGGCAAGCGTCGTGGGGTCGTCGAAGGTCTCCAGGAACGGGAATGTGCTGATAGCCGAACAGGCAACAACGCTGACCATCAGGGTGTCGCGTCCTATGCCTGCCGGGCTTGTGGCGGTGGCAATGACGTTGTACGTGCCCGGGGTACTCCATGTGGCCGTGGCCGTGGCACCCGTGGCGGTGGAAGGCGTGGCACCGGCAAAGCTCCAGCTCACCGTGGCACCTGCCGTCGCTGTGGCACTGAAGGTGGCAGGCGCACCGACAGCAACCGTCGTCGGGCCGTCGACATACACCGTCGGGGCCGGCAGCGCAGGCGCCGTGGCCGACGTGACGGCTTTCACCATCCACGAATAGTTCAGGTTCGTGCCTGCATCCTGCAGGTGCATCATCTGGTTGTTGTA
Source organism: Bacteroidales bacterium UBA3684 (assembly GCA_002372855.1). Classification (GTDB taxonomy): domain Bacteria; phylum Bacteroidota; class Bacteroidia; order Bacteroidales; family P3; genus Colimorpha. The sequence goes on from DFIZ01000076.1 coordinate 12,392, forward strand.
CACCAGCCAGTCGCTATTGGTGTCGCCCGTATAGGCACAGGCCGCACCCTGCGTGCTGGTGAGGAATATCCACAGGTTCTGTCCCGACGGAATGGCCACCGTGGCATCCAGCGCAATCTCCTGCCACATCAGGTCGGCATCGCCGAACACCCGCGTCTGCGTGTGCAGCAGCGTGCCGGGAGCCGTGGCGCCCGTGTACACATTCAGCGTGTAGGCCTCTCCCGTCGGGATATAGGCCATCACGCTCTTCAGGTAGTTGCGACCCGCAAGCTGGCTGGCAGGCAGCATGATGCCCCACGCAAAGGGGCTGCCGCCGGCGTTGATCGGGGTTTCGAGCTGCGCATTGCCGCAGTAGGACAACGTGTCGCCCGACACCACAGACGTGGTGTGGAAAATACACCTTATCATGAAGGAATACTGATGGTCGTAGTTGGTCATCTGGTTGCCGAAAAGGATGCTGTTGCCATTGCCCGAATAGGAGGTCACCGCGGCGGGGTAGTCCACGTCCGTACTGGTGAACGTAATCCAGATGTCCTCGTTGGCGCCGACAGCCACCGGGCTGCTCAGCGTGTAGGTCTGCCACTGCGACCTGTCGGTGGCGGAGAAGTAGGCCGACTGGGTGTAGACCTGCGTCGTCGGCGAGGTGGTGCCCTTATAGACCGTCAGCGTATAGTTGCCCTCATCGGGAATGTATATCTGCACAGCCGAAAGCGCCGTGCCCGACGTCAGCACCGACGACGGGAAGCGTATGCCCCAACGGTTGTCGTTCCAGTCCACTCTCCAGTTCGATATGCAGGAGCAATAGTCGCCGCAGTAGCTCAGCGTGTCGCCCGTCATGGGCTCGACCTGTGCCGTGAGGCTGTAGCTGCCGCCCGTGGCAATGAACCCGCGCGGGTTGAAACGGTCGCCGTCGCTCCACCCTGCAAAGCGGTAGCCGTCGGGCACGCCGTAGACACTGAGCAATGCCGTGTCGCCGAACGAGTAGCTGCCCGTGCCGCCCACCGAGGCGGTGCCGCCCGTAACCGTGGCGCTGAAGGTCGTGCTGCCCGTCGTGCTCCAGTTGGTATTCGGGCGTATGCCTGTCAGGGCCACGTTTTCCAGGTCGTAGGAACCGTCGTTGGCACCCGCGCCGCCACCGCCGGGCACCAGGCCTCCGATGGCATAGTAGGCGTCGCAGTAGCCGCCCCAGCCCCAGTTCACGTGGAACAGGCCGGCGGCATTGTATCCGTCGACGACAAACGAGTGTCCGCCCGACTCGTCACGGCCGCTGTACAGTATGGGGCGGCTCTGGGCCAGCTCGGTGCGCAGCAGCGCGCAGTAGTCGTCGTAGCTGTAGTCTTCCCGTGCAATCACAGCCATGTCGGGACGGTATTTGAAGAACGACATCAGCGACGACTGCGAGGAGGTACGGACGCGGCCGTCCCAGTTGTAGTTGTGGGCACCGCTGCCGCCGTCGGCCGAAAGGCCGTAGTTCATCTCGTCGGCCACGCCCACGTGGTACATCAAGGTGGCCACGGCATTGACCTGCGCCGACGAACTGGCGGAGGTCAGGGCGTTGGGCATGTTGCTCCACTGGTAGGTGGTGCTGCCGAAGTTGGCGCTCAGCGTGCCGTAGTCGCTGTGCGAATAGGAGTGCGACCCGTAGCCCGTGGTCGGATGGTTGAAGTATTTCATCACCTGCGCCGTGGCCGTGGCCACGCAGCCGGTGACCAGGCGGTGGCCGTAGTACTCACTCTCGTTGGCGTCGTAGGGGGTCAGGGCGTTGTAGTACGGCCCCTGGTTCCACGTCGTCGTCAGCAGCGGCGACACCGGCGTGTAGAACGACGTCAGCGGACGCTCGCCGCCGAGCAGCCTGCTCCACTGGGCGGCCACGCTGTTACCGCCTGCCGCCACGGCACGGAAGGGACCCTTGGCGGCATCCCGTTGGGCCAGCTGGCGGATGGTCTCGTCGCAGCGGTCGAACCAGGCGCGCACATGCGCCGGCATGCCCTCGACAACGAAACGGCCGCTGAGCGAATAGCCCAGCACCGGCGTCACACAGTCGTCGCCGGCCACGAGGATGAAACCTTCCTCGCCCAGGCTGAAAACGTAGAATCCACTGAAGGGAGTCGCCATCTCGGTGAGCTTCACTCCGCTCACCCCTTCCACCGTGCGCAGGTAGGCCGTTCCGGCCCTCCGCGCCGTGTTGACATCAACCGGCTTCGCCTCGACGGCTCCGCATGCCATGATCATGGCCAAAACAAAAAGGATAGTTTTTTTCATGGTTCTAATTATTATGTTATTACTAAATTAATTCAATCACATCGTTATCAATCAGCCACATAGACGCACCCTGCGCCCATAGCCGATGGTGCAAATATACACTTTTTTTTCAAATTGACAAAATTCCTTCTCCCCCACCCCCAACCTCCCACCCGATACCTACCCGAGAGGTACATAATTCGGCATTTCTTATAT
>DFIZ01000025.1:0-139 GCA_002372855.1 Bacteroidales bacterium UBA3684
TTTCTTGATTTGAAAAAATAACGCAAAATCCGGCACCATAGTATGTCCCCGTCAAAAAAAAACAATCCTTCTCCAACCCCTCTCCAACCACCCCCAAAGTGCCACCAAAGAGCTCCCTTCTCATATAGTTCCTATATAC
>DFIZ01000025.1:247-8411 GCA_002372855.1 Bacteroidales bacterium UBA3684
ATATAAGAACGATATAAGAACAATATAAGAAGGGAGCTCTTTGGTAGGTATCGGGTAGGTGTCGGGTGGGGGGTGGAGGAGGCAAAGTTTTTTTTGGCGGTCGGGAAAAAAGTTGTACTTTTGCAGCATGATTGACGTAGAGATTTGTTGCAATTCGATAGCGTCGGCCATTGCCGCCAAGGACGGCGGCGCCGACCGCATTGAGCTCTGCCGCGACCTGGAGTGCGGCGGACTTACTCCCAGCGATGAAGCCATCGCTTACTGCACCCGTCGCCTCGGCCTGCGCACCCATGTGCTGGTGCGTCCGCGGGCGGGCAACTTCTGCTACACCGAGGCCGAGCAGATGGAGATGATAGCCACCATCAAGCGCTGCAAGGAGCTCGGCGCCGCCGCCGTGGTGCTGGGACTGCTGACCGAGGAGGGCAAGGTGGAGGTGGAGGTGACGCGTAGGCTGGTGCAGCTGGCGGCGCCGATGGAGGTGACGTTCCACCGCGCCTTCGACGAGGCGCAGCAGGACCCCCAGGAGGCCCTGTGGGCTGTGGCCGCGGCGCGCTGCGACAGGCTGCTGACCTCCGGCCAGCGCTATACGGCCCTCGAGGGGGCAGGCGTCATCCGCGAGCTGGTGGGCGTCACCGGAGTGAAAATCCTCGCCGGCAGCGGCGTCACACCGCAGAATGTGCGCCGCCTGGTGGCCGAAACGGGCGTGCGCGAGGTGCACGGCAGCTGCAAGAAGACCCTCGACGACGGCACCCTCGTCACCGACGCCGCCACGGTGAGACAAATGATTGACCAAACGTTGACATTATGAAGAAGATATTTCCCCTGCTGGTGGGTCTTGTGCTGTTGGCATCGTGCCACCGCGACCCGCATTTTATTACGGACAAGGATTATAGGAACGAGGTGCATGGCGACTTCGAGGAGCGCATGGCGCAGTTCCCGATGCTGGATGTGCGGCTGGACACGCTGAGTGCCATGGAGCGCGAGGCCATGGAGTTCCTCTATGCCTATATGCCGCTGAGCGACCTGGCGGACTATGAGCCACAGTTCTACCTCGACCAGGTGCGCTATGCTTTCAAGGCCCGCGAGGAGATGCCCTGGGGCAAAGATATCCCCGAGGATGTGTTCCGCCACTTCGTGCTGGTGTACCGCGTCAACAACGAGAACCTCGACACGGCCCGCATGGTGATGTTCCGCGAGCTGAAGGAGAGGGTAGGGGGGATGAGCATGGAGGAGGCCGCGCTGGAGGTGAACCACTGGTGTCACGAGCATGTGGCCTACCGCGCCAGCGACAGCCGCACCTCGGCCCCGTTGGCCACCATGCGCACCAGCCTGGGCCGCTGCGGCGAGGAGAGCACCTTCGCCGTCACAGCCCTGCGTGCCGTAGGCATACCCGCCCGCCAGTGCTATACGCCCCGCTGGGCGCACTGCGACGACAACCACGCGTGGGTGGAGGTCTGGGTCGCTGGGGAGTCCGGAGAGTCCGGAATTTCCGGAAATTCCGGCCAATGGAAATTTCTCGGTGCCTGCGAGCCCGACCCGCGGCTCAATATGGGCTGGTTCTCCGTGCCGAGCACGCGCTGCATGATGGTGCACTCGAAGGCCTTCGGCAAGTACAAGGGCGACGAGGAGGTGGTGAAGCGTACCAACCTTTATAGCGAATTGAATCTGCTGTCGCATTATGCCCCCACGCGCCGCGTCACCGTCACGGTGCAGGACGAGGAGGGCAAGCCCCTGGAGGGCGCGCAGGTGAAGTTCAAGCTCTACAACTATGCCGAGTATTACACCCTCAGCACCCAGACCACCGATGCCGAGGGCAAGGCCTCGCTGACCACCGGCCTGGGCGACCTGCTCATCTGGGTCACCGACGGCGACAACTATCGTTTTAGGAAGATAGATGTCAGAAAGGATAGTGTGGCAACCGTGAAGATTGAAAAAGATGTGATAGTGAGGCAGCATATAGAAGGTCAAGGATGCATTGACGAAGAGGATGACTGGGTGTTCGAGATGGTGCCCCCTGTGGCAGGAGATCCCAAGGTGGTGGCCACCGAGGAGGAGACCGCCGCCAACGCCAAGCGCCTGGCCTACGAAGACTCCGTGCGCAACGCCTACACCGCCACCTTCCCCACCTACGAGCAGTGGTGGGAGATGTCGGACTATCCTGTCTCGGTACATCCCGACGTGGCCGCCGACAAGGCGTGGGAGCTGGTGAAGAAGAGCGAGGGCAACTGGCGTGAGATAACCGCTTTCATTGACACTTGTGGGGATTATCGCCGCGAATTCTACGAATACATGAGCAGCTATAGCGACAAGGACATGCGCGACATCACCGCCGCCACCCTCGAGGCGCATTGGACCGAGCCGTGGCAGTATAAAGGTTGCGCTCGTGATGTATATGAGAAAGGCATCATGCCCGCCCGCATCAGCAACGAGATGGTGCGCCCCTACCGCAAGGAGCTCGCCCGCTTCAAGGGCATGACGGCCGAGGAGATACGCCAGTGGACGCTGGACAGCATCGCCATCGACGACACGAGCAACTACTACAACTGTCCCGTCTCGCCCGTGGGCGTGTACAAGCTGCGCCGTGCCGACAGCCACAGCCGCGACATCTTCTTCGTGGCCGCCTGCCGCGCCGCCGGGGTGCCCGCCTATCTGGACAATGCCACCAATATCATATATGCCTGGGACGGCGCTTGGAAGGCGGTTGGTTTTTCCGAATTTTCCGGAGATTCCGGATTGTCCGGAAGTTCCGGATTGTCTGGAAGGCTTACCCTTGTGTATAAGGGCAAGGAACCCGCCAAGCCCGTATACTGGCCCCACTTCACGCTGGCCAAGCTGGAGAACGGCGACCTGCGCACTTTCGACTTCGAGAACGACCCGAGGATGGAGTGGAGAACGGTGAGCGGAGAACGGAGAACGGATGCTCTCGACTTGGAGCCAGGCGTCTACTGCCTCAGCACGGGCAACCGCTACCCCGACGGGGCCGTGCGGTCAAGGATGGAGTTCTTCGAGGTGACGGCCGGCGAACGGATGACCAAGGAGATTGTCATCCTGCCCCTGCTGGCCCGCACCGACGAGCTGGGCGTGGTGGACAAGAACCTGGAGCTCTTCGACGGCGTGGCCCTGTGGGACTATGCCGGCAAGGAGGGTATGCTCTACGTCAACTTGGGTGAATACAGCGAGCCGTCGAAGCACCTCATCGTCGAGCTGCGCCAGCTGCAGAAGGAGATGGCGGCATGGGGCGGCATGACCTTTATGGTGGGACCGACCACTATCGGCATGACCGGTTGGGGTCTCGTCAATACCGACTTCGCCTACCAGAAGGGCCTGCTGGAACAACGCATCTGCGAGGCCGCCAAGCTGGGCAAGGTGGAATACCCGCTGGTGGCCCTCATCGACAAGGATGGCCACATCCTCTACCACAGCACGGGCTACAAGATCGGCGTGGTGGAGCAGGTGCTCAAAGCCACCCGCCGGTAAAAAAAAACATATCTCGCCTGTTGCATTCCGTTATGTCGGTGCGCCTAATCCATCAGAACGAAAAGGTACACCGACATGACTGTTAATGGACATAACGAAGACGAGCGGGCCTTCCGCGAGCTGGTGCGACGGCAGCGCGACCTCATCTGGCAGGTCTGCCGCTCGTTCCACTTCAGTGCCGCCTGGGAGTCGCAGGACGCCTTCCACGAGGTACTTATGGCCCTTTGGCACGACTACAGCACCTTCGACGGCCGCAGCTCGGAGCGCACTTGGGTCTACCGCGTGGCTGTCAACACCCTTGTTTCTCTCAAGCGCCGCATCGGCAACCAGCCCACAGTGGACGCCCCTGCGATGCCCGACCCCTCCACCGACCCCGACGGCGACGAGCGGAGGCACTACCTGCGCCAGCTCATCGACACCCTCGACGAGCGCGACCACAGCATCGTGATGGCGCACCTGCACGGCTTCAGCAACATCGAGATCGCCCGCATGACCGGTCTCACGGCGGCCCACGTCAGTGTGCTCCTCACCCGTATCAAACGTAAACTCAGAAAGCTTTATGAAGATGAAATATAACGACTTTGAACAGCAGTGGCAGGCGCTGAGCGACGACCTGCAGTCGGGCCGTTGCCCGATGACCGACGCCGAGCTGGACCGCGAGGTGCGGCGGGTGCTTTGGAGTGGAGAGTGGAGAGCGGAGAGCGGAGAGTGGAGAGTGGAGAGTGGAGAGCGGAGAGTGGAGAGTGGGAGGTGGAAGGCGTGGATTGCGGCGGCATGTGTGGCGGCGGTGGTGCTGCCCCTGGCCCTGCACGGCGCTGCCGACGACGACGGTATCCGCACCGTCAAGGTCGACGGCGAGCAGGTGCTCTTCGCCTGCAACACCGGCTGCTCGCCTGACGGAGCGATAGAAACCTTTAAAACCTACCTGCGATGAAGAAATTATTGTTACCCCTGACGCTTATCCCGCTCCTGCTGACAGCCTGCCAGCGCGAGGAGCCGCTGCCCGAGGCCACCACGGCCGCCAAGGCTATCTACCTGAAGTACGCCGACCGCACAGACCTCACCGTGGCCCTCGTGGGTGGCTACCGCGGCTTCAACGCCGTCATGTTCGAGGCGCCCGACCGCGAGGCCTGGTTGCAGCTCTGCGACGACTTCGGTGTACACCACCGCGAGGATGCCGGTGCCCTCGACTCGGTCAGCGTCTCCAGCCTCAAGACCACCATCACCCGCTCCTACACCCTCGACAGCGTGCCCAGCATGGGCGAGGCGTTCACCCAGGTGCTGCAAGAGCTGATGGCGCAGAAGCTGGATGGCCGGCCCATCGACACGATGCTCTGCGTGGACACCGTCATCCGGTTAGACACCCTCGTCTCCGGCAGCGTACACTACGACCACGGTGTGCTGGTCGACTCCATAATTGATACCACGCTCCGTTCCTACGGTGTCCGACCGCCCACCACCGATCCCCTGATGCAGACCGCCCTGCAGCACGGCGACAGCGGCTACCTCGTCGCCAGCGACAGCCGGCGCCTCACGCTCTGCCTCTTCTTCTACAGCACAATGGAGGAGATGGCGCAGATCATCAATCACGTCACCAATATACACACACACCAATGAAACGCATCGTAACCTTACTGATGGCGGCTCTGCTCCTCGCCGCCTGCCAAAAGGAGGAGCCTACGACCAACCCTCAACCTGCACCCCAACCCGCCGTGCCCTCGCTGGCCGGCACCGCCTGGGTGGGCACGCTGGCCGACACCTTCCTGGACTACCCCATGACCATCACCTACAACCTCGACTTCGCCGACGACAGCACTGGCAGCCTCTACGTGGAGCTGTTGGTCAACGGCATCACCAATCCTGTCGACCTCACGTTCCACTACACCTTCGACGGCGACAGCGGCCTGCTGGAGGGCGACGACTGGAATTTCGACTTCGCCTACCACGCCGAGGGGCCAACCATCACAAGCTACATTTACATGATCGACGACCAATATGGCGACACCCTGGGCGGCGAGGTGACCCTCTACCCGAGGGGAGAAGCGCCCGAGCCGCTGGTGGTCGACTCCTTCCCAGCCAACACCGAGTGGACTGCCCAACAGGTACTCGACGGCGGCGACACCGTCACCTTTGCCCTCGCCTTCTGGAACTACGGCGCAGGTGGCTCGCTCACCATCCGTCTGCTCGGCCACGGCGTCTCGTCGTCGATGGGCTGGACTTACAACCCCGACAGCCACAGCGGCACCCTCATCCTGCCAGGGTACACGGCCACTTTCACCTACGACCCCGAGGAGGATGTGATTGCCACCAGTTTCGGTGCCCGCATGACCATCGACGGCACTACCTACACCGTCGGAGGGCCGTTGCAGTTCAGGAGGTAAAGAAGGACAAAGTATGAAAACGAGAGGGGCCGCGCGCAGCGCGGCCCCTCTCTCTATTTTACTCCACCGTGACGCTCTTGGCCAGGTTGCGGGGCTGGTCGACGTTGCGGCCCTTGGCGGTGGCAATGTAGTAGGCCAGCAGCTGCAGCGGGATGACCGAAAGCAGGGGCACGAAGCAGTCGCGGGTGTCGGGAATGACGAAGGTGTAGTCGCTCATGTTCTTCACCGTCGTGTCGCCTTCGGTGATCACGGAGATAATTTTGCCTTTGCGGGACTTGATTTCCTGGATGTTGGAGACAATCTTGTCGTACATGCCGCGCTTCGGGGCGATGAAGACCACAGGCATCTCCTCGTCGACGAGGGCGATGGGGCCGTGCTTCATTTCGGCGGCGGGGTAGCCTTCGGCATGGAGGTAGGATATCTCCTTCAGCTTCAGGGCGCCCTCAAGGGCTACGGGGTAGTTGTAGCCACGGCCGAGGAAGATGAAGTTGTGGCAGTAGGTGAACATCTGGGCGAACTGGTCGATATTCTTGTTGTTCTCCAGGGTCCACTGGATCTTGTCGGGAATCTGGTACAGCTCGTCCACCAGCATGTGGAACATGTCGTCGCTCAGCGTGTGTTTCTCCTTGGCGATGGCCAGACCCAGCAGGCACAGTGTGATGACCTGTCCGGTGAAGGCCTTGGTGGAGGCCACGCCGATTTCGGGACCCACGTGGAGGTAGGTGCCGCTATGGGTGGCGCGGGCGATGGAGGAGCCGATGACGTTGCAGATGCCGTAGAGGAAAGCGCCCTTCTGCTCGGCCAGCTGGATGGCGGCCAGCGTGTCGGCCGTCTCGCCGCTCTGGCTCACAGCGATGACCACATCGTCCGGATAGATGACGGGGTTGCGGTAGCGGAACTCCGAGGCGTACTCCACCTCGACGGGTATCTGGGCTGCCTCCTCGATGAAGTACTTGCCGATGAGGGCCGAGTGCCAGCTGGTGCCGCAGGCGCAGATGATGATGCGGCGGGCGTTGATGAACTTGTCCTTGTGGTCGATGATGCCGCTCAGCACCACGTCCTTGTCCTTGCGGTGCAGACGCCCTTTGATGCAGGTGCGCAGGGCATTGGGCTGCTCCCAGATTTCCTTCAGCATGAAGTGGGGGAATCCGCCCTTCTCCAGCTCGTCGAGGCTCAGGCTCAGGGTGTGCATTTCGGGGGTCTGGTGGACATTGCTGAGGTTGACGATGTCAATTTTGCCGGTGCGGTCCATGTAGGCAATCTCCTCGTCCTTGAGGTAGATGACCTGTTTGGTGTATTCCACGATGGGGGTGGCGTCGGAGCCGAGGTAGAATTCCTTGCTGCCGCGGGCGTCGGTACCCACACCGATGACCAGCGGCGACCCTTTGCGGGCGCAGATCAGCTGGTCGGGATGTTCCTTCTGGAGAATGGCGATGGCATAGGCGCCGATGACGTTCTTCAGGGCGCGCTGCACGGCGGTGAAAAGGTCGCACTTGCCCTTCTTCTGCGTGTATTCGATCAGCTGCACCAGTACCTCGGTGTCGGTGTCGGAGCAGAAGGTGAAACCCTCTTTCTCCAGCATGGCGCGGAGGGTCTTGTAGTTCTCGATGATGCCGTTGTGCACCAGCGAGAGGTTGCCGCTCTGCGAGAGGTGGGGATGGGCGTTGACGGTGTTGGGCTCGCCGTGGGTGGCCCAGCGGGTGTGGGCGATGCCGATGGTGCCGGTGATGTCCTCGTTGGTGCATTTCTCCTCGAGGGCCGACACTTTGCCTGTGGCCTTGTAGACATGCAGGTCGCCCTTGGCGTTGATCATGGACACTCCTGCGCTGTCGTATCCGCGATATTCAAGACGATGAAGGCCTTTTATCAGTATGGGGTAAGCTTCCTGCTCACCGATATATCCTACTATTCCGCACATAATATTGTATTGATAGTTTTAATTGTTTTAGACTGCAAAAATACAAACTTTTTGCGAACTGACAAAAAAAATGTGCTTCGGGACAAAAAAAAACGAAAGCCTCCCCGCAGTGGGAGAGGCTTTCTGCATTGCGATTTGTCCTTATTTTCCAGTTAGAGTTTCTGGACGCATTCGATGAGGCCCTTGCCGATTTCGATAGCTTCCTCGTTCTGGGGAATGAGGTTCCAGTGGCGCTGGGGCAGGGAGTGCTCGAGGCCTTCGTGGATGTACTGCTTTTCGACGATGGGTTTGAGCTTCAGGAAGCCACCGAGGACCACCATGTTGAAGACCTTGCTGATGCCGAGCTCCTGGGCTTTGGCGGTAGCGGCGATCTTGTAGATGTTGATGT
>DFIZ01000051.1 GCA_002372855.1 Bacteroidales bacterium UBA3684
ATATAAGAAATGACGAATTATGTACCTCTTCGGGGGGTATCGGATACCAGTTATGGGTTAATGTGGAGACGCGGCATGCCGCGTCTCTACAGAGGGGGAAATTACGGGGGCGTTAAATTGGGGGATTTCCGAGGAACGATTAATAAGGGAAATTCCGAGGGGGACGGCTAGTAGAGGAAGTTGTTGTAGGGGTAGCGGATGGCGTGGATGCGGGCGATGTGGTCGTAGAGGAGGTCGCGGAGGGCGTCGATGTTGGTGCGGAGGGCGGCGGAGATGAAGATGTGGGGAGTGGAGAGCGAAGAGTGGAGAGTGGAGAGTGGGCTGTCGCTGTCCAGCATGGCATCGTTCTCCGTTTTTGATTCCTCGTTTACGCGGTCTATCTTGTTGTAGACCATGATGACGGGCTTGTCGGCGGCGCCGATGTCGGCGAGGGTTTTGTTGACGGCGTCGATCTGCGACTGGTGGTCGGGGTGCGAGAGGTCGACGACGTGGAGCAGGAGGTCGGCTTCGGCCACCTCGTCGAGGGTGGATTTGAAGCTTTCTACGAGCTGCGTGGGGAGTTTGCGGATGAATCCGACGGTGTCCGACAGGAGGAAGGGCAGGTTGCCGATGACGACCTTGCGGACGGTGGTGTCGAGGGTGGCGAAGAGTTTGTTTTCGGCCAGCACGTCGCTCTTGGCCAGGAGGTTAAGGAGGGTGGACTTGCCGACGTTGGTGTAGCCTACGAGGGCCACGCGGACGAGGCTTTCGCGGTTCTTGCGCTGGAGGGTCTTCTGGGTGTCGAGCTTGGCGAGCTGGATTTTGAGGGCGGAGATTTTCTCCTTGATGAGGCGGCGGTCGGTCTCGATCTGAGTCTCGCCGGGGCCGCGCATGCCGATGCCGCCGCGCTGGCGCTCGAGGTGGGTCCAGAGACGTGTGAGGCGCGGGAGCATGTACTGCAGCTGGGCCAGCTCGACCTGTGTGCGGGCCGTGGCGGTGCGCGCATGGCGGGCGAAGATGTCGAGGATGAGGGTGGTGCGGTCGAGGATGCGGAGGGAGAGCTCTTTTTCGAGGTTGCGGAGCTGGGCAGGCGAGAGCTCGTCGTCGACGACCACGAGGTCGGGCTCGAGGGCCTGTATGTATTCCTTTATCTCTTCCAGCTTGCCGGAGCCGACGTAGGTGCGAGTGTCGGGGCGTTCGAGGCGCTGGATGACTTTCTTGAGGGCGATGCCGCCGGCGGTGCGGAGGAGGAATTCCAGTTCGGCGAGGTATTCCTCGGTGCGTTCGACGGTCTGGCCTGCGGGGCAGACGGAGACGAGGATGGCGCGTTCGGGCTCGACGGCGGTGCTGAAGGTGTTGCGCTGCTGGGGTGTGGGGCGGCGGCCGGAGACCCCTCCGTCCGCCTTTTGGGCGGCCACCTCCCCTATTTTAGGGGAGGAACCATCGAGGCTGTTGCGGAATTTGCCTTGCTTATTGGGATTCCAGGAGGACATTTTTTTCAGTTATGAGTTAAGAGTTATGAGTTAAGAGTTATGGGTTATTTGGGTGAAGATGTCTTCGAGGGGTTGGACGGCGGCGGGCCAGGAGTAGTTCTGGTGGACGTAGTCGAGGGCGACGGCGGAGAGGGCCTGTGCCCGGGCGGGGTCAGCGAGGAGGGAGAGGATGTGCGAGGCCAGTTCCTGGGGACTGTTGCCGACAAGGAGGTGGGTGCCGGGGGTGGCGCCGAGGGCCTCGTTGGCGATGGGGGTGGTGACGCAGGGCACGCCCATGGCCATGGCCTCGAGGAGCTTGTTCTGCAGGCCGGAACCGAGGCGCATGGGGGCTATGAAGAGGCGCGAGTGGGCGTAGTAGGGGCGTATGTCGGGCACGGAGCCTGTGACCTCGACGCGCGGGCCCGCCAGGCGGCGGACAGCGGCCGTGGGGGTGGCGCCGGCAAGGACGAGGCGCGCCTCGGGGCGTTTCTGCCACACGAGGGGCATGATGTCATTGACAAGATAGCGGGCGGCGTCGATATTGGGGGCATACTGCATGTTGCCGCAGAAGACGATGGTGTTGAGTGGTTGAGGGGCTGAGGGGCTGAGGGGCTGAGGGGCAAAGTAGTCGAAGTCGACGCCGTTGCGGACGATGTGGATATCGCCGTTGCGCTTGTGGGGGATGGCGTCGGCGTCGGTCTCGGAGATGATGGTGAGGGCGTCGAAGATTTTGAAGGCGTTGTATTCGGTGGAACGGAGCATCTTGAACTCGTAGTGGAGGATGCTGCGGAGCAGGCCGCGGGACTGTTCCATGCGCCGTTCGGTGTTCATGGAGAGGGCGTCCTGGAAGTCCATCACCTTGGGAAACTGGAGCCGTGCGACGAGAGGCACGGTGCGGACCATCTGGTTGTAGACGACGTCGGGCTTGATTTTCTTGGCGAGGTCCTTGACGGCGCAACGGGCGCGGGCGGAGTCCCAGTAGCCCATCTGGAGGGATTTGGAGCGGAAGTAGTTGCGGGCGGTATTGAACCAGGCCGTGAAGCGCGTGGGGGTGACGACGGTGATGGAGCGGCAATAAGGCTCGAGAGCGGCGCGCTGCCCGGGGGTGACTTTGTCGTGGGAGACGGCAAAAAGGTGTATCTCATGGCGACGGGAAAGTTCCACTATCTGGTGATAGGCGCGGAGCTTGTCACCTTTTTCGAGCGGATAGGGGAATCGGGGAAGGACGACTAATATTTTCATTATCTAAGCTTTAAGTTTTAAGTTTTAAACTTTAAGTTTCTTGTTTTTCATAACTGCGCTAGTCACTCTGGGTTTACAGCTCACATCCGAACACTAAAACAACTGGGTCTGTGTGCCTTCGGCGTAGCCGAGGCGGTCGTCGATTTCGGAGGGGTCAGAGGTTTCGGGTGCCTCGGGATCCTCAGGTTCGTCGGAGGGCTCGGGGTCGGGCTTGAGGGGCGAGAGCCAGTTGAAAGCGTCGACGGCGAAGGTGGTGACGCGCTTGCCTTTGGCCTTGATGCTCTTGACACCGATGAAGTCCTCGACCTCGATGATTTCGGAGGCAATTTTCTTGCCGCTCTCGGGGTTGTAGACGACTTCGAGGCGGGGGTAGTAGTCGAAGGAGAAAGAGATCAGCAAGGAGCCGTCGTCGTCGAGGATGGGGGTCTTGCGGTCGGCAGGTTCGGGAATGAAACGTTTAAGGTAGGGGTAGCCGTCGGCGGAGCGGTAGAGGACCGTGAGGATGGCCTGGGGATTGTATTTGCGCAGCTCGACGAGGTCGTCGTCGTAGTGGTTGGCCAGGTCGAAGTTGGTGGTACGGTAGACGGCGGACTGCATGAGGGCGAGGATTTTGTCGTTGCCCTTGAACTCGCCGAGGAAACGACCAGCCTCGTTGACATTTAGACGCTTGACGCTCTCGTCGAACCATATCTTGCGAGCCGAGAGAGTGGAGACCCCTTCGTCCTTGAGATTGATGGAGCGGACGGCGTTGCGGGTGAGGATGTTGCCCATGGACTGGCGGCCCTTGATGGCAAGGGTCTTGAAGTCGAAATCGAAGGAGGTCTTCTTCAACTTGGGCTTGGAGACGTGGTGGACGGTGATGACCTCGGCCTCGCCGTTGGGGTTGGCGGTGAAATAGAGAACCTTGGACCCCTTGGTGCCCTTGGTGAGGAGGTACTCCTTGTCGCGGGTGATGGAGGTAACGTTGAAACGCTTGACCATCACGTAGCCGTCGGGGCCGCCGTCGCGGTAGATGAGGTTGTAGACGGTGCGCTCGTCGCGTTTGCGGAAGACGGAGATGAAGAGTATTTCGGGGCAGTCCTTGGAGCCGACAAAGCCTTTCTCCTGCACCTTGGTGACGATGAAGGTGCCGTCGCGGCGGAAGACGATGATGTCGTCGAGGCGCGAGCATTCGCAGGCCACCTCGACGCCCTCCTCGCGTTTGAGGCCCCAGCCGGCGAAACCGGTGGTGTAGTTGACGTAGAGTTTCTCGTTGGCGAGGGCCACGGTGGTGGACTCGATGTCCTCGAAGGAGCGTATCTCGGTGCGGCGCTCGCGGCCTTTGCCGAACTTGTCGAGGATGTGGCGGAAGTAGCGGATGGCGTAGTCGGTGAGGTGGGCGAGGTGGTTGTTGACCTCGTCGATGGTCATCTCGATGGAGGCAATCTCCTCCTCGGCCTTCTTGATGTCGAACTTGGAGATTTTGCGGACAGGCTTCTCGGTGAGTTTGAGGACATCGTCGCGGGTGATGTCGCGCTTGAAATGCTTCTTGTAGGGGCCGAAGGCGCGGTGCATGTCGTCCACCTGCTCGTCCCACGAGAGGCTGTCGCGCTGTTCCATTTTCTTGTAGATGCCTTTCTCGAAGAATATCTTCTCCAGCGAGACCCAGTGCCAGCGATCCTCGAGCTCGGCGAGCTGTATTTCCAGTTCCTGGCGGAGGAGGTCCTTGGTGCGGAAGGTGTTGTGGCGCAGGATGTCGCTGGCGGTCATGAAGACAGGCTTGTCGTCGACGATGACGCAGGTCTGGGGTGAGAAGGAGATTTGGCAGGAGGTGAAGGCATAGAGGGCGTCGATGGTCTGGTCGGGGCTGACGCCGGAAGGGAGGTAGACCACAATCTCGACCTCGGCGGCGGTGTTGTCGTCGACCTTCTTGATTTTGATTTTGCCTTTCTCGTTAGCCTTCAGTATGGAGTCGATGAGGACATCGGTGGTGACGGTATAGGGCAGTTCGGTGATGACGATGGCTTTGCGTTTCTCGTCGTAGTGCATCTTGGCGCGGATGCGGAGACGACCGCCGAGGGCGCCGTCGTTATATTTGGAGACGTCGATGAGGCCGCCGGTGGGGAAGTCGGGGAAGATTTCGAACTCCTCGTCTTTCAGTATCTTGATGGAGCTTTCCAGGAGCTCGCAGAAGTTGTAGGGCAGGATGACGGAGGTGAGGGTGACGGCGATGCCCTTGGTGCCCTGGGCCAGGAGCAGCGGGAACTTGATGGGCAGGGAGACGGGCTCCTGCTTGCGGCCGTCGTAGGAGGGTTTCCACTGCGTGGTCTTGGGGTTGAAGACCACCTCCTTGGCGAACTTGGACAGGCGGGCCTCGATGTATCGGCCGGCGGCGGCATCGTCGCCAGTGAGGATGTTGCCCCAGTTACCCTGGCAGTCGATGAGGAGGTCCTTCTGGCCGAGGTTGACGAGGGCGTCCTTGATGGAGGCGTCGCCATGGGGGTGGTACTGCATGGTGTTGCCCACGATGTTGGCCACCTTGGTGAAACGGCCGTCGTCGGTCTCGTTCATGGCATGGAGGATGCGGCGCTGGACAGGCTTGAGGCCGTCGTCGATGTCGGGCACCGAACGGTCCAGGATGACATCGGAGGCATAGTCTATCCAGTAGTCCTTGAACATGCCGTCCAGCGAGAGGGTGGAGCCCTGCTCGGAGGAGGGGGTGAGATTATTGTCGAGTTCTTCTTCCATTCTCTTTTTTCTTTTTTTATCTTTAAACCCTAAACCTTAAACCTTAAACCTTAAACCATCACTAGTGCGCATTGGCGTCTTTCAGGGTACGCGACATGCGGTTGCCGCCTTCGCCCATCGACCAGAGCACACGCTTGGCCTTGCCGACGATGTGGTCCTCGGGCACAAAGCCCCAGAAACGGCTGTCCTGGCTGTGGTGGCGGTTGTCGCCCATCATCCAGTAGTAGTCCATCTTCACGGTGTAGGTGTCGGTGGGCTGGCCGTTGATGTAGATGGTGCCGTTCTTCACCTCGAGGGTATTGCCCTCGTAGGCGGTGATGACGCGGCGGTAGAGAGGCAGGTTGTCGAGCGTAAGATGGAGCGTCTCGCCGGCAGCGGGGATATGGATGGGGCCGTAGTTGTCCACGCTCCAGTTGTAGCCCGGCTCATTGGGGTAGAGCATCCCGGTGGAATCGACGGGATATACCGAAGGCTGAACGGAGACGACTATGGACTTGGACTTGACCTTCTCCAACAGCTCGCCGCTCAGGGGCAGCTGCAGGAGAATGTTGCCACCTGCGTCGTAGCCACGGAAGGAGGTCTCGATGTCGCTCTGACTGATGCCGCACTCGGTCAGCACCAGTTCGGGATTGAAGCCCGCGGCAATCACCACGTCGTAGTCGAACTGTGCATCCTGGGGCAGCTCAACAGGCTGGCCGTTGATGTGTACCACCTGGTTGATAATCTGCAGGTCCTCGCCGGGGAGGCCCATGCAGCGTTTGATGTAGTTCTCGCGCTTGTCGACGGGGCGAACCTTCACCTTGCCCAAGGGGCCCAGCTGGGGATGATAGGCGTTGCCGCCGAGCACCGCCTCCCTGCCGAACTGCTGCACTGCCTCGTAGTAGGTGTATTTGCCGTTGGCGAAATTACTCAATATGGTGTCGCCCGCCGGGAAGTTGAATACCACAGCGTCGAAACGTTTCACATGGGTGTAGCCCGGGAAGCGATAATAGGGCAGCTGCGGCCAGTCCAGGTAGGACTGTGTGCCCAATCCCGGAATGGTGTTGTGCATCAGCGGCAGCGCCAGGGGGGTCATAATCACCCTCGGGCCGTAGGCCATCTTGCTCACCATCAGGTGGTCACCCACCATCAGGCTTTTCTCCATACTCGACGAGGGGATGGAGAACAGTTCGAAGACGAAACCGCGAATCAGGATAGCGGCGATGAGGGCGAAGACGATGGCCTCCGTCCAGTCTCTCGCCTCTCCCACCTTGGCGGCGGGGTCGGTCTTGGGGTCGTGGAAGTTGATCACCCAGCGTTCACCGCGGGCAATGGCGTCGGCCCTCTCCTGCCGCTCACGCTCGAGGTCGGCTTTGCGGTTGGCCTCGACCTCGGCCTTAGTCAGCTTGCGCACCGGCGCTTCGACGGGAAGACGGTTGCTCTCCACCCTCTTGCCCTTGGTCAGGCCAAGGAACGGCAGGTAGAAGCAGGGCAGCAGCACCGCCAGGGTCTGCTCCCAGAAGTTGCTCCGGCGGAAGCAGCGGGCCGTCTCCACCACCAGCAGCAGGAAAACGAAAATATTCAAGCCGGGGATCAGAAATCCCACATACCACTTCCAGTCCTTGTTGCACAGCCGGACCCATTCCACAATGTTCCACACCGGAATCAACGCCTTCCATGGCGCCACGCCGGCCTTTTTGAAAACGAACCAGAGACCTACCACGGTCCCGATGCAATAGATTGCCAACAGAATGTTATATATCATAATCCTATTTTTATTTCATCTCAATTATCAATTCCCAATTTCCAATTTTCAATTTTCAATTCCCTTGTTCCGTGTCGCGGCCTTCAGGTCGCGAAAACCTCTCCACTATCCCCAGCAGCTTTTCTTTCTCCTTGTTCCAATCCATATCCCTGCGTGCCGCCTCGAAGTCCTTCTCCGTCCATTCCCTCGCCAGCACCCTCCTCACGGCCTCCGCCAGCGCACGCGCTCTCCGCTCTCCACTCTCCGCTCTCCACTCTCCACTCTCCACTCTCCGCTCTCCACTCTCCACTCTCCGCTCTCCACTCTCAATCACCTCCCCAACTCCGAATTCTCTCACCACTCGGCTCATCTCCGGCAGGTCGCTCACTACCATCGGCACCCCCGCAGCCACAAAGTCGCCTATGCGGTTCGGCAACGCGAAGTGGTAACTCAGACCCATATCCTCCAGCATCACCAGGCCCACATCGGCCTTTCTTGTCAACCCCTCCAGTTCCTCCGGCATCAGCCTTCCCATGAACGCTATCCGCTCCGCCCAAGGCTTCTTCACTGCGTAGGCCTTCATCTCCTCCAGCAGGTCACCCCCTCCGGCCACCACCAGGCGGCAGTCCTCCAACCACTCCAGGGCGTCTATCGCCCAGTCCACTCCCCTCCCCTTGTTCACCGCTCCCTGGTACAGCAGCATCCTCAGCTCTCCGTTCTCCACTCTCCGTTCTCCACTCTCCACTCTCCGCTCTCCACTCTCCACTCTCCTCACATTCCTTACCACCACCATCTCCACTCCATACCGCTCCTTGTAGTAGTCGGCTATGCTCTGGCACACCGTCAGCAGCGCGTCGCACCGCGGCATCATCATCCTCTCTATCCATTCCCACACGCGTTTCACCCGCTCCCTGCCAATCAGCTCCGGCACCTCGGGAAACAGCTCGTGCGCATCCATCACCAGTTTCTTGCCCTTCAACTTGGCCGCCACCGTGCAGGCCGCCAGCGTGTCCGTATCGTTGGCCCACACAATGTCCGCCTTCGTCCGCAGCAGCCTCAACATCAGCCTCACATTGTACTCGGCGTAGAACCTCCACCCCCTCCTGGCCTTCACACCCAGCTCCCGCTTCCCGATGCACTCCACCTCGCACCCCGCCTCGCGCAACGTCTCTGCATGGCGCATAACGCGACGGTCTGTCAACAAATCGTTCGTGACAGCCATCGCCACTTTCATCCTATTTCCACTAATACTCAAACCCTTAGCAAAAAACTCTTAACTCTTAACTCTTAACTCTTAACTGACAATGTAACGCAATTCAAAAACTTTTCGTATCTTTGCACCCGAAAAAACTTATCAACAACCCTTGTGCAAAATGGAAAAACATAAAACATATTCAATTTTCATTTCTCATTTTTCATTTTTCATTTTCCTCCTCCTCGCCTCCTGCTCCACCCTCATCACTCATCACTCATCACTCGACACTCAACACACCCCGCTTCCCACCCTCGACAAGGAGGCCGTCTGGCAGCTCGTCGAAATGGCCGGACGCCCCGTCCAGCAATCCACCGTCATCACCCTCCAGTTCAACCCCGAGGCCGGCACCCTCCGCGGACAGTCCACCTGCAACACCTATTGCGCCGACTACACCCTCTCCCATCCACCCAGCCACTCAGCCACTCAGCCACTCAGCCACTCAGCCACCCTCAAGCTCTCCCACCTGACCCACACCGACATCCAGTGCGCCGAAGCCCAGATGAACACCGAGGAGCGTTTTCTCGCCCTCCTCGCCAAGACCAACCAACTCTCCCTCAGCCCCGACGGCTGGACCCTCACCCTCTCCGCCAAAGGCCGCAACCCCCTCGTCTTCTCCCTCCAATAATAACTCTTAACTCATAACTCTTAACTCTTAACTGACCATGATCCTTTCCTACAAATACCACACCTTCCGCCTCCCCCTCTGGCTCCTGCGCCTCCTCAAGCGCCACACCGTCTATGTACGCGCCGCCGGCGGCATCGTCACCGCCCCCGACGGCACCATGCTCCTCATCCAGCGCAACGGCCGCTGGGACCTCGCCAAAGGCAAAGTCGAGCCCGGCGAAACCCTCCTCCAGGCCGCCCTCCGCGAAGTCCAGGAAGAAACCGGCATTAATCCAGTGTTTAGTGATCAGTGTTCAGTGTTCAGTTCACGATTCAACACTAAACACTTAACACTAAACACTAAACACTTAAATTACCCCATCAAAACCTACCACCTCTTCCGCGCCCCCCGCGCCTGGTACTCCGGCCCCAATCCCCCGGCCCACCGCTGGCACCTCAAGCAGACCTCCTGGTTCCCCATGACGGCGGAAAAACAGCCCGTCAACCCCCAGCAGGAGGAAGGCATCACCGGCGGCCAGTGGGTCACCCCCTCCGAGTGGCACCGCCGCCTCCAGACCTCCTACGGCACCCTCCGCACCCTAAGCCAAAAACTCTTAAACCCTTAAACCTGATCAACGACAACAATGACAACACAAACAACAGCTGCCGCACTCCATAAGCACACCGCATGTTGCGGTGTGCCCGTTGTCCTCGTTGTCTCCGTTGTCGTTTTTTTTAACCGGGACGCAGGCTGCAGCCTGCGAAACCCTTAAACCTTAAACTCAAAACTTAAAACTTAAAACTTAAAACTCAACCCTAAAATGTCCCCTCTCTCGCAGATAGCCCTCACCCTCGTCCCCGGACTCGGCAACACCTCCATCCGGCGCCTCGTCGACCTCTACCCCGACGACGACCCCTTCGCCCTGCCCGCCTCCGAGCTCAAAACCGTCTTTGCCAACCACCCCGCCATCCTCGGCCACATCCAGGGCAAGACCTCCTTCCCCCGTGCCGAGCAGGAACTGGCCTTCTGCGAGAAGAACGGCATCCGCCCCCTCTTCTTCACCTCCCCCGACTATCCCCAGCGCCTCAACCGCGCCGAAACCGAGGACTGCCCTGCCCTGCTCTACGTCATGGGCACCGCCGACCTCAACCCCGACCGCTCCGTCGCCATCGTCGGCACCCGCCGCGCCACCCCCCAGGGCCGCGACAACACCGACCGCCTCGTCGGCCAGCTCACGTCCTACCGCACCCCCATCGTCAGCGGCCTGGCCTACGGCATCGACACCGCCGCCCACACCGCCGCCCTCGACCACTCCCTGCCCACCGTCGCCGTCCTCGGCCACGGCCTGGACCGCATCTACCCCGCCGAGAACCGCCCCCTGGCCAAGCGCATCCTCGAAGCCTCCGGCGCCCTCGTCACCGAATACCCCTCCGGCACCGCCATCAACCCCCGTTATTTCCCCGCCCGCAACCGCATCATCGCCGCCCTCGGCGACGCCACTGTCGTTGTCGAAGCCTCCGAGAAAGGCGGCGCCCTCATCACCGCCGCCATCGCCGCCAGCTACCACCGCGACGTCTTCGCACTCCCCGGACGCCTCTCCGACACCTACTCCCGCGGCACCATCAACCTCATCGCCACCAACCGCGCCCTCCTGGCACGCAACGCCGACGACATTGCCTTCCAGCTCGGATGGCCCCTCGCCGGCCGTCAGGCCACCCTCGAAGGCCTGCAGGAATCCCCGCGCCTCTCGCCCGACGAGCAGAAAATCGTCAACGCCCTCAGCGAGAACGACCACCTCACCCTCGACGAAATCGCTCGCCTCACCTCCTTCTCCCTCCCCCGCACCGCCGGCATCCTCTTCAACATGGAAATGGCCAAGCAGGTACGCACCCTGCCCGGCCATCTCTATCAGCTGATTAACAAATAAACGGACTTCAGCGCCGTATCACAAGCTTGCCCGTAGCCACACCCGACGGCATGCGCATGCGGACGAAATAGACACCCTCCGCCAGCCCGCTCACATCCAGTTCGCACCGCTCACGGGCCTTCTTCGGCTCCGTCAGCGCACGTCCCGCGAGGTCCAGCAGCGTCACCTCCATCTCATCCTCGCATGCTATCACCACCGTCATAGAAGCCGGATTGGGACTGATGCTCCACTCCACGCCGTCGGCCGTTGCTATTCCTTCCGGACCGGGACCAGGCTCAGGACCGGGACCGGGCTCAGGACCGGGGCCGGGGCCGGGGTCAGGCTCCGTGTCCGACGTCTTTTGTTCCACCCTCAGGTTGTCGATACACACCGAACTCCACATCGCCCCCTCGTAATGCCAGCGGATGGCTATGTGCGTGGCCGTTTCGGGCACACTGTCGAAGGTCACCGTGTCCACGCGCCCCGTCCCGTCGTCGCCAACAAGGGTCGCCACCTCCACAAAGTCAAGGCTGTCCGCAGTGTACGGCTCCGGGTAGCCGTTGATGTATCCCACCGTAAGCTGTCCCTCGGCGGCATCCTGACGGCGGTGCCAGAAGGAAATCCGCAGGCTGTCGAACGGTAAAGCGAATGCCGGAAGCACCACATAGTCGCTCGTCCTGAAGAAGCCCGTCTCCATATACAGCGACTGCGACCCGTCGGGACTGTACTGGTCGGCCTCCTCGCCCTCGCCCGACACCCTCGGCGGAGCCAACGCATTGCCACTGGGCCACGTGCGCCAGCAGGTAGGCAGAGCGCCGTTGGCCGTAAGGTCGAAGTCTTCGATATAGGGCACTTCCGTTGCCCCGCAGGCCGTGCCGAAGAGCAGATGCAGCGCCTCGGTGAGGCTCCCGTCGTCGCACATACGGCTGACGCTTAGCTCGTAGGCCGTCGCGGGACGCAGATGGCTGAAGGTATGATATTCGCCGACAACCGTCACAGTGTCCGACCCGTAGGCCGAGTGCAGCACCATCTGGTAGGTACCCGTCTGCGACAGGTTCACCACGCTCACCGCGGCCCAGTCCTCGCCCACACTGTCCACCGTCACGGCCTGCGGCCTTACGCATGTGGATACCACGTCGAGCACCACATCGTCCAGGTATCCGGTCATATAGTCGCCCGCGCCGTCGGCAGGCTTCACCCTTATGGCCACATATCGGCCCAGTCCCTCATAGTCCGCCAAGGGCACTTCCCATTCCTCCCAATCGCCTTGCACCGTGGGAGTCACCGCATACACGGGCTCGAACGTTTGCCAGTCGTGGTGGTCGGTCATCACGCCCACCTCGAACACCTTGTCCAGAAAGCTTGTCGACGTGCGGAAAGTCAATGCCAGGTCGCGCACCGAGTCCACCGCCGGCAGCACCACCAGGTCGGTGTGTCCTGCCAGCAGGCCGAAGGCCAAAGCCTGGGTGCCTACACCTGCCGTGTCGACCACCGGCATCGGGCATGGACGCCCCGTGATGCCCCAGTGGCCCGGCGTCAGCAGACGCCAGCAGCTGCCTATCTCCGCCATGTCGCCCGTGGCGTAACTATCAAAGTCCTCCGTCAGGGGCAGGTCGGCATGCGTAATCGTCTGGCAGTCGGTCCTGAACCCGAGGTTCACCCACGCCCCCGTGTCGCCGTCGTCGCAGATGCGCGCCAGCCGCACACGGTAGGCCGAGTCCGGAGCCAGCCCCGTGAGGGTCAGCGCGGTGTCGGTGGTGGACAGGGTATCCGCGCCGACGGCCACCAGGTAGGTGGTTCCCGCCTCCTCGGCCATCCAGTGCAGGCAGGCCGAAGTGTCGGTCAGCTGGTCGACACCCGTCGCCACTGGCGCCGGACAGCGGTTCAGCCCCACCTCCACGGCATCCACCAGCCACTGACCCTGATTCGTGGTGCCCGAATAGCGCAGCGCCATGCGAGCCCCGGCAGGAGCCCCGTCGAAGTCCACACGGCACTCCCTGTAGGCGGGCCCCTCGAAGTCGGACCGTTCGAAGATGGCCCGGGCCACAAAGGTGCCCGTATTGTACGCGTCGGTCACATAGCCAACGGCCATCATGCCCGCACCCCAGAGGTTGATGCCTGTGGGCCTCGTCAGCAGGTTTATATACAGCTCGCTGATTTCCAAGCCGAACACCGGCAGCACCAGCATATTGTCAGCAGCGCCGTCCCTGAATTCCAACGCCGCCGTCCCCTCGGCGGGGATGTTCCTGTTCAGCGCCACCTGGCCACCGCCGGCCTTGCGCCAGCCTGCCGGCACGGCCACACTGTCGAAACCCTGCCGGTAGGGCAAGGCCAGCATCGGCATCTGAAAGGTGGCGGTATAGGCCTCGCTGCTGTCGGGCGAACAGAGCATGCGCAGGCTCACCGTGTGCTCCGACCCCTCCGGGAGGGTGTCGAGGGTGTAGCTGTTGCCGCTCACCACGGCGGTGTCCGTGCCGTCGAGCACCAGCAGGAACGTCGCCGTCGTGTCCGCCGCCATCCAGTGCAGGGTGCTGCCGGCCTCGCTGTGGCTGGCCGTCAGGCAGCAGGGAGCGCCGCAGCTGTCCTGCCACACCACGATGTCGTCCAGGTAAATCTCACTCACATAGGTACCCACGTTGAAAGTCCTGAACGCAATATTGCCCCCGTCGCCCGTATAGCCCGACAGCGGCACACTGTAGTCCACAAACGTATTGTACGTGCTGGGCGTGCATATCGCTATCGGCACGAAGGTCGACGTGTCCGTGCTCTCCATCACACCCACCTCGAGGGCCGGATGGGCGTCGGGACGGCGCACCTTGAAGTCCACCGTCAGGTCCCGCACATCCTCCACCTCGGGCATCACCAGATAGGACCGGAATCCGACCGACCACTCATCCCCCACAGAGGTATAGAAATACATCGTCCTGTTGGGCACATAGGCATGCAACTCGCTGGAATACTGCATGAGGTTCTTCACGAAGGGGCCGGAATAGAACGATGTGCCATTGTTGATGCGGGTCCAGCACTCGCCCATCGGACCGGAAACGCCCGTATTCCACCCCTCGAAGTCCTCC
Source organism: Bacteroidales bacterium UBA3684 (assembly GCA_002372855.1). Taxonomy (GTDB): domain Bacteria; phylum Bacteroidota; class Bacteroidia; order Bacteroidales; family P3; genus Colimorpha. The sequence goes on from DFIZ01000051.1 coordinate 13,983, forward strand.
GTCAACGGCAGGCTGTCGTGCACCACGGCTTCGCATTGGCCTTTCGCCTCTGCCGGCAACAGGCAGACCGCCGTCAGCACTGCCATGAAAACATGTTGGATTGTCTTTTTCATTTTAACAAAGTATAAAGTTCGACTTCACGAAAAAAAACTTTTATACCCATGGTATAACAGGTTTTTTCCGAAAAGTCTACAACCAACACGGAGATTTAACACAATTTAACAACCCGTTCTGCTCCCGCTCACCCCAGCTGGTAGAAAGCCACGGCGGCGGCAGCGGCCACATTGAGCGAGTCCACGCCGCGCTGCATGGGTATCTTGGCCACATAGTCGCAACTCCGCAGCACCTCGTCGCTCAACCCGTCGCCCTCGGTGCCCATGATGATGGCCAGCCGCTCGGGCTCGCGCAGCACCGGGTCGCCGATGCCGACGGAGCGGTCCGTCAGGGCCATGGCCACGGTCTTGTAGCCGCAGCGGCGCAGCTCGTCGTAACTCTCCAGCCACGTCCACGGCACCTGGAACACCGTGCCCATGCTCACACGGCAGGCACGGCGGTTCAGCGGGTCGCAGCAGGTACGCGTCAGCAGCACGGCATCCATGCCCAGCGCCGCGGCGGCGCGGAAGATGGCCCCGGTGTTCTCCGAGTTCACCACCCCGTCCAGCACCACCACACGGCGACGGCCTCCGTCGCCCTCGCCCCCTATCACCTCCTCCACACTCGGCATCCGCACCGGACGCCGCATGGCGCACAGCACCCCGCGCGTCAGCGCATAGCCCGTCAAACCCGCCAGCACCTCGCGCTCGGCCGTATAGACAGGCACCTCCCCCCACTCTCCACTCTCCGTTCCCCGCTCTCCACTCTCCGCTCCCCGCTCTCCACTCTCCGTTCTCCGCTCTCCACTCTCCGCTCTCCGCTCTCCACTCCCCTCCAGCATCGGGCGCACCTGCGTATCTATATACTTCCTCTCGGCCAGGAACGACAGCGGTTTCCAGCCCGCCGCCAGCGCCACGCGGATCACCTTCTCGCTCTCCACGATGAAAACGCCCTTCTCCGGCTCCAACCTGCTGCGCAGCTGCGCCTCCGTAAGGTGCGCATACACAGCCACCTCCGGCACATCCAGACTATTGATTTCTATCACATTCATGCCTGCAAAGATACACAAAAAAATCGGAACCCCAAAGAGGTCTAACACCTACATAAGAGCACCCTTCTCATATCGTTCCTAT
>DFIZ01000011.1:0-16435 GCA_002372855.1 Bacteroidales bacterium UBA3684
GTATATAGGAACTATATGTGAAGGGCCGAAAGAGGTCCCTGTCGGGTGGGTGTCTGGGGGAGGGGGACAAAGGATGGCGAAAGACTTTGCCAGTTTGCAATTTTTGTTTATTTTTGCATCTGAAAACAGAAAGGAAGGATATGGATAAAGAACTGGTTATCAAATATGAGGAATACGATTTGGCAGCGCTGCCCGACGCGGGCGGCCGCGAATTGATGCAGCGTGCCGTCGAGGCTGCCGACGGCGCCTATGCTCCCTACTCGCATTTCCATGTGGGTGCGGCGCTCAGGCTGGGCGACGGCACGGTGGTGTGCGGCAACAACCAGGAGAACGCCGCCTACCCTTCGGGGCTGTGCGCCGAGAGGACGGCGGTTTTCGCCGCTTCGGCGCAGCGTCCCGGGATGCGTAACTACGAGGCCCTGGCCATTGTGGGGCGCAACGAGCGCGGCGAGTTGTGCGAGGCGTCGCCCTGCGGGGCCTGCCGCCAGGTGCTGATGGAGTACGAGCAACGGCAGGGGCATCCGATGAGGGTGCTGTGCTACCTGTCCGGAGACCGCGTGCGGGTGTTCCCGAGTGTGGCGAGCCTGCTGCCTTTCTCGTTCGATTTTTGAAGCGCCATGGGGTGCCGAAGGCCCTTTTGCGACGCTCGGAGGGCGTGTGGAGGGGAGAAAAATTGAAAATGTTCGGTGCTGATTCCATGTGCTTTAGGTTGTTTGGAGACGGCGAAGAGTAAAAAAAATTTTTCTACAAAAATAATTCTTTGTACTTTTGCAACCTTAAATTAAAGAAAAAATTAAATAAAAATAATAACAAAAAGCACTTAGTGCGCTAAAAACAAACTAAACAAAATGGGAATTATCGGAAGTATTAGAAAACATTCGTGGGTGGCAGTACTGCTGGTCGGTATTGCTATTATTGCGTTCATCCTTGGTGACCTGACCAAGAACAAGGGAGGCATGCCCGACATGGGCTCCGTGAACGGCGAGACGATGACGCGCCAGCGCTTCGACGAGCTGGTCGAGCGTGCCGAGACGAACTACAAGATGAACCAGCAGGTGGCCCAGATTCCTGCCGAGATGCAGAGCCGCATCCGCGAGAGCGTGTGGGCCGAGTTTGTCGAGGAGACCCTCTTCGAGGAGCAGGCTGCCAAGCTGGGTCTGCAGGTGACTTCGGATGAGATGGGCGACATGTACACCGGCAAGTTCATCCACCCCTTACTCCGTCAGTATTTCACCAACCCCCAGACGGGAGTCTACGACACCCTCGGCGTGCGCCGCACCCTCGAGAACCTCAATGCCATGGACACCAACCAGCGTATGCAGTGGGTCGACTTGGAGAAAGCCGTCAAGAAGGACCGCATGCAGCAGAAGTATGCCTCGCTGGTCCTCTCTGGTTTCTACATGCCCAAGACCCTGGCCGAGAAGGTGGCTGCCTACACCAAGGAGGTTTCCAACATCCGCGTGGTGGCCATGCCGTTCCAGAGCGTGAGCGACGACGAGGTGACCCTCGGCGATGCCGACTACAAGAAATACTACGACGAGCATAAGAACGAATTCCGTGTGTATGAGGAACTCCGCTCCATCGAGTACATCGTCTATCCTGTGAACCCCACTGCCGCCGACCTGGCCGAGATTGAGGCCGGTGTGAAGAAGACCTGGGAAGAGTTCCAGACCGTCGAGGACGAGGAGATTCCCTACTTCGTCAATGGCGAGTCGCACCGCAGCTACGACTCCTCCTATGTCAAATCCAGCAGCTTCCGTGCCCCCATGGATGCCCAGATCGAGGCCGCCAGCGCCGGCACCATGATTGAGCCCGCCATCGTCGGCAACGAGTGGATGATGGCCAAAGTGATGGCTACCGCCATGCGTCCCGACAGCCTCCGCGCCAGCGTCATCTACGTCTTCAACAACAAGGTTGGCGGCAACATCACCACCCGCAGCGAGGAGCAGGCAAAGCACCTGGCCGACAGCGTGCTGGCCATGCTCAATGCCAACCGCATCAGCTTCGAGGATGCTGTGGAGCAGTTCAGCGACGACCCCCAGAAGGGTGAGACCCACGGCGACATGAACTGGCAGCTCGACGGCGGCTACGGTGTGCTGAACGAGCAGATTGTCAACACCCCCGTTGGAGGTCACTTCATCTATGAGCGTCCCGACGGTATCGGCTACTTCATTGTGAAGGTCACCGACAAGACCCCCGCCACCAAGAAATTCCGCGTGGCCCTCATTACCCGCGAGATAGAGCCTTCGAAGGCCACCAACGACGCCGTCTATACCACCGCCCACAAGTTTGCCTCGCAGAACCGCACCATGAAGTCGTTCGAGGCCAGTGCCCAGCAGGAGAACCTGCAGGTGCGCACCGAGCGCGTGGCCAAGATGTCGGAGACCCTCCCCGGTGTCAGCAATGCCCGTGAGATTGTCCGCTGGGCGTTCAACAAGGAGACCCAGAAGGGTGCCGTGACCGACCAGGTCTACGAGTGCGATGGCGCCTATGTCATTGCTACCCTGCAGGACATTTACCAGAAGGGTTATGCCACCCTCGAGCAGGTGCGTCCGATGATTGAGCAGGATGTGCGCCGCGAGAAGAAGGCCGAGCTGCAGCTGGCCCGTGCCGAAGAGGCCGCCAAGGTTGCCAAGGACATCAACTCCTTCGCCTCCAAGGTGAACATGCCCGTCGACACCCTCGACAGCGTGGCCTACGGCAGCAACTACTTCGGCAAGTTCGGCATGGAGCCCAAGGTGCAGTCGGTCGTCGCCGCCACCAAGAGCGGTATGACCAACCCCGTCAAGGGCGCCAGCGCCGTCTACATGATCCAGGTCGACAGCAAGGCTCCGGCCGAGGGCATGGAAGCCGAGATGATGCGTATGCAGCTCGAGCAGGGCTACCGCAACAAAGTGCGTCAGATTACCGATGTGCTGCGCCTGAAAGCCGACATCGAGGACACCCGCAACGAACACTTCTAAACAATAGTTGTCAACACATCGGCGAGTCAACAGGTCTACAACAAGCAGACTCGTTGACTCGCTGAGTTTTATACGCCGTTGCCGATGAAGATAAGAGAATGGTGGACCAAACTGCGGAGCAAGCCTGTGACCGATGTCATCAAGCACAAGCACCGCTTCGTGGTAATGGACACCGACACCTTCAAGGAGAAGTTCTCCTTCCAGCTGTCGGGCATCAATCTTTTTGTCACCGTCGGCATCACTGTCATCGTCCTTATCCTCCTCACCACGGTCCTCATAGCGTTCACACCGCTGCGCGAGTGGATACCGGGCTACACCGACAATGCCATGGTGGAGCAGACCTATGCCAATGCGCGCAAGATTGACTCGCTGGAGACCCTGCTGAGCGAGCAGGAGTGGATGGTGGGCACGATACAGGCTGTACTGTCGGGCAAGGAACTGGGCTGCGAGGCCGACTCCCTCCTGTCCGACTCGTCGAGCACGCTGAAGCAATTGTCGGCCGTCTACCGGCGGTCGGAGGAAGACTCGCTGCTGCGCCTCGAGGTGGAGCGCGAGGACAACCGCTACGAGGTGAAGGCCACGACGGTCGCGGTGTCCAACGCCGAGAGTTCGCCGGCCCTCTCGCACCTTTTCTATACGCCGTTGAAAGGGAAGATACTCAAAGCCTTTGACGCTCCCGGCCGCCACCTGGGCATCGACATCGGCGGCACCGCCGGGCAGCCGGTCTATGCCGCCTACGGCGGGACTGTCGTTTCGGCACAGTTCACTGCCGATGCGGGCTATGTCATCGCCATCCAGCACCCTGGCAACGTCATTACCGTATACCGCAATACCAACATGCTCCTCAAGCACCAGGGCGACGCCGTCAGGGCGGGCGAACCGGTGGCTTATGTGGGCACCTCGGGCATACAGGAAACCGGACCCCACCTGCACTTCGAGATGTGGGTCAACGGGTCGCCGGTCAACCCCGAGGAATACATCTCGTTTAACTAAATGAATACTACCACTACGAAAAGAATAGCCATACTGGGTTCCACCGGTTCCATAGGCACGCAGGCACTCAACGTCATCCGTCGCCACCGCGACCGCTTTGCCGTGGAGGTGCTGTGTGCCGGCAGCAATGCCGACCTGCTCATCCAGCAGGCCCTGGAGTTCGACCCCAATGCCGTGGCCATTGCCGACGAGGGCAAGTACGCCCAGGTCAGTGAGGCCCTGCAGCCCCGGGGCATCAAGGTCTACGCCGGCGAAGGCGCCATTGCCGACCTCATGGAGATGGAGACCGTCGACCTTGTGCTGGCGGCCATTGTGGGGTTCGCCGGATTGCGTCCAACACTGCGTGCCATCGAGCACGGCAAACCCATAGCCTTGGCCAACAAGGAGACCATGGTGGTGGCCGGCAGCATTGTCACCTCCGCCGCCCTGCAGCACCGTGTGCCCATCCTGCCTGTGGACAGCGAGCACTCCGCCATCTTCCAATGCCTCATCGGCGAGGGTGCCATCGACAAGATCCTCCTCACGGCTTCTGGCGGCCCCTTCCGTGGACGTACGCGCGAACAGCTGGAGGGCGTCACCCTGGAGCAGGCCCTGAACCACCCCAACTGGAAGATGGGCCGCAAGGTGACCATCGACAGCGCCTCGCTGATGAACAAAGGCCTGGAGGTGATTGAAGCCAAATGGCTCTTCGGCGTCGACGCGGAGGACATCGAGGTGGTGGTGCACCCGCAGTCGGTGGTGCACTCCATGGTGCAGTTCTGCGACGGCAGCATCAAGGCCCAGCTGGGCATCCCCTCCATGGAGACCCCCATCCAGTTTGCCTTCTCCTATCCCGAGCGCATCGAGAGCCACCTGCCGCGCCTCGACTTCGCCCAGTATCCCAACCTCACCTTCGAGAAGCCCGACCGCAAGACCTTCCGCTGTCTGGACCTGGCCTACCAGGCCATCGGGCGCGGAGGCAACATGCCCTGTGTGATGAATGCCGCCAACGAGGTAGCGGTGCAGCAGTTCATCGACGGGAAGATTCGTTTCCTCGACATCGCCGACAGGGTAGAGGAGGCCATGCAGCGCGCCCCGTTCATCGCCAACCCCACCCTCGACGACCTTTTCCAAACCGATAAAAACATCAGAATGCAATGAATTGGCTAGCCCTTATCCTCAGCCTCTCCATCCTCGTGGCCACGCATGAACTGGGCCATCTGGCTTTTGCCAAACTGTTCCATACGCGTGTGCGTAGGTACTATATCTTTTTCAATTGGAAGTTCTCCATTCTCAAAGCCAAGAAATTCGACGGCAAGTGGCACTTCCTGTGGTTCAACGCCACCACGCCCGACAGCTGGGACGAGAAGAACCTGCGCCCCGAGGACCAGGACAACACCCTCTGGGGCCTGGGATGGATACCCCTCGGCGGATACTGCGACATAGCAGGCATGATTGACGAAACCAAGGACAAGAAAGACCTTGCGGCCGAGCCGCAGCCTTGGGAGTACCGCACCAAGCCGGCCTGGCAGCGCCTCTGCATCATTTCGGGCGGCGTGCTGGTCAACTTCGTCACCGCCATGCTCCTCTACGGCATTATCTTCGCCCACTGGGGCAAAGACGAACTGCCGATGCACAACGCCACCTTCGGCTTCCAGTATGCCGAGGTGATGCTCGACGAAGGCTTCCAGAACGGCGACGTTATCTGCACCATCGACGACTCGGTGGTGGACGACTATGCGCTGGCCAACAAGATGCTCCTCTTGGGCGATGCCCGCCAGGTATCGGTGCGCCGCGGCGACTCCACGGTCACCCTCAACCTCAGCGGCCACCTGGCGGAGCGCGTCAACCAGGAGCGCGTCAAGCAGCTCATGACCCTCCGTACCCCCTTTGTGGTCAAGTCCTTCGTCTCGGGCTCGCCTGCGGAGAAGGCCGGCATGATGGCTGGCGACAGCGTGGTGAGCATCGACGGACAGCCGATGCACATCTTCCAGGACATCACTCCCTACCTGGCCGAGAAGGCCGACCAGACGGTCATGGTGGGCTTCTACCGCCAGGGTCAGCTCGACTCCCTGCCCGTCGCGGTCACCAGCAAGGGCAAACTCGGCGTGCAGTGCCAAAACGACCTGACCAAGCTCTTCCCCTCCGAGCTGCTGGTCCATACCGACTACAACCTCTTCGAGGCCATCCCCGCAGGCATCGCTCACGGCTGGAACCAACTGGTCACGTATGTCTCTGGACTCAAGATGCTCTTCGCCCCCGGCGGAGCGCAGAATCTGGGCGGTTTCGGCGCCATGGCCGACCTCTTCCCCGACCACTGGGACTGGCAGGCCTTCTGGACCCTCACGGCCCTCCTGGCCCTCATCCTGGCCTTCATGAACGTTATTCCTATCCCCGGCCTCGATGGCGGACATATCCTTTTCACCCTGTGGGAGATCATCACCCGCCGCAAGCCTTCGGACAACTTCCTCTCCTACGCCCAGAGCGTCGGTATGTTCCTGCTGTTGGCACTGATGATTTTTGCCAACGGCAACGACATCTGGCGCTGGCTGAGCGGTAAATTTTAGTTGCATACAATGAAAAAAATAGACCGTCTCATACTCCGCTCCTTCATCGGCCCACTGGTGCTCACCTTCACCCTCTCGGTGCTGGTGCTGCTGATGCAGTTTGTGTGGAAGTATGTGGACGACCTGGTGGGCAAGGGGCTCGAGTTCAGCGTCATCGCCGAACTGCTGATGTACGCCTCCGCCACCTTTGTCCCCATGGCGTTGCCGATAGCGGTGCTCTTCGCCTCCATCATGACCATGGGCAACTTCGGCGAGAAGTACGAGCTCGTGGCCATGAAAGCCGGCGGCATATCGGTGCGCCGCGCCATGATGCCCATGGCCGTTGTCGTGGTGCTGCTCACCGGCATGGCCTTCTACTTCGCCAACAACGTCATGCCCACGGCCATGCTCAAATACCGCATGACGCTCTACGACATCACGCGCAAGAAGCCCGCCGTCAACATCCGCCCTGGCGAATACTACAAGGAATTCGACGGCTACGTTATCCGTGTGGGCTCCAAGGGACGCGATGGGCGCACGTTGCAGGACATCATCATCTACGACCATTCGCGTGGTGCTAACGCCACCACCGTCATCGTGGCCCAGCGGGGCTTCATGGAGGCCTCGCCCGACAACCAATACCTCAAGTTCACCCTCTACGACGGCTACTCTTATTCCGAGGAGTCTTCGGGCGAGAATTTCCGTACCCGCCCGCTGACCTCCATCGGCTTCCGCCAGCAGTCGCTCAATTTCGACATCTCCTCCTTCGCCTACAACAAGAGTGTCGAGGAGAACTTCAAGGGTAGCTACCAGATGATGAATATCAACCAGCTCGACACCACCATCGCCAGTCTGGAACGTGGGCTTGTGGAGCGCACCGGGCAGTGGCACACCAATATGGTCGGCAACCTCAGGGCATGGAGCAAGTACACATCCGCCGACAGCCTGCAGCATTCCGCCAATCCGGTGTCTGTCGACAGCCTGCTGAACAGCCTTCCCGGCCGCGACCGCCGCATGGTCCGTCTGCATGCCCGCAACATCGTCGTCAGCGCCCAGCAGGATGCCAAAATGTACGGCGACATGATTACGGACGACCACGAGTACATCAACCGCCACTACATCGAGTGGCACCGCAAGTTTACCCTCTCCATTGCCTGCCTGCTGCTTTTCCTCATCGGGGCCCCCTTCGGATCCATCGTCCGCAAGGGAGGCTTGGGACTGCCGCTGGTGGCGTCGGTGGGCTTCTTCGTGCTCTACTATGTGGTGGGCATGATAGCCGAGAAGGCCGTCCGCGAGTCCGCCATCGGTCCCGAGGGCATGTGGATTTCGTCGCTCGTCATGCTGCCAATAGGTATCGTGCTGACGCTCCAGGCAACTACCGACTCCTCCTTCTTCGACGGTTCCTCGTGGCGCAAATTCTTCCGCCGCCTGTTCCGTCGCCGCACGTGAACCGCGTCTGTGGAAGTGGGGAAAAACCGCCTTTTTGTCAAATTTCCTTCCGCTGACGGGGCAGATTTGCGTCCTTTCGGAGATAAGTAACTGCTTTTCAGCGCCCTCCGAAGTATTATCCCCTTACCAACCCCTTACCAAGTCCTTATCAACTCCTTACCAACTCCTACCATCGTAGGAGATGATAGGGCGAAAAACGGGGGATGAAAGGCCGTGGGAAAGGTGAAAGTGTCAAATCGGCCCTAAAAAAATCCAGCGCCACAATATTTTTTGCCGGGGAGCGTTATCAATAGGAAAAACAGTTTATTTTGATGAAAGAGATACACGATTTCAAGATTCTTCATCGGCATCAGCTGGGCGAGAGTTATTTCATGCTTGTGCTGGGGCACGGTGGCGTCATGCAGCCTGTGGCGCCCGGCCAGTTTGTGGAAGTGCAGGTGGAGGGTGAGCCCAAGGTGATGCTGCGCCGCCCCATTTCGGTACACGATGTGGACGAAAAGGCTGGTACGATGACACTTCTGGTGCAGATTGTCGGCAACGGCACCCGTCGGCTGGCCCAGCTGAAGGAGGGTGAGAGGCTCAATGTGGTCTACCCCCTGGGTCATGGTTTCAGCACCGACCTTGCCGCCGGCAGCCGTGCTGTCCTTGTGGGTGGTGGCGCCGGCACAGCTCCGTTGCTCCACCTCGCCAAGGTGTTGAAAGCAAGGGGTGTGGACTGCACCATCATCCTCGGTGGCCGCAACGAGAGCCTTATCCCCGTGCGCGATGCTTTCGAACCCTTCGGTCGCCTCTGCATCGCCACCGACGACGGTTCGCTGGGCCACAAAGGCCTTGTTACCCAGCATCCTGCATTTGCCGAAAGCTATGACATGGTCTACACCTGCGGTCCCACGCCGATGATGAAGGCCGTGGCCCGCAGCGCCGCCGAGCGGGGTCTGCGATGCGAGGTGAGCCTGGAGAACATGATGGCCTGCGGCGTCGGCGCCTGCCTCTGCTGCGTGACCGACACCGACCAGGGGCACCGCTGCGTCTGCAAGGACGGTCCGGTGTTCGATATTTCCACAATGAAAAAATGGTACCAATGTTAAACGTCAAGATACACAATCTCAAGCTGAAGAACCCGGTGATGACCGCCAGCGGCACCTTCGGCTACGGCGAGGAGTTCGCCGACTTCATCGACCTCAACCGCCTGGGAGGCTTCGTGGTCAAAGGCACCACGGGTACCCATCGCGAGGGCAACCCCTATCCCCGCATGGTGGAGACCCCCTCGGGCATGCTCAACAGCGTGGGTCTGCAGAACGGCGGCGTGGAGAAGTTCTGCTCCGAAGTATACCATAGAATCAAGCACTTAGATACCAATATCATCGTCAACGTCAGCGGCTCCTCCATCGAGGAATACTGCTCCGTGGCCGAGCAGATCGACGCCCTGGAGAAGATTCCCGCCATCGAACTGAACATCTCGTGTCCCAACGTCAAGCACGGCGGCATGGGCTTCGGCACCCAGCCAGAGATGGCTGCCGAGGTGGTGGAGGCGGTACGCAAGGTGTACCATAAGACGCTGATAGTAAAGCTTTCGCCCAATGTCACCAACATCGCCGAGATAGCCAAAGCCGTCGAGGGCGCGGGTGCCGACAGCGTGAGTCTCATCAACACCCTGCTGGGCATGGCCATCGACATTGAGCGCCGTCGCCCCTGCATGGCCAACATCACGGGCGGCCTGAGCGGCCCCGCCGTGAAGCCCGTGGCCGTGCGTATGGTGTGGCAAGTGGCTCATGCCGTAAAAATTCCCGTGGTAGGACTGGGCGGTATCTGCACCGCCGAGGACGCCATCGAGTTCCTTATGGCCGGCGCCACGGCCATCGAGGTGGGCACTGCCAACTTCATCGACCCCGCCGTCACCGTCAAGATTATAGACGGCATGGATGCATGGTGTAAGAATCATGGAATCAGTGATATCAATGAGATTATCGGCATAATATGATATTGATAGCCGACAGCGGGAGCACCAAGACCACGTGGATGGAGGTAGAGTCTGGTAACATGATAGTTACCGAGGGTCTGAACCCCCACTTCACCAGCGAAGAGCAGTTCATGGCTGCCTGCAAACAGGTGTGGGCCTCACCCCTGCCCCTCTCCCAAGGAGAGGGGAGGCTGACGCAGGTTGTAGGCAAATCCCCTCTCCTTGGGAGAGGGGCAGGGGTGAGACCATTTTCAATTCACTTCTACGGCGCCGGCTGCGGCCTTCCTGCCCAGCGCAGGAAGGTGGCTGCATGGCTCACTAAAGCCTTTGGAACAAGCGATATACACGTCGAGACCGATATGCTCGCCGCCTGCCGTGCCACCGCTGGCGACCAGCCCGCCCTTGTGGGCATCCTCGGCACGGGCAGCAACGCTTGCCTCTACGATGGACAGGAAATCAAACGGCAACCCATTAGCACAGGTTATATTCTTGGCGACTTCGGTTCAGCCAATCATGTTGGACGTGTACTATTGAATGACTATCTTACACACCGCATGTCAGGTAAGCTAAGACGCATGTTCCATGATACTTATCACATGAGTGATGCCCAGTTGATGGATGCTGTCTACCATCAGCCTAATCCCAACCGTTTTCTTGCTTCGCTGGCCCCCTTTGCGGTACAGCATATCAATGAGTTTTACTGCTACAAAGTGGTTGGCAACACTCTCGTTGATTATTGGCTGCAATCGTTGGTCAAACTTTTCAAAAAAGCAAACGATCCAGAAATAAAGATACACTTTGTTGGAGGCTATGCCAAGGCTATCGAAGACACGTTGCGCTGGTGGATGGAGGATTGCGGCGCTGTTGTCGGCAACGTGGTGGCCGACCCCATCGAGGGCCTCCGCCAATACCATATTAAGAAGATTTAACAACCCCCTGAAAAATATTAATCGCAAAAGCGCGTTTTTGGGGGACAAACAAACTAAATAAAAGATACTAGAATGGATTTGACAAGCATCTTAGTGATTTCCGGCAAGCCGGACCTGAGCGAACTGGTGTCGCAGACCAAAGGCGGTGCCATCGTTAAAAACCTCGTCACGGGTCAGAAATACCCCGTCTTCAAGAACGACCGCATCAGCTCGCTGGGCGAGATCCGTATTTTCACCGACACCGATGAGCGCCCCCTGGAGGACGTCATGCAGGCCATCTTCAAGCACCTCGACGGCAAGGCCACCGCTTTCGACCCCAAGAAGGCCGACGGCAAGGAGCTCTTCGCCCTCCTTGAGGCTGTGCTGCCCGACTACGACCGCGACCGCGTCCACGCCTCCGACGCCAAGAAACTTTTCGCTTGGTACAACATCCTTCTCAACGCCGGGAAAATAACCCTCGACGAGGAAGAGAAAAAAGAGGAGAATGCGTAAATGTGTAATTGTGTAAATGCGTGAGTGATGCTTGCGCAAGCCACTAACACATTAACGAATTAACACATTAACACAATCAGAATGGTTTACACAGACAAAGACAAACAATACCGCCGCTACACCGTCACTTCGGCACTGCCTTACGCCAACGGTCCCGTGCACATCGGCCACCTGGCCGGTGTCTACGTGCCCGCCGACGTCTATGTGCGCTACCTCCGCGCCCAGGGCGAGGATGTGATGTTCATCGGCGGCAGCGACGAGCACGGCGTGCCCATCACCATCAAGGCCCGCAAGGAGGGCGTCACACCGCAGGACATCGTCGACCGCTACCACAAGATTATCAAAGACAGCTTCGCCGAACTGGGCATCTCGTTCGACATCTACAGCCGCACCTCCAGCAAGGAGCACCACGAGACCGCCGCCGCCTACTTCAAGAAACTCTACGAAGAGGGCAAGTTCGTCGAGAAGGTGTCGAAGCAATACTACGACGAAGAGGCCCAGCAGTTCCTGGCCGACCGCTACATTACCGGCACCTGCCCCCATTGCGGCAACGAGCACGCCTACGGCGACCAGTGCGAAGCCTGCGGCACCAGCCTCAACGCCACCGACCTCATCAACCCCAAGAGCGCCCTCAGCGGCTCCAAACCCGTGCTGAAGGACACCAAGCATTGGTTCCTCCCCCTGGACCAGGACGAACCCTGGCTGCGCGAGTGGATACTCGAAGGCCATAAGGACGACTGGAAGACCAACGTCTACGGCCAATGCAAGTCGTGGATCGACGCCGGATTGCAGCCCCGCGCCGTCACGCGCGACCTCGACTGGGGCGTCAAGGTGCCCGTCGAGGGTGCCGACGGCAAAGTGCTCTACGTATGGTTCGACGCCCCCATCGGATACATCTCCTTCACCAAGCAGCTCAAGGGCGACGACTGGGAGAAATGGTGGAAAGACAAGGACACCAAGCTGGTGCACTTCATCGGCAAGGACAACATCGTCTTCCATTGCATCATCTTCCCTTCCATGCTCCACGCCGACGGCTCCTACATCCTGCCCGCCAACGTGCCCGCCAACGAGTTCCTCAACCTCGAGGGCGACAAAATCAGCACCTCGCGCAACTGGGCCGTCTGGCTGCACGAGTACCTTAAGGACTTCCCCGGCAAGCAGGACGTGCTCCGCTACACCCTCTGCTCCAACGCTCCGGAGACCAAGGACAACGACTTCACCTGGAAGGACTTCCAGCTCAAGAACAACTCCGAGCTGGTGGCCATCCTCGGCAACTTCGTCAACCGTACCCTCGTGCTGACGCACAAGTTCTACGGCGGCAAAGTGCCTGCGATAAGCGTAGGTCGAGGCACCGCCTCGACCCCCGAGGCAGAGGTTATCCGCGAGCTTGCCACCTTCCCCGAGCGCATCGGCCGCAGCATCGAGACCTACCGCTTCCGCGAGGCCCTCGCCGAGATGATGAACCTGGCCCGCCTGGGCAACAAGTACCTCACCGACCGCGAGCCGTGGAAACTCATCAAGACCGACCCCGAGCTCACCGCCACGGTGATGAACCTCTCGCTGCAGATCTGCGCCAACCTGGCCATCCTCTGCGCCCCTTTCCTGCCCTTCACGGCCGACAAGATGCACCGCATCATGAACCTCCCCGCCATGGGATGGAAGGACGCCGGACGCGCCGACCTGCTGCAGGAAGGCCACCAGATTGACCAGCCCGAGCTGCTCTTCGAACAGATTAGCGACGAGACCATCCAGGCCCAGGTCGACAAGCTCCAGGCCACCAAGGCCCAGAACGAGCTCAACGCCTGGAAACCCGCCGAGGTCAAGTCCTCCGTCACCATCGACGACTTCGGCCGCATGGACATCCGTGTGGGCACCATCCTCGAGTGCTCCAAGGTGCCCAAGGCCGACAAACTCCTCCAGTTCAAGCTCGAGGACGGCATGGGCACACGCACCATCGTCAGCGGCATCGCCAAGTTCTACCCCGAGCCCGAGAAACTGGTAGGCAAGCAGGTGTGCTTCATCGCCAACTTCCCTCCGCGCAAGCTCAAAGGCGTCGAGAGCCAGGGCATGATCCTCAGCGCCGAGGACAAGGACGGCCGCCTGGTGCTCCTCACCCCCAGCGACATCGTCACCCCCGGTTGCCAGGTAGGCTGACCGTATACACTCCCAAAAAAGAGCGGACCGACATCCTCGTCGGTCCGCTCTTTTTTTGTTTCCTCACTTCTTCTCGCTCTTGGGCTTCTCTTTCTTCTTGTCTTTGTCCTTCGGATTGTCGCTGACCACCTTGGTGTCGTAGCCAATCTTCTTCATGGCCGCCTGGATGTTCTCCTTGGTGGTTTTACGGCCGTCGTAGGTCACCGTGACGGTCTGCTCCTCGACGCTGGTCTCGATCTTGACAATGCCCTTCTCGAAACGCAGGTTCTTCTTGATTTTGTTTTCGCACTTCTCGCAGTGCATCTGCGGCGTGGGCGTCATCACCAGCACCCGCAGCTCTTTGCCGCCGAACATCAGCAGCAGGCTGGACAACAGGATTAAAAGTGTCTGTTTCATATCTTTCTTTTTTATAGTTTACCAATATTCATTCGCAGTCCGGCGTATGCCATGATGCCGTGCACGGGGCCCCAGACCAGCGTCGGGTCGAAGGTCGCGGACCAGGGGTTGGCGGCATTGACCACGGGGTCGGGCTGGCGGTAGTTGGTCAGGTTCTCGCCGCCCACGTAGAGGGAGAAGTGGCGGAACTCGCGCGTCACCTGCAGGTTCAGCTGCGGATAGGCGGGGAAATCGTGGCTTTCCACCAGCGTGCCGTCGGCGCCGACGTATTCCGGCACCCTTCCTGGGCCGTTGAGCTGCAGCGTGAGGTCCACCTGCCACAGGGCCATCAGGGGCTTCCAACTGAGCGTCAGAAGGCCCTTGTAGCGGCTCTGGAGGGGTTTCTCCATCAGCTCGCCGCCATAGGTGCAGCGCACATAGTTGTATCGGAAGGCCGCCAGGACGTTCAGCTCCTCGACAATGTCGCAACTGGCGTCGACCTGCAGTGTGGAGGAGAAGGAACGGCCGTCGAGGTCGGCGATGGTGATGCGCGAGGGGTCGCTGTCGTAGTCCACCACGGCCTGGTGCTGGAACTCGGTATGGTAGAACTCGGCGTTGACCAGCACATTGCGGTCGCCCGCGGGAATGGTGAAGGCACCGCTGATGCCGCTGTTCCATGCCTGCTCCTGCAGGGGGTCGGTCCCGACCTTCAGCGTGCGTCCCGAAGCGATGAGGTAGTGGTGCTCGGCCAGGGGGTAGGTGGTGCGATAGCCCTTGCCCACGGAACCGCGGAAAGTCACCCAGTCGTTCACCATCCATTTCAGGTGCAGCCTCGGCGTGGCGAAGGTGCCGAAGAGACTGCTGCGGTCGGCGCGCAGGCCCGCCATGGCGGTGAAGTGGTAGTTGGGCTTGAAGGTATACTGTACGTAGGCACCGGGGGTAACCTCCTCGGAATCATTCGGCAGCAGGAACGACGAGAGGCTCTCCTCCATACGGTCGGCGGCAACGCTGAGGCCGGCGGAGAGGCTGTGGATGTCGTCGAAATCGTGCTCCAGTATCAGCTGCGACGTCAGCGAGTTGTGCTTGTTGGCATACCGCTCCGAGGGCCGCGAGGCATCCTCGGGGTGGTCGGTGTTGCCGAAGGCGCCGTCCAGCGCATGGTGTACGGCGGTGGCCATGAGGGCCAGGTTGGTGTTGTGCTCGGCGTCGAGCAGTATGGCATGCTTCATGTAGGCCTCGTAGCGGCGGCTGTCCACCAGGGCGCGGAAGGGCACGTCGGAGGCCGAGAGGAGCTGGCCGCCCTCGCGGCTCTCGTCCACCAGCCCCACGCCGGCATGCATGATGTAGCGCCCGCGCATGTATTTCCATCGGTTCTGGAGGTTCAGCTGGCGCACGGCGGGAGAGTCGTGCCACAGGTCGCCGTCGGTATCGTGGTGCGCGAAGTCCTGCTCGTAGTGCGCCAGCAGCTCGGTGCTGAGGTGGTGGTTCAGGTGCAGGTTGGCCACCAGGTTGCCCTCGGCCTTCAGGAGGCTGTTGCCGTAGAGGTTCAGCGACAGGCCCTGCTCGTCTTCGGGCTTGAGGTACTCGACGTTGATCTGCCCCGTGATGCTTTGGAACCCCTGCTTGACGCTCGAGGTGCCCTTGCTCACGGCGATGCTTTTCATCCATGCTCCGGGCACATAGCCCAGCAGGTAGGGCTGCGCGGCACCCCCGGCCATCGGCAGGCCCTCGACGAGCATCTGCACATACTGGCCGCTGAGGCCCAGCAGCTTGATTTGGCGGGCGCCCACGGCGGCGTCGTTGTAGTTCACGTCCACCGACGGATTGGTCACAAAGCTCTCGCCCAGGTTGCAGCAGGCGGCACGGAACAGCTCGCCCTGCCCAATCTCGATTCCGCCCACGGCGCCGCCCATGCGCGACACTCCCTCCGCCCGTGTGGCTCCCACCGAAACCGCCTCCAGTGTGTGGCTGCGGGTCATGGTGTCGATTTGCTGCGCTTGGACCATGCCGGTAGCGGCAAACAGAAATAATATTATATTTTTTTTCATTTGTATTATTGCGCTTGTTTATGTGAAACCAATATCATCCTTGAGGCACCGACGGCCGGGCCTCGACAAAAGGAAGCCTGGAATCAGACGCGCAATACGCAGGAGACGGGTTTTCTGCCGGGAGGACTGCTGTAGGGTGGCATCTGCGTCATCGGGCAGCGGAAGGTTTGCGGAGCCGCCATCACAGGATTGGCAACGGGCACGGCCCCTTGCGGCATCACAATGTGGGTGTCGGCAATCAGGTAGTTGCCGCTGAATTGATGGACGGAGATGTCCATGCAGCCGCTCTCCGAGGGGCAGCAATCGTCCGGCAGGGGCAACGCTACAGACGTCCGGCCTGTGCAAGAACAGGTCTCCATCATCACCCCGCAGTGGCTTAACACAAATAGTATCAGTACACTGGAGACATACAGACTATGTAGCATTCGTCCCATTTCAATCGGCAAAGATACGAAAAAAAACTCAATCCCGCCTCTTTTTTTAAAAATCGCACCCTCTTCCATCCCCCTCCAAGACCCACCAAATTCGTCCCTTCTTATATCCTTCC
>DFIZ01000011.1:16565-19005 GCA_002372855.1 Bacteroidales bacterium UBA3684
ATATAAGAACGATATAAGAAGGGCCGAATTTGGGGGGTGTTTGGTGGGTGTTTGGAGGGGTGGGGAAGGGGTGTGGGGGAAAAATATTTTGCATTGGGGGAAATTTCCTCGGAAAAAGGTTGTACTTTTGCATCAGAAAAAGAACGCAACAGAAACAGAAAAAACAAACCTAAAAGAAAGGAGTAACAATATGAAAACCACAAAGTTGATTGCCCTGGCAATGGTAGCCCTGACGCTGAGTTTCACGCCGGCAATGGCACAGCGCGGCGGTGGCGGCGGTGGTCGCAGCGGTGGCGGACACAGTTCGTCGTCGATGAGCCGCTCGTCGGGTTCCAGCTCGAGCAGCCGCAGTTCGTTCAGCGGTTCGAGCAGCCGCAGCAGCAGTTCGTTCAGCAGCCCCAGCCGCAGTTCGTCGAGCTCGATGCGCAGCAGCTCCAGTCCCTCGCGCAGCAGTTCGTTCAGCAGCCCCAGCCGCAGCTCGTCGAGCTCGGTGCGCAGCAGCTCCAGCCCCTCGCGCAGCACTTTCAATAGCAGCAGCCGCAGCAGCGCCAGCAGCTCGCGCAGCGCCTTCGACGGCCGCAGCCGTTCCACGGCGGCACCGTCCAGCCGTGGCACCGTCTCCGGCACCCGTTCGCGCAGCGATATGGGCACGGCCCGTCGCGGCTCGGAGGGTTCCTCCTCGGCCACTCGCGGCGGCACCAGCTCCCTGCGTCGCGGCGACGCCCCTGCCACCCGTGGCGGTTCCGTGGGCTCGCGCAGCGTGGCCGGCAGCGGCCGTCCCGGCGGCGCCCCCAGAGACGGCGTGCGCCCCAGCGGCAACCCCGGTGCCCGTAGCGGCGGCTATGCTCGCCCCGGCCATCCCGGCCCTCTGCCTCCCAGCAGCCGTCCCATCCATCCCGCTCCCTACTTCTACCACCCCTGGCACGGCTATGTGGTGCACTGCCACCCCGTCTTCTGGGATCCGCTGCCCCTGCGTCCCTGGTACTGGCCCGGTTTCTGGCACTACTGCAACAGCTACTGGTACGACTACCATGTCACCGACGTCGTCGTGGTGCGCCAGTACGTCCAGGATACCTACAACGTCGACATGATTACCTACGGCATCAGCGGCGACATCATGTATGCCATCGTCCGCGACGGCGGCGAGACCTACCTGCAGGTCTACGACAATGAGGACCACCTCATCGCCGAGCAGAAAATCCACCGCAAGTACTGCAACCTCGTCATCGATGCCGAGAGCGGCGGATGCTGGATCAGCAAGAAGCACGACAAGGATCCCCTGCTCTTCCTCTGGAGCGACGGACAGCTCCTCATCTACGAGGCCGATTGAAGAATGATTGATTAAGGGTTATACAGGCAGGGCCGCAGCGGAAGCCGCGGCCCTCTGCCATGTCGAAGCAACAATGTTACGTTATGGAAGTGAAACCTTACCGCCACGAAGTGAAATACTATGAGTGCGACCGCATGGGCATCACTCATCACAGCAACTATATACGATTCATGGAAGAGGCCCGTGTGGACTGGATGGACCAGCTGGGCTACGGGTTCGACCGCATGGAGGCCGAGGGCGTGGTGTCGCCGGTGGTGGCCGTCGACTGTCGCTACAAGCATCCGTCGACCTTCAAGGATGTGGTCGAGATTGCGGTCGAAGTGGCCGAAACCACACCGTTGAAGATTACCTTCGCCTACACGATGACCGTCGGCGGCCGCACAGTTTGCACCGCCACCAGCACCCACTGCTTCCTCGAAGGGGGCCGTCCCGTGTCGCTGGAGAAGCGTTTCCCCGAGCTGTACGAGCGTGTGCAGCAGGCGCGCCGCGGTTGAAGGCAACGGTTGGAAACAAAAAAACGGGGCTGCACAGTGATTGTGCAGCCCCGTTTGGTACGGAGTCTATTGTGGACTATTGCAGCTTGGCCAGGGCCTCTTTGATGCGGCGGAGGGCTTCGCGCAGGAGGTCCTTATTTTCTGCTCTGAAAATCCAAGGCCTTTCAAAATTCGATATGTTTTTTTCGTTTTCTAAGCAACTGATTTTAAATTATTCTTTAGAAAAGTTGAAAAAAAAGTTTCCAAAAACCTTGCCCTATCAAAAAAAGTTCGTAAATTTGCAATCGTTTTGCGGATCTGCAGGCTGGTCGAAAAGGACACCCTCGGCAACCTGCGAGAAAGAAAGGTGGTGTTCAAAAAACAAACGAACAAAGAAAAGGACAATGAATTTATGAAAAGAGTCCCGTCGCAAGAGGTGTGCCGTTGCGACGGGACGAAAAAATTGAGGGTGCACAACAGGGAAAGTGTATCAGATGTAGCAGTTCTTTCACTCGCTCTGCCAACGAACACCCAAGGCGTAAAGAGGTCTTTACAAGTGAAACAACGCAGAAAGGCCATCTTTATTGTGCGATGGGAGGAGAAAAAGTTGCCTGTAGACTCAACAATCAAGTGCAAC
>DFIZ01000085.1:0-36106 GCA_002372855.1 Bacteroidales bacterium UBA3684
ATATAAGAAATGCCGAATTATGTACCTCTCGGGTAGGTATCGGGGAGGTCGGAAGTCGGAGGTGGAAAGCAGGAGGTTGGAGGCAGGAGAAGGGGCGGAAAAAAGAAAGATTTAACACTTTTTATTTGGTTGTATGGGCAAAAAAGTGTATCTTTGCATTTTGAACATACGTGTATGGATATGCATAAACTAAATAATATTAAACAGATAGCGCTCGCTTTTATTGCGCTTTTTGCCACCGCAGAGGCCATGGGCCAGTCGTCGACCGTAGGTTCGTCGCCGAGCCCTGCAATCGAATGCGGCGAATACCAGTGGCCCGAGGTGCAGTCGCCTTGCCCCGAAGTGCAAATCAAACAGAAACACGACCATACCGCCATTGCGCGCTACCGCCACAAGGGATGGGACACCGTGGTCACCTGCGCCAACCCGCAGATAATCCTCAGCTGCATGCCCTACATCCCTGTGCAGCGTTTCAACGGCACCTACTACGTCGACCAGATTCCCTACAACCCGCCCGACACGTCATTCTGCCTCACCTATGGTGCCGCCCTCTCCACCATGAACGACCCGAACAGAAAGAGAATGGACATCAACGCCGACGATGAATTCGCCCCGGCCTATACGACCATTCCCTACCCCTTCTACTTTTTCGGCATCCGCAAGAACCAGTTCCGTCTGGGTGCCAACGGGTTGGTGACCTTCTGCGACCCCAGCCTCTTCGGTAACGGAACGCATTGTGCCTATAGCTATTCGGCCTCATTGCCCTGGTACGACGGCAAAAGCGGCGCCCCCAGTTCCGACGGTTTGAACCGCGTGCGCGACGCCATCTACGGCGTCTTCGAAGACACCGACCCCAATGCAACACGGCAGCACCACACCAGCCCCAACTTCGGTATCTACTACGGCGTCATCGACGAGTATCCCTGCCGCAAAATCATCTGCTCGTGGAACGACATGGCCCAGTTCAGCTGCAACAACCTCAACTGCACCTACCAGATTGTCTGCTACGAAGGCTCCAACATCATCGAGGTGCATGTGAAAAACCGCTCGGTATGCTCCAGCTGGAACGGCGGCCACGGCCTCATCGGCATCCAGAACGCCACGGGTGTCAACCAGGTGGCCTCCACGATGCCCACCGACCCCAACTCCTCGCCCGCCATCAACGGCAAGCCCGCAGCCTTTGCCCCCACCGGCTACAACACCACCACCAGTTCCTTCCAGAACATCGCCTTCCGTTTCACCCCCGCGGGCACCACCGCCAAGAACTACGGCTGGCGCCGCATCTATGACGACGGCCGCCCCGACGTGGAGCTCCGCAACATCGTCGTCTACCCCGAGGCCATGGACGACTCCTGCGGATACTACGAGCCCATGGACGACGCCAACAGCTGCCCCACCCTCACCAAGGCCTACGTCTCGCCCAAGGAGCCCGCCAAGTACGTCTTCTACCTCCGCTTCCTCAATGCCAACAACGACCAGTACGTCCTCACCGACACCATCTTCATCGGCGTCGACACCGTCAACTACCTCGACATCCACAAGCTGCCCATCAACGACACCCTTCCCGGCCGCCTCGACATCTGCCTCAACGACACCGCCCGCATGCGCCTCGACATCACGGCCCTGCAGGAAATCACCCACGAGGAATGGCTCATCCGCCGTGTCTCCGGCGGCGACACCATCACCCTCGACTCCCTCGTGGCCGACAACCATCCCGGCCAGGTCGTCAACCTCAGCAACAACTACCTCTCCTTCGACCCGCGCTACACGCCTGTGCAGGCCTTCCGCATTCAGGGCAACGACACCACCGTCATGGACACCACGCTGTTCTCCCTTGACGACTACGACCTCATAGGCGACACCATCCTTACGCGCAAGGTGTTCCTCTTCTCGCGCAACCTGCCCACCCAGGGCCTGCAGGCCAACAAGATCGACACTATCCTTATCCAGGTGACCTCCGACTTCGCCAGCGGATGCCACAACTACGACACCTTCATGCTGCGCGTCTTCCCCAACTTCGACACCGTCATCGCCGACGGCATCTGCCAGGGCGAGACCTTCACCTGGGACACCAACGGCAGTCCCTACAAAACGTTCACCCAGCCGACCAACCCGCAGACGGAGTTCGTGCTGCTCCACTCGGCGCCGGGATGCGACTCCCTCGTCCACCTGAAGCTCACCGTCTCCTCCGTGTCCCACACCATCGACCACCAGGAGGACTGCAAGCCCTACACCTGGCTCAACGGCAAGACCTACACCACGAGCAACGTCGCCACGGCAGCCACCGACACCATCGTCCTGAAGAATCGCTACGACTGCGACTCCATCGTCCAGCTCGAGCTTGTCATCCACCCGCTGACTGCCAAACTCCGGTCCGACATCGACCACTTCACCCTCGACAACCTTGACGCCGTGCTGACCGACATCTCCATCGGCGGCAGCAGCCGTGTGTGGAAGTTCCCCAACGGTCCCGACCAGACGGGCGTCAATGCCTACTACTCCATCCCCGCCGATATGGAAGGCGCCAACATCATCCTCATTGCCAGCAGCCCCTACGGCTGTGTCGATACCGCCAAGATCTACATCCCGCTCAACAAGGAGCACTTCTGGGTGCCCAATGCCTTCACTCCCGACAACCCCGCCGGCAACAGTCTTTTCTCCTCGGTCAGCACCAAGACCCTCAAGCAGGAGATGCTCATCTATAACCGTCGCGGCGAACTTGTCTTCCGCTGCGAAGGCGCCGACTGCGCCTGGGACGGCCGCGACTTCGACGGCAACCCCTGCGTGCAGGATGCCTACGTCTACATCATACGCTACGCCAACGAATTCGAACCCCAGAACACACGCGTGCTCAAGGGAACGGTAACCCTGATCCGATAGAACAATGAAAATAGCTGTTGTGGGAGCTACCGGCCTCGTAGGCCGCGAGATGCTCACAGTCCTTGCCGAACGCGGCTTCGCCAACGATGAAGTCATTGCGGCGGCATCGCCCAAATCCATAGGCAAAACCGTGCCCTTCGCCGACCGCATGCTCACCGTCGTCTCCGTCGAAGAGGCCATCGCCGCGCGTCCGCGCTACGCCATCTTCTCGGCCGGCGCAGCGGCCTCGCGCCAGTACGCACCCCTCTTCGTCGAGGCCGGCGCCACGGTCATCGACAACTCCTCGGCCTGGCGCAAAGACCCCGCCATTCCGTTGGTGGTGCCGGAAATCAACATCGATGTTGCCACTAACGCATTGAAGCATTCAAGCAATAACGCAATCATCATTGCCAACCCCAACTGCAGCACCATCCAGATGGTGCTGGCCATCTCGTCGCTGGAGCGCGACTACGGCATCCGCCGCATCGTCGTCTCCACCTACCAGAGCATCACCGGCACCGGTCTCAAGGCCGTGCGCCAGCTGGAGGCCGAGGAGAGTGGAGAGTGGAAAGTGGAGAACGGAGAGTGGAAAGCGACAAATTCAACAAGGTCCTCCACTCTCCACTCTCCGCTCTCCGCTCCCGCCTACCCCTATCAGATCCACCGCAACCTCTTCCCTCACGGTGGCGACTTCCTGCCCGACGGCTACACCACCGAGGAGCAGAAGCTGGTCGACGAGACACGCAAGATCTTCGCCGACCCCTCCATCATGGTCTCCGCCACGGTGGCCCGTGTGCCAGTGGTGGGCGGCCACAGCGAGTCGGTGAACGTGGAGCTGAAACGCGAGTACGACCTCGACGAGGTGCGCGCACTCATTGCCGCCACCCCC
Source organism: Bacteroidales bacterium UBA3684 (assembly GCA_002372855.1). Classification (GTDB taxonomy): domain Bacteria; phylum Bacteroidota; class Bacteroidia; order Bacteroidales; family P3; genus Colimorpha. Next base: position 3,749 of record DFIZ01000085.1, read on the forward strand.
GGTGTGGTGCTCCAGGACGACCCCTCGCGCAACCTCTACCCCATGCCTATCACCGCACACCACAAGGACGAGGTCTTTGTGGGCCGTCTGCGTCGCGACCCCTCGCAGCCCTGCACCCTCAACCTCTGGGTGGTGGCCGACAACATCCGCAAGGGCGCCGCCACCAACGCAGTGCAAATCATGGAGCAGTTAAGAGTTAAGTGTTAAGTGTTTAGTGTTAAGTGTTTAGTGTTTAGTGTTTAGTGTTTAGTGTTTATCAAGCAATCTTTATGAAAAACAAGGTATATCTGTTGTTGCTCTTGTCGTTGCTATCTTTAAATATTGCCTGTAGTGGCGACCCCACCCTCGTCGACGACACACGCACCTTTGCCAACAACACCTGGAACCGCTTCACCCCCGAAGTGTTCGAGTTCTCGGTCCCAAATGCCGACGACTTCTACCGCATCGACTTCGAGCTCGTCGTCGACACCGCCCTCATGCGCAACCCCCAGCTTCCGCTAACCGTCAACCTCTATAGTCCCGACGGCGAACGCCGCATGTTCTACGCCTACGTCAACATGGTGGAGAACGGCCGCTGGAAAGGCATCGTCACCCCCGGCCGCGACCGCGACGGCATCCGCACCCTCACACAGAACATCCGCCCCTTCTTCACCTTCAACGCCAAAGGCGACTACCGCATGGAGATAGCCCAGGCCACAAGCCAATACGACCTCGAGGGAGTCCGGAGTTTCCGCCTGAACGTGCTGCGCACCGAGGTCGACTACTCCATACTGGACAAATGATCGACGCCAGCATCAACAAGAACATCGACCGCATAGCCATGCGGCTCAAGACCATTCCCGAGAATCCCGGTGTCTACCAGCACCTCGACGCCTCGGGAAAAGTCATCTATGTGGGCAAAGCCCGCAACCTGCAGCGGCGCGTCAGCAGCTACTTCTCGCACTACGACGACAAGAGCCCGAAAATCAAGATGCTGGTGCGCAACATCTACGACATCCGCGTCACCGTTGTGGCCACCGAGGTCGACGCCCTGCTGCTGGAAAACAGTCTCATCAAGCGCTACCAGCCGCGCTACAACTCGATGCTCAAGGACGACAAGACCTACCCCTACCTCTGCATCACCGACGAGGAGTTTCCGCGCCTGCTCTACACGCGCCGCCGCAACCTCCGCGGCCAGTACTTCGGTCCCTACCCCAACGGCCGCATCCTGCGCGAGCTTCAGGACATCATCCGCCAGCTCTTCCAGTACCGCACCTGCAACACCATGGGCAACCGCCCCTGCATGAAGCACCAGATAGGCCTCTGCGGCGCCCCCTGCGCCGGCCTGCAAAGCAAAGAGGAATACCACGCCACCATCGAGAACATACGCCGCATACTGAAGGGCGACTTCGGCGAGATCGAGGAGCAGATGAAGAATCGCATGTACGCCCTTGCCGACGAGCTGCGCTTCGAAGAAGCCGAAGCCCTCAAGCGCAAGATACACCTGCTGGCCGAATACCAGAGCCGCTCGACGGTGGTCGACACCAACGTCCGCGACGTCGACGTCGTCTCCATCCTCGGCGACGACCCCGCTTATGCCTACATCAACTTCCTCCGCATCAAGAACGGCGCCATCATCTACTCCCTGAGCAACGAGGTCAAACGCCAGCTCGACGAGACCGACACCGAAATCCTCGCCACCGTCATCCCCGCCCTCCACGAGCAGACCCAGAGCACCGCGCAAGAAATCATCCTTCCCTTCGCCGTGCCCGACATCCCCGCCGACTACCTGCGCCAGAACTACGACCCGCGTGGCGACCGCCGCAAGCTGCTGGAGCTGTCGCTGCGCAACGTCGAGAGCTACCAGAAGCAGTGCCGCCACCAGCGCGCCCTCACCCAAGGCGACGCCGCCCCCCAGGCCCTCAAGCTCCTCGAGCGCATCCAGCGCGCCCTCGCCCTGCCCACGCTGCCCATGGAGATAGAATGCTTCGACAACTCCAACATCCAGGGTGCCTACCCCGTCGCCGGCATGGTGCACTTCACCGCCGGCAAACCCAACCGCAACGAGTACCGCAAATTCAATATCAAGACCGTCGAAGGGCCCGACGACTACGCCTCGATGGCCGAAGTCATCGAGCGGCGCTACAGCCGTCTGAAAGACGAAGACGCCAAACTGCCCGACCTCCTCATCGTCGACGGCGGCGAGGGACAGATGCACGTGGCCCGCGAGGTCATCGTGGACCGCCTCCACCTCGCCATACCCATCGCCGGCCTGGCCAAAGACGACCGCCACCGCACCAACCAGCTCCTGCGCTTCGGCGAGCGGGGCGACATCGCCGTTGTGGGTCTCAAACCCACCGACCCGCTGTTCCACCTGCTGGAGCAGATACAGAACGAGGTGCACCGCTTCGCCATCACCTTCCACAAAGACAAACGTTCCAAGGGCACCTTCCGCACCGCACTAACCGACATTCCGGGCATCGGCGAGAAGACGGCCCACGAGCTGCTGCTGCGCTACGGCAGTGTGAAGCAAATCCAGATCCAGACCCTGGAAGACCTCAGCGCCGCCATAGGTCCCACCAAAGCGCGCACGCTATACGACAGCCTTCACCAAGAGTGAAGATCTTCATTCCATTTTCACTTGCGTATTGCCCTCCACGGCGGCCCTGTTGCCACCGCCGTAGACATTACCCATCACCTCGGCGTTGCCGGAGAGGGTGACGCTGGTGTTACCTGTGTTGTCGCCGTTCTTGAGGACGTCGGCTTCGGAGCCGCCACCGAAGACGTTGCCTTCGCCCGTGCCGCCAGCAATCTTGGTGCCACCGACAATGGCTTGCTTTGCGCCGGTACCGCCGATCTTCACTGTCGGGTTGGCGGTGATTTTGGCGTCAGCACCCAGGCCGCCGCCGAAGACGGCGTTGTTCACCGTGCCGTTGACCACATCGACCGTAGGTGTCGCCACCGAGGGGTTCTGCGGCGTATAAGCGGCATCCTTGCCACCGCCGTAGACGTTGTCCACCTTCAACGGGCATCCCGCATCCTCGGCATCGTCGACCAAGACGCTGATGATACCCTTGATGTTGCCCTTGGTGTCGCTGCCGCCGAAGGCATTGGTGATGGTGCCACCCTGGAGGATGAGGGAGACATTGCCGTTGATGGCGTAGCCGCCGACATGGTCCTCGTCGGCCACGCTCTTGCTGCCGCCGAAAACGTAGTCTATGCTGTTGCCGCCCTTGAGGGTGAGGGTCACGTCGCCGTCGACGTAGGCCGCATTGGCACCGCCGTAAACGTTGCCGAGGACGATGTCGCCGCACTCGATGGTGAGGTTGCCGCCCTTGCTGGGGGCGAGGTTGCCACCGCCGAAGAGGTCGCCGATGAGTTCGAGACCGCAGCCGCCGTCGGGAGCGATATTGAGCTTCATATCCTTGGCAATGACACCTTTGGTGTTGGAGCCACCGAAAACGGCGTTGTAGACGCCGCCCTTGACGAGCGTATAGGCGTTGCCCTCGGTGAGGTCGGCACCCGGCAGGTCGGCACGTTCGCCGTTGCCGCCGCCGAATATCTTGTAGAAGCGCCCGCCGTCGATGATGACGCTATCGGCTGGGGTGTTGGCGGCGTTACCGCCGCCATAAAGGTAACGGACGGTATTGTCGCAGCCGTGCACATGGACAAAAGCGCGTTTGCCGGCGGTGCCGCCATAGAGGGTATTGGTGGGGTTGTAGTGGGCCAGGTTGCCACCGCCGTAGACGGCTTGCAGGGCGAAGTTCTCCGGCTCGGTGCCCAGGGTGGCGAGGGTTGTGGTGGTGCCCACCTCGGGACTGCCACTCTGCGAGGGAGCGGTGTTGGCAGCGGTGTGTGAGGTCTTCCAGATGTGCACCGTGGTGAAGCCCAGGGCCGAGCCGCAGTAGTTGTTGCCGCCGAAGATGCTGCCGCTGATCTGTATGTTGTTGCTCTCCTGCGTGGAGGTGCCAATGTTGACCACCGAGTTGCCGAGGACCAGGGCGGGCACGCTGTCGGTGACGACGTAGGAGCCGTCGTCGTAGTGGCCGCTGGCGGTCTTTTCGCCCAGGCCTCCTCCGAAGACGTTGCCGTGGAGCACCGTGTTGTTGATGTTCACCGTGGTGGTGTTGGCGGTGGAGGCGTTGACGTTGCCCTTGGCCGAGCCGCCATAGACGTCGCCCCAGATGGTGGGATAGGCGGCGCTCTTGCTCTCCTGGCCGATGTTGACGGTCACGTCGTTGCCCGTCGAGGTGGCTTGGCCGTAGCCGCCGCCGTGTATGTTGATGGTGTGGTCGGCATCGGTGCCGAGGGTGCCGCCCAGGACGTTGACGTTGACCACGCCGCTCACCGCGCCGCTGCTGTTGCAGCCGCCGTAGATGGCCGTGCGCACCTGGCCGCCCTCCATGTTGACGGTGGCGTCGCCGTCGATGCCGGCTGCGTTGCCGCCGCCGAAGAGGTTGGTGGCTTTGCCGTTCTCCACGGTCAGCAGGGCGTTGCCCGTGGTCTGCGCCAGGTTGCCCCCGCCGAAAACATCGCCGCCCACCTCGGTGCCGCCCTTGACGAGGGTGGTCACACCGCCGTTGGCCGGACTCTCATTGCCTGTGCCGTAGACGCTCTGCGCCACCGTGCCGCCGTCGAGGGTGAGGCTGATGGCCCCGGTGACGGTGCCGAGGGTGCTCATGTCGGTGTTGGTATAGAGTATATTGTTGGCGTCGTCGGAACCCGGGGTGCCGCGATACTGCCACGTGAAAGTCTCGGGCTCCACGGTGCCGAAGTCGCTGAAGAGTCCCGTCTGTTTGGTGTAGCTTGATTTGGTGGGCTCGGTGGCAGGGTAGACCTGCACCTCGTTGGAGGCCGCCTTGTAGCCGCCGCCGAAGACGCTGCCCATGAAGGTGCAGCCCGTCAGCGTGGAGGTGACGGTGCCGTTCACCTTGCCCTGGCAGCCGGCGCCATAGTAGTTGCCCAGCACGGTGCAGCCGTTCAGTACGTTGGTCACGTTGCCCGTGGTGGCCAGGTCGAAGGCCGCATAGCCGGTGTAGGAACGCGCCACACCTGTGCCGCTGCCGCCGGAGTAGAGGATGAACTCGAACTTGTAGCAGCTGCCGATGCCGTAGGTGGCATTGTTCGACAGTCGTTGGTAGGTTGTCCCGAAGGCGATGGGAAAGTCCTTGTCGGTGCCGAAATTGACGCTGGTCTCGTTGCCATAGCGGACGTAGGTGATGGAGGTGCCGCCGAAGCCCGCGCCGTAGTATTCGCCAAAGGTGGTGTTGGTGGCGTGGGTGGTGACGGTCTTGCCCGCGGCCATGTTGCCGAACTCCGGGCCGCCGCAGTAGAAGTCCACCAGGCTGTTGTTCATCGTAATGTCGATGTTGCCGGTGATTTTGGCGTTGGGCGAGGTGCCGCCGCCGAAGAAACGCCCTATGACGGCGTGGTCCACCTTGGCGGTGACGTTGACGCCGTTGGTACTGGGGTTCTCCATGTAGGCGCCGAGCCACTTGTGCATCTTGCCGCCGGCGCCCCAGAACCAGATGTTGCTGCCGGTAGCCGTGCTCCCGGCGCGGTAGCCGGTCATGTAGCATTCCTCGATTTCGCCGCCGGTGACGAGGATGGGCCTGATGGTGGTGACGAGATTATTGTCGGTGTGCGAGCCGGGGTAGAGCTCCTCCACGTAGGCGTTGCCGCCAATCTGCTCGTAGCTCAACTTGTTGGCGTTGCCGCTTCGGGCACGGACAATCTGGATGAAGTAGCCGCTGTTGGCTATCCAGCGGTTGTTGCCGTGGTCGTCGTTGTTGGTAAAGGCGCCGTCGTTGATTTCGCACTCGCTCATGAAGCTGACGCAGGTCTCGGTCAGCTCGAACCATCCCCTGCCGTGCCAGATGCCGATGGTGGGATAGGGGGTGGACCCGTTGACGCGCTCGGCCATACCCATGCCGATGTTGGGCACGAAGTCGAAGCGTATGGGAGGTATCGCCGAACGGTCGGTGGTGTGGTAGGAGTACCAGCCGTAGTCGGGCTCCTGGTTCCGGTCCTCGTCCACGCTCATGATGGTGACGGCTTTGCGGGCGTCGAAACGCACACCGCCAATGGTGTTCTGGTTGTAGTGGTAGTTGCCCACCAGCACGATGGCCTGGCTGTGGGGGTTGGTGCTGTTGCTCAGGGCGTTCACCAGGGTGTTGAGGTCGGTGTAGACCGTACGGTTGTGGTAGGAGGTGGGCACCGCCCAGCCCAGGTCGGTCTGGCCGCCGTAGGAGTTGTTGTAGCCGAAGTCCGACCGGGCGTCGCTCAGGTAGTAGGCTGTGGCGAAGTTGGCCTCGATGCTGATGGCCGTCACACCGTAGGGCACTATGTAGTTGCCGCCCTGGGCGAAGATGTAGGGGTTGTTGGTGGCATTGTAGATGTCCTTCTGGGGATTGCCGCGGTCGGCGAAGTTGTAGGGCTCATCGGCGGGGATGTTGAAGATGTTGTAGGAGGTGCCGTTCTTGGTGACGGAGGTAATCTTCCAGCCGGTGACCACCGTGCTGTAGTCGGTCTGTGTCCAGAGCTCGTTGGCGAACGGCAGCACCACCTTGCCCCACGTGAAGTCGTAGCGCGCGGTGTCCATGTCGGTGATGGGCAGGTTGACGCTGCCCGTGGTGCCGCCCACGGTGTAGTTCACCGTCAGGTAGCCGCTGTTGCCCATGCTGTCGATGAGCTTGCCGGCATAGTCGGCCGTGGTGGCCTGGTGGGTGACGACGAAGTTGATGTCCTGCGTGGTGCGATGCGTACCGGTCTCCCACGGCTCGATGATGGGATAGGGGGCCACCTCGGGCTTGAGCACCCAGTGGCCTATCTCGGCCACCTGGGCTGCCGACGGCGCATTGTCGCCAGTGCCGAAGAGGAAGTAGGCCGCCATCTCGCGGTGTGTGTTCAGGATGTGGCGGTAGAAGGGGAAACGCGTCAGGAAAGCGTCCTTGTCGATGGCCAACTGGTCGTTGTAGGCCGTGTAGGTGAGGTTGGCGCGCGAGCGGTAGTAGTTGTACTCCGTCAGCTGCTGCACGTTGTTGGTGTGGTTGCCCCCGTAGACGGGCGAGCGGTTGGTGCCGCTGGTCATGTCGCCGTACATCATGCACATGGCTATGCGCACACCGGTGGTGTTGACCGTCGTGGTGCCGCTGACGGTACCACGATTGTTGCCCACGATGCCGGCGGCGTAGGTGCCGCCAACAACGGTAGCGTAGCTGTAACAGTTCACCACGCGCACGTTACTGCCCGTTCTTCTGATCCTGCCCACCAGGCCGCCCACGTCGCGCGTGCCCTGTACGGTGGAGGCCGTCGAGGCCAGCACGCCGCAGTTGTACACCTTGGTGTTGCCCGTGGCGGCGATGCACACGGCGCCGGCGTCGGCGTCGGCGCCCGTGCGGTTGATGTTAACGTTATCGAGCCGCAGGTTCTTCACCGTGGCTCCGTTGAGGGTGTTGAAGAGCGGGACGGTGAGGCCGCTAATCGTGTGGTAGGCCCCGTCGAGGGTGCCGGTGAATTCGGTGAACGAAAAACCGCCGAAGCCCGAGGCGTCGATATCGGCGGCCAGGCGGTAGTTGCCGTTGGCCAAGGTGATATCCGAGAGGCTGTTGACAGGTGTCTGTGCACCGGCCGAAACAGCGGCAACGCAGAGCAATAAAAGCAAGAACAGCCTCTTCAGTCCTTCATGGCTGTCAAAAAAAGACAGCGTACATTTCATACATTTTTGTTCTTTAGTTCGTTTTGAGTTACTGTAAGTAGCCATATCTTTTTTTATTTTTTTCGATATACATCCTTGCATTTCCAAACATCATATTCGACACATTCCGTTTAATCCATTGAATAACACACAAAAGGCAATAACGCAAATAATAAATATTAAAGTGCAAAAATACAAAAACCAAAGAAAACGACCAAACAATTAATATTTTTTAATATTGCGCCCCATCCGCCACAACACCGACACGGACCATTTGGCATTTTCACCTATTTCAAGGACCCATTTCCACCCTACCATCTCCCACCATGGTAGGAGTTGGGTGGGAGTTGGTAGGGAGTTGGTAGGGACATGGTAAGGACATCAAGGCTGTTATTCACAGTGTTTTAGCCTGAAAAATGGCCTCCCGGCGGGGTTTGGGGTACTACAATTTGACATTTTCACCTTTTTTTCACTTTTCTTAACACGGTTTTGCAAGTTTTTATTGCCGAGCGATACATATACAATAAACATTTGATACAACTATGAACAAACGCATTGTTATACTATTGGTTGCGTGCCTGGTGGGCGGATGCCTGTGGGCGCAGAGCGGGCCCGGCAAACGGGAACGGAAGAAAAACCTCGTCGTCAAGGAATGGAACACCAAGGCCGGAGCCAAAACGCCCTACCTGGACAACATGGTGACCTACGACGAGCTGGGACGCAAAATCGAGGAGATAGAATACGCCTCCTACGGGCAGAAGAAACGCACGGTGTACGAATACGAAGGCACCAACACAAAGTGTTCGCGCCAGATAGAGTACGACGACAAGAACCACGTGAACCGCATCAAGAAGTTCAAGTACAACGAGGACGGCACACGCCGCGTGCAGTACAACTACAAGCCCAACGGCAAGCTGGAGAGCACGAAAACGTTCGAGTACTCTTATAAGTAGCTGAGTGGCTGGGTAGCTGAGTGGCTGAGTGGCTGAGTAGTTAAGACAATAGGTTTTTGGGGGAAATGAGCATTTTGGAACAGATGGAGCCCATCGGGCTGGCGGACATGAAGGCCGTGAGGCTGATGAACCGCGTGGACCAGAAGTACATGGCTCCGGCGTCGCTGCTGGAGGAGCTGCTGGGGCGCGTGGCCGACGGCTACTACGTCCAGCACATCGAGGGCGAGGCGCTGGCGCCGTACCGCACCCTATATTTCGACACCGAAGGCCTCGACATGTACACCATGCACCACAACCAGAAACTCAACCGCCAGAAGCTGCGCGTGCGCACCTACCGCTCGACGGACACCACATTCTTCGAAATCAAGAACAAAGACAACAAGAAGAAGACCCGCAAGGTGAGGATTCCGATAGAGGTGGCGATGTTCGACCACGCCCTGGAGGTGGAGGAGGTGAGGGAGTTCGTAGACAGCAAGACCCCCTGGCCCGCCACCGCGCTGCACGAGTGCCTGGAGAACCGCTTCGAGCGCATCACGCTGGTGGACAAGGGCATGAGCGAGCGCATCACGATAGACAGCGGCATCCGTTTCCACAACCGCGCCACAGGGCTGGAGGCCGACATAGCAAAGCTGCTGGTGATTGAGGTGAAGCACGAGGTGGGGGCGCCGACGAGCGCCATCGAACGCGCGCTGCACGACCTCCACATCCTCCCGCGCCGCATGAGCAAATACTGCATCGGCACCGCCCTCACCGACCCTGGCGCCAAGAAGAACCGATTCAAAGAGAAATTGTTATACATTAGGAAAGTGACTGAGTAACTGGGTGACTGAGTGGATGGAAATGAAATTAAAATTAAAAATTAATCAATTTATATGAAACTGTTACAAAGCGACTTCGACCCCTCCATCGCCTCCGAATTCGGCGATGTAATCGGCGACCAGAGCATCGACCTCCTGGGGGTGCCCGTTTTCGACGGCCCAAGCCTCTGGACCTTCCTCATCCGCTTCGCCTTCAACCTGCTGGTGTGCTGGGTGATAACGCACTTCCTGTACTACAAGAAGAGCCACCGGAGGGACTACTACTTCACGTATATGCTCTTTTCCGCCACCATCTTCCTGATTCTGTACCAGCTGCAGAGCCTGCAGATGGAGATGACGCTGGCCCTGGGCCTCTTCGCCATCTTCAGTATGATACGCTACCGCACGGAGCAGCTGCCGATACGCGAGATGACGTATCTCTTCGTGCTTATCGGGCTGAGCATCATCAACGGTTCGGGACTGACGTCGAGCTACACGGCGTTCGTGGTGACCAACGTGCTGGTGGTGCTGTTGATATGGCTGCTGGAGAGCCTGGGATTCAGCAAACGCCAGGCGAACAAAATCATCACCTACGAGAAGATAGACCTCATCCGGCCCGACCACCGCGAGGAACTGCTGGCCGACCTGCGGGAGAGGACGGGGCTGGACATCGTCAAGGTGCAGGTGGGAAGCATCAACTTCCTCAAGGACACAGCCTTCCTGAAGGTCACCTACGTCCCCGACGACCCGGAGCCGAACGACATAGACATGATAACAAAGTTCAAAAACAAATAGCCCGCCGAAGCCCCTCCCGAAAAGAGGGGCTTTCCATTTCATTTTTTTTCGTATATTTGCAGTTTCAAAAAACGATGAAGATTATGAAGAAGTATCTGATATTCACGCTGACAGCCATCGCCCTGAGCGCCTGCACAGGCACGACGACTCGCGAATTCCGCACGCTGGACAAAAAGCTTGTGGCTTCGTGCACCTACGAGGGCACCGACAGCCTGCATGCCCAGTGGCAGTTCACCGACCCGCAGGTGAAGGACTGCGACTCGCTGCGTGTGGTGGAGCTGGGCGAGGACGGACATCCTATGACAGTGTGTTTCTACATGGGCGGCAAGGAGCTGTGGCGCCAGTACTACAGCGACATGCAGCTGCGCAGCGAGGGCGAGATGGTTGGCGGCCAGCGCGAAGGACGCTGGGTGTTCCTCTTCCCCAACGGGCTGCCGCAATGCGAAGCCACCTTTGTGAACGGCAAGGAAGAGGGGGTGTACAAGGTGTACCGCGAGAACGGAGTGCCGTACTACGTGGGCCAGTACCACGAGGGTCAGCGCACGGGCACGTGGGAGATCTACGCCTCCGACGGCACACTGGAAACGACGCAAACTTTTGACGGCGATTCCAAGAGTTAAAGAAGTTAGAGAAGTTAAAGATTATTGATGATAGACCTGGGACTTGACCTCTACCGCACCATCGGCCGATGTGCCGACCGGCTGGGCATCGACGCCTACGCCGTGGGCGGAGTGGTGCGCGACTTCTTCCTCGGCCGTCCCTGCACGGACATAGACGTGGTGTGCGTGGGACGCGAAGAGGGTGGCGAGGTGCACATAGGCATCGAGCTGGCCAAAGCGTCGTCGGAAGCCCTGGGTGGCAGCAAGGTCTCCGTCTTCAAGAATTTCGGCACGGCCAGTTTCAGATACACCCCCGGGCACGAGGAACGGAGAGAGGAGAGGGAGTACGAGCTGGAGTTTGTCGGCGCACGCCGCGAGAGCTACAGCCGAGACAGCCGCAAACCGGTGGTGGAGAACGGGACGCTGGAAGACGACCAGCGGAGGCGCGACTTCACGGTCAACGCGCTGGCCGTATGCCTCAACTCCGACCGCTACGGCGAGCTGATGGACCCCTTCGGGGGCATCAAGGACATGGATGAAGGTATATTGCGCACGCCGCTGGACCCGGACATCACCTTCAGCGACGACCCCTTGCGCATGATGCGCGCGATACGCTTCGCCAGCCAGCTGGGCTTCCGCATTGCGGACGAGACGTTCGAGGCCATCGGGCGCAACGCGGAGCGCATCAAGATAGTCTCCGCCGAGCGTATCACGGTGGAGCTGAACAAGATTATGGCATCGCCCAATCCGACACTGGGTCTGAAGCTGATGCAGAAGAGCGGCCTGATGAAGCTGATACTGCCCGAGATAGCAGACCTCGCCGGGATAGAGACCATCGACGGACGAGGCCACAAAGACATCTTCTTCCACACCATGCAGGTGCTGGACAATGTAGTGGGGAGTGGGGATCGGAGAGCGGAGAACACTCCTAACCTCTGGCTTCGCTGGGCGGCGTTGCTGCACGATGTGGGCAAGCCGGGGGTGAAACGCTACGAGGCCAAACAGGGTTGGACCTTCCACGGCCACGAGGCCCGCGGGGCACACATGGTGAAGCGCATCTTCAAGCGCCTGCGCCTGCCCTTGGGCGAGGAGGAGCGATATGTGGAGAAACTCGTCATGCTCCACATGCGGCCGATTATCCTGGCCGAGGACGTGGTGACGGACAGCGCGGTGCGCCGCCTCCTCTTCGAGGCCGGCGACGACATCGATGACCTCATGCTCCTCTGCAACGCCGACATCACCACCCGCAACGAGGAGAAGCAGCGCAAGCACCGCAAGAACTTCGAGCTGGTGAAGCAGAAGCTTGTGGAGCTGGAGGAGCGCGACCGCATACGCAACTTCCAGCCGCCGGTGAGCGGCGACGACATCATGCGCACGTTCGGCATCGGCCCGTGCCACGAGATAGGCATCATCAAGGACGCCATCAAGGACGCCATCCTCGACGGCAAAATACCCAACAAGCGCGAGGCCGCCTGGCAGATGATGCTCGAGCTGGCCCAAGGGCTCGGACTGAAGCCCTGTTAAAAAAAACATTTGGCCATATAATTATTATTTTGTATTTTTGCAGTCTCAAAAAATAAAAGTCATGTACGAACACTTGAAAATAGAAGAACGCGGCATGGTGGCCATCATGACCATCAGCGCACCCAAGAGCCTGAATGCCCTCAACAGCACGATACTGAAGGAGATAGGCGAATACCTGGACGAATTCGACACCCATCGTTTCCGCTGCCTCATCGTTACCGGCGACGGCGAGAAGAGCTTCGTGGCCGGCGCCGACATCAGCGAGATGGCCACCCTCGGTCCCCAGCAGGGCGAACATTTCGGCAAGACCGGTGCCGAGGTCTTCCGCCAAATCGAGACCCTCCCCTGCCCCGTCATCGCCGCCGTCAACGGTTTCGCCCTCGGCGGAGGCTGCGAGCTGGCTATGGCCTGCGACATCCGCATCTGCTCCGACAACGCCCGTTTCGGCCAGCCGGAAGTGGGCCTGGGCATCATCCCGGGCTTCAGCGGCACGGTGCGCCTGGCCCGCCTCGTGGGCATGGGCATGGCCAAACAGCTCATCTTCACCGGCAAAAACATCAAGGCCGACGAGGCCCTGCGCATCGGCCTGGTCAACGCCGTGGTGCCGCAGGCCGAGCTGATGGACAAAGCCATGGAGCTGGCCAACCAGATTTGCGCCAACGCCCCCCTGGCTGTCAGCGCCGCCAAGCTGTGCATCAACACCGAGTACGACATGGAGGCCGAGGAGGCCATAGCCTTCGAGAACCAAGCCTTCGGCATGTGCTTCAGCACCGAGGACCAGAAGAACGGCATGCAGGCCTTCCTCACCAAGGGGAAATGCGAGTTTCAGGGCAAATAATGCGCAGCCTGAAGGCCGCGCCACACGACAAAGCAATTATTAATTATTAACTATTAATTTTTATACCATTATGAAGATTTGTGTTATTGGAACCGGCACCATGGCCAAAGGCATTGTCAAAGCCTTCGCCGCCAAGATGCCCGTCACTATGAAGAGCCGCACCCAGGCCAGCCTCGACAAGGCCATGGCCTCCATCGCCAAAGGCTACGGCAAACTCGTTGAGAAAGGCAAGATGAGCCAGGAAGCCGTCGACGCCATCCTCAAGAACATTACCACCACCACCGACTACGCCACCTTCGCCGACGCCGACCTCGTCATCGAGGCCGCCGTGGAGGAGATGCAGCTCAAGAAGGACGTCTTCACCGAGCTCGACGGCATCTGCAAGCCCGAGACCATCTTCGCCACCAACAGCTCGTCGCTGAGCATCACCGAAATTGCCGCCTGCACCAAGCGTCCGGCCCAGTTCATCGGCATGCACTTCTTCAACCCCGCCGACCGCATGGCCCTCGTCGAGGTCATCCGCGGCCAGCTCACCAGCGACGCCGTCGTGAAGTGCGTCATCGACCTCGCCACCGAGATCGGCAAGCAGCCCGTCGAAGTGAAGGAAGCCCCCGGCTTCGTGGTCAACCGCATCCTCATCCCCATGATCAACGAGGCTGTCGGCATCCTGGCCGACGGTATCGCCAGCGCCGAGGACATCGACAAGTGCATGATGCTCGGTGCCAACCACCCCATGGGACCCCTGGCCCTGGCCGACCTCATCGGCAACGATGTCAACCTGGCCATCATGGAGGTGCTCTACAAAGAGTTCGGCGATCCCAAGTATCGTCCCCACCCCCTGCTGCGCAAGATGGTCCGCGCCGGCCTCCTCGGCCGCAAGACCGGCGAAGGCTTCTACAAATATTGATGCCTGCGCATACAGCAACAAGAAAAACGGGAACCCGCTCGGGTTCCCGTTTTTTTTATTTCAACTCAATACAAGCATCTTCCGGAAATCCGAATGCATAAACACAAAAAATTGCAGAAACTTCGTTCAACTTTTATTGAAAACTTTTGTAAAGATACGAAGAATGTTCCAAACGGCAAAAAATTTTTTACGGGAGTCCGGAATTGTTGTCATTTTCTCCCCATGGTCTTCCGGAAAAGAGGAGGGGAATAAGAGGGAAAGACCGTGGTAAGAAGATGGGAAGAAGATGGTAGGTCAACGGTACAGATTATCAATCTTTTACAAAAGAGGTAATTTTTACTGTTTAACAATAAAAATCATTGGTAGCGGCGCATCCAGGTGAGCTGCTTGCGGGCGTAGTGCCAGGTGTTGAGTTTGACATTTTGGATGGCGGACTGGAGGTTTTCGGTGCCGTCGAGGACGGGGAAGAGTTCGCGGTAGCCGACGGTGCGGAGGGTGGAGAGGAGGCGGTAAGGGAGGAGGGTGCGGACCTCGTCGAGGAGGCCGTCGGCCACCATGCGGTCCACGCGGAGGTCGATGCGCTGGCGTAGTTCGTTGGTGGTCATGGGCAGGAAGGGCGACCAGGGGGTGCCGACCACTCGCACCTCGACCGCGAAGGGGCGCGGCGTTGGTTGCTGGCTGGCAAGGAGCTGGGAATAAGGTTTCCCGGTCATGATGCAGACCTCGAGGGCGCGCTGGAGGCGGACGGGGTTGCGGAGGTCGACGCGGGCGTAGTAGTCGGGGTCGAGGAGTTGCAACTGGGCGCGCTTCTCCTCGAGGGGCATCTGCTGCAGGCGTGCGCGGAGTTCGGGCGTGGGGTCGGGCATGGAGGAGACGCCGAGGCGCAGAGCGTCGACATAGAGGCCGCTGCCGCCGACGGCGAGGACGACATCGTGGCGGGCGAAGAGGCGGTCGAGGAGGGCGAGGGCGTCGTGCTCGTAGTCGGAAATGTTGTAAGGCTCGGTGACCGAGCGGCAGGCGACGAAATGGTGGGGTGCGGCGGACAGCTCGTCGTCGGAGGGGCGTGCCACACCGATGCGCAGCTCGCGGTAGAACTGGCGCGAGTCGCAGGAGAGGATTTCGGTGCCGAGCTCGCGGGCCAGACGGATGGCGTAGGCGGTCTTGCCCGAGGCCGTGGGGCCGGTGAGGACGAGGAGCTTTTTCATGATTGGCTGGGTGGACAAGTGACTGAGTGGCTGAGTTGCTGAGTTGCTGAGTGGGAGCTGTTACTGCTTGTTGTTCAGGACCAGGTCGAATTGTTCCCAGAATTCGGGGAAGGATTTGTCGACCACTTCGGGGGCTTCGATCTGGAGGTCGGGGAAGCGGAGACGCAGGGGTGCGAAGGCCATGGCGATGCGATGGTCGTTCCAGGTGCGGACGGGCTCGACGGGGTGGAGCTCGGAGGGGAGGATGACCATTTCCTCGGCCGAGCAGACGACGTTGCCCCCCATGCGCTGCAGCTCCTCGGAGATGGCCTGCATGCGGTCGCTCTCCTTGAGGGCGATGTTGCTGACGCCCTTGAGGGTGGCCTTGACTCCGGCAGCGGCGGCGGCCACGGCGAAAGTGGGGACGAGGTCGGGGCAGTCGATGCAGTTGAACTGGACCTTGGGCGACAGGGGACGGCCCTCGAGGGGGCCCTGGATGGTGATGGACCGGGAGGCGGAGCGATAGGGCGAGCGCACCTCGACAGACTGGACGCCGAGCATGCGGAAGAAGGTGTCGGTGGCGCTGTCGCCCTGGCAGGAGTCGAGCTGGAGCCCGAGGAGGCGTATGCGCAGGTCGGGACGCAGGAGGGCCATGGTGTAGAAATAGGAGGCCGACGACCAGTCGCGCTCCACGGAGATGGAGGCGGACTTGGGTTTGCCCTCAAAAGGCTGAACATAGTAGGTGCGGCCATTGGAGGAGCGGCGCACCTCGATGCCTGCCTGGCGCAGGGCGTCGCAGGTCATTTCGATGTAGGGGCGCGAGGTGGGACGCTGGGTCATGGTGAGGGATATGCCTTCGGGCATGCGCGGAGCGATGAGCAGCAGGGCGCTGACGAACTGGCTGCTGAGCAGGGGGTCGACGGAGACGGTGCGGCGCGTGGGTATGCCGCCCTGGATGTGGACGGGCAGGAAGCCCTCGTTGTCGGTGCATTCGACGCGGAGACCCATCTGGCGGAGGGCGTCGATGAGGGGCGCCATGGGACGCTGGCAGAGGCGCTCGTCGCCGGTGAGGGTGTGATGGCCGGGGGTGATGGCCAGCAGGGGCATCAGGAAGCGGGCCACGGAGCCGGCGTTGGCACAATAGTACACGTTGGAGCCACCGCCGCTTTCGAGCTGCGACAGCAGACGGCGCAGCAGGCGCGTGTCGCCCGAGGTGGAGGGTTTGCTGATGCGGAAATGGCCGCCGGTGAGATGGTTGATCATCAGCCAGCGGTTGCTCATGCTCTTGGAGGCAGGCAATGTGATGCGAATGTCGTTGGTATTCATGGGCTGAAGGGGGCTAGTCGATGATGTTGTATCCTTTGAGTTTGCGGTAGAGTGTGCGTTCGGAGATGTGGAGGTCGGCGGCGGTCTGCTTGCGGTTACCCTGGTTGTGCTCGAGGGCACGAAGGATGGCGCGGCGCTCGCGGTCCTCGAGGCTTACGGCCTCGTCCTCGATAATCTCGGGGGTGACGAAGTCGTCGTCCTGAGGGAGCGGCTGAGTGGCCGGATGGCTGATTATCTGTGTGGGGGTGCCGCCACCCAGCGGCATGGCGGTGCCGGAGGCCAGCCGGGAGACCATCTGGCGTAGGTCGTTGATTTCGCCGCGAAGCTCGTTGATCATCTGGCCCATGGAGAGGGCTTTGAGGAGGAGTTCGCGGTCGGTGATCTGGCTGGCGGCAGCGGGGGCAGCGGCTTCGGGCACAATGGCCGGCATGCGCTCGGCGGGGATGTAGGAGAGGTAGTTCTGCAGGATGTCGGGGGTGATGCTGCGCTCGGTCTCGACGACGGCAATCTGTTCGGTGATGTTCTTCAACTCGCGCACGTTGCCGTACCAGGGATAGTTCATGAGCATGGTGCGTGCGTCCTCGGTGAGGACGATGGGGGGCATGTGGTATTTCTCGGCCACGTCGGAGGAGAACTTGCGGAAGAGCAGGGGTATGTCCTCCTTGCGTTCGCGGAGAGGAGGCAGATAGATGGAGAGCTGGTTGAGGCGATAGTAGAGGTCCTCGCGGAAGCGGCCTTCGCGGACGGCGCGGACAATGTCGACATTGGTGGCGGCAACGACACGGACGTCGATTTTCTGTGCCGTGGAGCTGCCGACGGGGATGATTTCGCCGTTTTCGAGCACGCGGAGCAGCTTGACCTGCATGGCCAGGGGCAGTTCGCCGATTTCGTCGAGGAAGATGGTGCCGCCGTCGGCTTCCTCGAAGTAGCCCTTGCGGGAACGGTCGGCGCCGGTAAAGGCCCCTTTGACATGGCCGAAGAGTTCGCTCTCGATGGTGCCCTCGGGGATGGCTCCGCAGTTGACGGAGATGAGTCCCCTACCCTGCCGCACATGTTTGCGGGTGCTGTTCTCGTGGATGATGCGCGAAAAGACGTCCTTGCCCACGCCGCTCTCGCCGGTGATGAGGATGGAGAGGTTGGTGGGGGCCACCTGGATGGCCTTGTTGAGAGCCATGAGGAGTTTAGGATCGTTTCCTATGATGTCGTAGCGTTGTTTAAGAGTCTGTATGTCCAAGGTTATTTCTTTTTTGTTTAATCAATTACACGATGCAAAGCCATGCCGATTTTGCGGCGGAGTTCGATGAGTTGCTTCTTTTCGGCGATGAGGTTGAACATGCTTTCATCGTCCTGAGCGAAGCGGAAGCGCTGGGCATTGTCGGCGATGCGGGCGTTGATGCAGCCCAGCTTGAAGGTGAGGAGTGTATCGGTGAGGTCGGCCTGAAGATTGTCCTCGATGGAAGGCACAAATATCTGTTTCTCGCGCCAGGAGTTGCTGATGCGGAGCGTGTCGAGCATAAGCGAGATGGCGAAGGTGCGGAGGGCGTCGTCGTCGATGGTGATGAAATGGGAGGCGTCGGGGGCGTCGCCACGGGCAAGGGCGTCGCAATAGTAGAGGTAGATCTTCTGGCAGAGGGGGTCGGTGAAGGAGAGCTCGTCGCCCTGGAGGTCGCCGACGATGGCTTCGGCGACGGTGTAAGAAATCTCCTGGGTGGTGCCGTCGTCGGCCGGGACAGCCTGGGTGATGGTCCTGTCGCCATAGTTGAGCAAGAGCTGGATGAGATGGCGTTCGGCGGCAGGAGCCTGCGGAATGAGACCGGGCGCCGGCGTTTCCGATACGGGTACAGCTTCGGACGGAGTGTCGGGGGAGGGCTGCTGTTCGGCCGGACTGGTTTGCTCGGTCGGAGTAGACTGGCCACCGCGCTCTTCGATGGCCTTGAGGCGGTTTTGGTTGACAGCTTTGGCCAGTTCGGAAGCGAGGGCCTCCTCGGGGACATTGAGCAAATGGGAGCACTGGGAAATATACTCGGTGCGTTCGAGAAGGTCGGGGACAAGGGCAATGGTGTTGACTGTTTCCTTGACAAGCTCGGCCTTGCGGATGGGGTCGTTCTTGACACCGTCGAGGAGGACACGCGTCTTGAACATAACGAAGTTGTCCTCGTGGGAGGCCAGATAGTCCTGCAGCTGGGAAGAGCCGTATTTTTGGGCATAGCTGTCGGGGTCCTCGCCGTCGGGGAAAAGGACAACACGCACATGCATGCCCTCGGCGAAGAGAAGATTGACCGCACGGAGGGCTGCCTTGATGCCGGCGGAGTCGCCATCGTAGAGGACGGTGACATTGGGGGTGTAGCGCTTGATGAGCCGAATCTGCTCGGTGGTGAGGGAGGTGCCGCAGGAGGCCACGGTGTTCTCCACGCCGGATTGGTGCATTGAGATGACGTCGATGTTGCCCTCGACGAGGTAGCACTTGTTGGCCTTGGCGATGGCAGAACGGGCCTGATAGAGACCGTAGAGGGTACGACTCTTGTTGTAGATGTCGGAGTCGGGGGAGTTGACATACTTGGCGGCCTGTTTCTCCGAGCTGAGCACACGGCCGGAGAAACCCAGGACACGGCCGGAGATGCTGTAGATCGGGAACATGACACGGCCACGGAAACGGTCGTAGGAGCGGCGCTTGGCGGCCGGCTGTCCGTCTTCGGCCTCGCGGAAGATGGTGAGACCCGTCTTTTCGAGGACGGCATCGCTGTAACCGTTGCGGCGGGCATGGTCGGTGAAGTTGCTCCACTCGTCGAGACAGTAGCCGAGGCCAAAGTTTTTGATGACCTCGTCGCTGAGACCACGGCTGTGGAAATAGCTGAGGCCAACAGCGCGGCCCATCTCATCGTTGTAGAGAAGGTCGGCGAAATATTTCTGCGCAAACTCAGAAACATGGAAGAGGGCGTCGCGCTCGTTCTGGCGTTCCTTCTGTTCCTGGGTCTGTTCTTCTTCCTGAATCTCGATATTGTACTTCTGGGCCAGATAACGCAATGCTTCGGGATAGGTGAAATGCTCATGCTTTTTCAGGAAAGCAACAACATCGCCGGCTTCGCCGCAGCCAAAGCATTTGAAAATGCCTTTGGAGGGCGAGACATAGAAGGAGGGGGTCTTCTCGTTGTGGAACGGGCAGCAGCCAATGTGGTTGGCTCCGCGTTTCTTGAGCGATACGAAGTCCCCAATCACCTCCTCGATGCGGGCGGCGTCCATAATGCGTTGTATGGTCTCTTGGTCAATCATAAGATTCGGGGTGCAAAGATACGATTTTTTTTTGATATATATAATATAAAAAAGCACCATTCCTGAGAATGGTGCTTTTAAATGTTGAATTACAAAGGAGTTAGTGTATCACTTCGATGGAACCGTTGTGCTCAATGTTGCCATTGTAGCCACGTGCGGAGAAGCGATAGAAGTAGGTACCGTCGGGAACATCGGCAGGATCCCAGAAGTCGTCCTCGCTATCGATATTCTCGCGATGATAGACGCGGGCACCCCACTGGTTGTAGATGTCGAGCGAATTGATGGGATAGCCAAGGCCGTCGACAAGGTTCTGGATAACGAAGCGGTCGTTGATGCCGTCGCCATTGGGGGTAACCACATTGGGGAACTGCAGAAAATCGTTGATGACAAGGACATTGTTGGCCGCGGTGTCGACGCAGTAAATGAGATTTCCGGAGGGCGCCAGATTCTTGGTCTGAGCTATGAGGCGAACATTGTAGTTTCCGGAGACATTCTCATTGTAGCGCGAATAGTCGAACGTAGCATTGCGGGTGGTGAGGGTTTCGAAGGAAAGCGGATTGTTGCGATCGTACTGAAGTTCCCAGAAATACTGCGTGTTGCTGGTGTGTGGAGTGGTGGTGTTTACATAGGTCACCACAGGATTGAGCACCGACGGATAAACAGGATTCCAGTTGAAAGAGGCATTGGGCTTGGGGAAGACCGCAACACCGCCTTCAGAGACAATGGAGTCAACACATCCTTCATCGGAAGTGGCATAATATTTCAGCGTGTAGGTACCCTCGGCATAGGTGTGGGTGGGGCTTTCAAGGGTGGAGGTAACACCGTCACCAAAGACCCACAGGTGCTCACTGGCATCGATACTCTGATTGTTGAAGGTGATAGTCAAAGGATCGCACCCTTCGAAAGTGAAGGGCTCTGGCGTGAAGTTGGGCAAGGGCTGCTTGCGCACAGAGACACGAATGGTGTCGCGCCCCTTGCACTGCATGCGATTGTCTGGACCACAATGGTTGATGACGCTGGCCACATAGTCAATGACTCCGGTAGCACCTTCCTGCGTTTCGATAGTGGAAGTGTTCTGGCCAAAAGGCGACCAAATATAGGTATAATTCTCGGTGGCCGTGTGGCGGTCGGTGGCATCGAGGGTAGCCAGGTCGACGCCGCAAAGCGAGGTGTCGGCACCAAGTCTAGGCTCGGGAGTCCAATAGGTAGTGATGCGGGTATTGGTATCCCAAACACAGCCGAACTCATCATATACAAACACATCAATGGGGAAGAAACCAGCCGTATCGGGCGAGGAGATATAGGACAACGTAGGTGTTGCCTTCTCTACCACAAGGCCGCGATAGTGGCCGAGGTCGTAGTCGTGATACTGAGGCGAGGGATTGGGACGCCAAATAAGAGAGTCGAGACCAACGGTGTACTTGCAGTCGTCATCCTGCGTGACACCGCAGATATCCATACCCCAATTAAAGACCCAACCATTATCTGCGCCCCACTTGTCGTTGACCTTAATTCTCCATGTGCCGTTCAGGGGGCAGCCAATCAACTCGCTGAAGTCGGTATATGGGATATAGTAATCTGTTTTATTCACGTGATCGCTGGGATGCTTGGTGGAGCCTGATAGCGTGAACGTCTGGCCTGGGGACGAACGGAAGTAGGTCGGCTGCGGTCCAACAACCTCATTGCTGTAAGAATCTATGAAGTTGGTTCCAGTAATGTAACAGTTGGTGGCGCCGGTACGAATTGGGCGACCAACAACAGCATCGGCACGCTCACCAGTGACAAGAGTATAGTCACCATTACGGGAGAAGCAATAGTCCAAGCCTCCGCCAAAAGGATTGTCCAAGGAGTCGCAGCCAGTCGAATAGTCGTAAGCGTATCCCAGATTGGTGCCACCACCACCGTATCCAGCACCGCCACTTGTATTGCCTTCACGGGTGGTATTATCCTGATTACCAAACCACAGGAATGCCTCCTGACCCGTAGGACAGATGATGGACACCGTCACGTCTCCTATAAAGGAGTGCTCCATGTTGATACAAATAGAGCATACATCGCTTGCGCGGGCAATACGCTTGCTGGCGGGAAACTCGGTGAAGGTAACGGGAGCCTCGAAATAGCCCGGAGGGCAGTTGGGTCCATCGGGAATGCAGGTTCGAACTTCATAGACTTTCGAAACCGTCTCGTTCGACTCCACTTCACGGAGTGTCAAAGTTGCATCCTCTCCGCTGTAACCCATATTGACTCGCAACTTCTCATTGTTGCATATATCAGACAGTGTGAAAATGGTCTTAATAGGATTGACCGACGTACGGACCTTGACCGATGCATAAGTCTGAGATGTACAGCCATAAGCATCGGTGAGGGAAAGGACCATGTCATAGCAGCCCGTCTTCTGATAGTCGCTATACGAGATTTCTGTCAATCCGTTTCCTTCCAGAGTATCACCTTCGTTGGCCATATCCCATACAAAATGCGTCGTAGCATCGGATGGGGTATAATAACCATACTCATAGGTGTATTCTCCGTGTCCACGGAAGATGACACCATCGCCTACGCAAAGATGCGCACCGAGAAAATAGTTGGTGTCGATACGGCTAATGCCGGTTGTATCTCCTCCAGCAGTGATATTCCAAGTGGTATCATACACCGGCACATTGCGAATGTATGCGCTATCATAGATTACACCGTTTCGAGTACGATAAAAGAGACTTTCAATGACAGGCTCAACCTTTTCGCATGGAGTACCACAGTTGGTATTCAAAGTAAATCCCTGGCCATAGGCCGAAGTATCCACCGAAAGGAAGCGTATAGTGAGAGCACCAGTCGTATTGGTGGGAGAGACAAATATATTCTGGCCCTCGTAATGGCCTGTACAATTGTTTATTTTGGCAAGGACAGGACTACTCGTACTGGGGCCATCGTAGATGAACAAGGTGTCGCGACAGTCGATGTCAAGCTCACTCAATTGGAGAAAGAACCTAAACGGGCTGCAACTGGAAGTGATAGAGACTGCGTAGTCTCCGGCAACATAACGGCCCTCTCCACCATTGTCGTGGACACTCACCGTATTGGTCGAGTCATAAGAGAAAACCTGACCATTCGAACTGGCATCAAGATTGACGACAGTCAACTGGGAATAGGCCATGCTGGACACAAGCATTCCCATGATTAAAAACAAATGTATCTTTTTCATAGCCGTGGGTTTTATTCTCTGTTATCAATCATTTGATTTGTCACACTGTGCATGTCACTTATCGACCGTAGCACCAAGTAAGGATGTGTAGAACCCGGGGTGGCAAAACAAAGGGTTTTATCACCCGTGGGATACTTCAGCTGGAAATCAACGAAGTTGTAAGCATAGTAACTCAACGAGCTCAAATCGACAACATAGTTGGAGGGAAGTCTGCTGCCGGTGAACTTGTTTTTCACTTCGCTGATTTGAAACACATCGGCTCCTTCAGGCACATTGTCGGCCTCGTAGAAAGCGGCCCTGGCATAGGCGCAACGCCACTCGAACTTATACGGTGCCACCTCCTGGTAGTTTTCCATAGCCGCTCTGTCGTTATTGAAATACGGCAACACCAGCACCTCACAGTCTTGGGCTTTCGCTCCAATTGCCATGATAAACATGACCGTTAACATTGCAACTTTTTTCATTTTTTCCTCCATTTTTAATTCAACATTTTTTGTCCTTCTACTATAAAGACCGCGAGGTGCCATTTTTGGCTCACACTTTTAACATTTATTATGAATTTTTAACATTTCTGCGGCGCAATTTGTTGATTAACGCCATCAGGAAACCCAGTGCCAGGAAGCCGCCGGGAGGCAGAATCATCATCAGCATGCCGTCGGCACCGCCAATGAGGCTGTGGCCGAAGAAACATCCCGTACCCAGCAGTTCGCGCACGATGCCGAGCAGCGTCAGTGCCCAGGTGAAACCGAGACCCATGAAGAGGCCGTCGAGAGCCGAATGGCCAACACCGTTCTTCGAGGCAAAGGCCTCGGCGCGACCCAGCACAATGCAGTTCACCACAATGAGGGAGATGAACAGGCCCAGGCTGTCGTAAAGGCCCGGCAGGTAGGCTTTCATCACCATCTCAACAACGGTGACGAAAGAAGCGATAATGACAATAAAGGCCGGGATGCGCACCTTGTCAGGAATGACGCTCTTGAGAAGCGAAATGACAATGTTGGACATCAGCAGCACGAAGGTCGTGGCCAAGCCCATGCTCAGGCCGTTGATGGCCGAGGTGGTGGTGGCCAGCGTGGGGCACATGCCCAGAATGAGCACCCATGTAGGGTTCTCTTTGATAAGACCGTTTTTGATAATATCTTTTGCGTTCATGATCGTACAGTTTTAGCGGTTGATATTGGAAAAAGTCTTAGCGGCATCGTTGACAATGCTCAGGAAGGCACGCGAGGTGATGGTGGAACCAGTGATGGCATCCACATCGCCGCCGTCTTTCTTCACGGTGAGGTCGCCCTCGGCAGGCTTGCGGTCGATAATGCTGCCCTTGCCGTCCTTCTGGAACCAAGCATCGGCCTTGGCACCCAGACCGGGGGTCTCGTGGGTCTCGAGAATCTGATAGCCGGTAACCACGCCCTCGGCGTCGAAGCCCACCATCAGCTGCAGGTGTCCACCGAAGCCTTTGTCGTTGCCAGCCTCGATGGCGGCGCCGACCATATTGCCCTGCTCGTCGTAGGCCACGTGGCAGGTCTTGCCATCCACCGTCTGGTCGTCAAGCTTGGCGAATGCCGGCAGCACAGCGCTGATGGCATTCTCCACCTTGGCCTTCTGGGCGGCGGCAATGGGTTCTTGGGTAACAGAGTTCAAAGCTGCCAGAATGGCGGCGGCCACAAGGGCAATAGCCGTCAGCGACAGGAGCATATTGACTAATGTAGATTGTGCTTTCTTTGCCATAATTCTTCGTTTTTATAGGTTTAACAAGCAAAGCGTTGAGGTTTGCACCAACGGTTGATCAGCGGGGTGACGCAGTTCATAAGCAGGATGGCGAAGCTGACACCCTCGGGATAGGCACCCCAATTACGGATGATAATGGTCAACAGGCCACAGCCGAAACCGAAGAGCAGCTGGCCGCTCTTGGCCATGGGGGTCGTCACCATGTCAGTAGCCATGAAGCAGGCACCGAGCATTATACCACCAGTGAGAATGGTCATCAGGGGATCCATGTACGAGGCGGGGTCCACCAGCCACAGGATGCCGCTGAAGATGAAGGCCGTGCCGATGAAGGCCACGGGGATATGCCAGGAGATGATTTTCTTCCACAGCAGGTAGCAGGCGCCGATGAGGATGGCAATGGCGCTTACCTCGCCCAGCGAACCGCCGATGTGGCCCAGGAAAGCATCCATGAAGGTCACGCCCTCAGGCAGGGCACCCTCCTTGAAGGCTCCGAGGGGAGTGGCACCGGTGGCCACGTCGAAGTCCATCGGGAACAGACCGCCCACCTGGGGCCAGGTGGTCATCTGCACCGGGAAGGAAATGAGCAGGAATATACGTCCCACAATGGCGGGGTTGAAGGGGTTCTTTCCCAAGCCGCCGAAGGCCATCTTGGCAACGCCGATGGCCACCAGGGCACCGATAATGACAATCCACATCATGTCCACCGTGGCGGGCACGTTGAAAGCCAGAAGCAGACCCGTCACCACGGCGGAACCGTCGCAGATGGTGGTGGGCACCTTCATGATATACTTCTCGATCAGCCACTGGAACAGCACGCAGCTGGCCACCGAGATGAGGCTCACCAGCAGGGCGTTGATGCCGAAGTAGGCTATGGCCACCAGCAGCGCGGGCACCAGGGCCATATTGACGCGCCACATGATTTTCTTTGTCGACTCGTCGCTGTGCACGTGGGGCGAGCCAGAGATATTTAATAGATTCATATATTATATATATTACGTTCTACAATCAATTATCTTTGTCCTGTGCCGCAACCTTCAGGTTGCGGAAACCCAGACTACTTCTTGGCGGCCATCATGGCACGGACCTTGTTCTTGCCGAGGCGTATCTCGTCGGTCAGCGGCTTGTTGGCCGGGCAGCTGAAGAAGCAGCAGCCGCACTCGATGCAGTCAAGGATGTTGTGCTCCTTGGCTTCTTCGATACGGTTGTTCTTCACCAGGGCCGAGAAGAGGTATGGCTCCAGACCCATCGGGCAGGCGTGCATGCACTTGCCGCAACGGATGCAAGCCGTCTCGGGATTGCGTCGGGCCTCGGCCTCGTCGATGACGAGCACGCTCGAGTTGCCCTTCACCGTCGGGGCGTCGAGGTTCACCACAGCCTTACCCATCATCGTGCCGCCGCTGATGACCTTGCCCGTCGTGGCGGGCAGTTCGCCGATGGAGTGCTTGATGATGTCGTTGTAGGTCGTGCCGATACGGACAACATAGTTGTGCTGTGACGGCAGCTTCTTGCCCGTGACCGTCAGGATATTCTCGATGAGGGGTTTGTTCTTCTGGATAGCCTCGTAGACCGAGAAGGAGGTGCCAAGGTTGCTCACCACGCAGCCCACGTCGATAGGCAGCTTGCCGCTGGGCACCTTGCGTCCGGTGACGGCGTTGATGAGTTGCTTCTCGGCGCCCTGCGGGTACTTCACCTTCAGGGGCTCGATGACGATGCCCTCGAACTGCTTGGCCGTCTCCTGCATCTTCTGGATGGCCAGGGGCTTGTTGCTCTCGATGCCGATGTAGGCATTGGGCACGCCCAGGGCTTTGCGCAGGATGCTCACGCCGATGCACACCTCTTCGGCATGCTCCATCATGACACGGTAGTCGCTCGTCAGGTAAGGCTCGCACTCCGCGGCGTTGATAATGAGGTATTCGGCCTTCTTGCCTTCGGGAATGCTGTATTTGATATGGGCGGGGAACGTGGCGCCGCCAAGGCCCACAATACCCATCTCCTTCAGTTTGGCCACAATCTCCTTGGGTTCCATCGTGCACTCGCGCTTGATGTCGGGCGTGCGGTCGATGGTCTCCATCCATTCGTCGCCCTCCACGTTGATGTAGACGGCGGGCTTGGTGAGGCCGAAGGCATCCTTGCAGGTGTCAACCTTCACCACCGTACCGCTGACAGGCGAATGGACATTGGCGCACATAAAAGCCTGGGCCTCGCCGATAAGCTGGCCCACTTTCACCTTGTCGCCCTTCTGCACCACCGGGGTGGCGGGGGCGCCGAGGTGCTGGTTCATCAGCACCACCATCTGCTGCGGAACGGGCATCACTTCGATGGCGGCATCGTTCGATATCTTGTTTTCTTCGGGGTGGACACCACCCATTTTGAAAGTCTTCATCTCTTCGAATTGAAAATTGAGAATTGGGAATTGAAATTATTGCGCCTTCGGTGCTTCGGCAGCCACGGGCTGTGCCTTCGGGGCCTCGGGCACCGGAGCCTGGGCGGCGGGAGCTGCCGGAGCCTCGGCAGGCTTGGGAGCCTCGGGCTTCTTGGCAGGGGCCGGGAAGTTCACGTCGACGATGGCATGCGTCGGGCATTCCACAACACACTTGCGGCAGGCGATGCACTTGGTGTAGTCGATGTACGACAGGTTGTCGGCCACGGTGATGGCCTCCATGGGGCACACCTTGGCGCACTTTCCGCAGCCGATACAGGCATTGGCGCAGGTCTTCATGGCCTGGGCGCCCTTCTCCTTGTTCACGCAGCTGACGTAGACGCGGCGGTCCTTCTTGCCCTTGTTGCGCAGCTCGATGATGCGACGGGGGCAGGCCTTGGCGCAGGCGCCGCAAGCGGTGCACTTGGCCTCGTCGACCACCGGCGTGCCGGTCTCGGGATCCATGTGGATGGCATCGAACTGGCAGGCCGCCACACAGTCGCCACAGCCAAGGCAACCGAAGGGGCATCCGCTCTCGCCGGTGTACACCGTGTTCTGGAACGCGCAGGAACGCAGGCCGTCGTAGTTCGAACGGCGTTTCTCGCCGCAGTTGGCCGGATGGCAACGCACCACAGCCACCTGGGGCTCGCCCTGTTCCACGGCGCAGCCAAGCAGCTGGGCAATCTTCTGGGCCACAGCGTCGCCACCGGGGGCGCAACGCAGGCCGTCGAGGTTGCCCTGCGACACGCAGGCCTCGGCAAAAGCACGGCAACCGGCCTTGCCGCAGCCGCCGCAGTTGGCGCCCGGCAGCACCTCGGCCACCTCATCGATCAGTGGATCTTCGACCACCTTGAATTTTTGGGCTACAAAATAGAGCACCACGGCAAAGAAGGCGCCGATGACGCCCAATACCAATACCGCAATCAAGATTTGTTGAGTCATGTTATTATTTTGTGTTTTAGGTTTTCCGTTAAATTTTTAAAACTATTTTTAAATACTAAACGACTGCAAAATTACATAAATTATATTAAATGGCAAAATTTTTTTTTCCACACACGTTGATAAAGTCTCTCCCCCACCCCCTTCCACACCCCTCGACACCCTTGCCCAAAGACCCGGATTTTTATCAAAAAACGATAAATTTTAACACTTTTGCAAAACATTAATAATCAGTACCCTTAACCTACCATCTTCTTCCCATCTTCTTACCACGTTCATACCACCTCCATACCATCACCTTCCACAGAAGAACCTGGTAGGTCGGGGAGGGGTACAGAAAGGGTGGTCCGGAGGTGGTTTTTGCATGGGGGACGGAGGGCGGCCGGGAGGCGGTCGGCACACGGGGAAAGAAAAAAAATTTGGTGGTATGAATTTTTTTTTGTAATTTTGTGTCGTCAAAAATAAAAAAACAAACTATGGGTAAAGTTGTTGTAGGTTTCGATTTTTCTTCGGGTTCGGCCTATGCCGTCGACCTGGCCATCGACATTGCCAACCGTTGGCAAAGCGATATCAGACTGGTTTATGTGAAAGAAAAAAAGGAGGACGAAGCCCCCATCCGTGCAGAAATTGAGCGCCGCAACGCCGGCGTGGCCCACCTGCTGAAAGGCATCAAGCTGGAATACATCCTGCGCCAGGGCAACCCCGCCGAGGAGCTGGCCAAACAGGCCGAGGAGGACGACGCCTCGCTGGTCATCGTCGGCACCCACGGCATGAGCGGCATGCGCAAGAGCCTCCTGGGCCGCAACAGCTACCGCACCGTCGAGCTCTCGCCCGTGCCCGTACTGCTCATCCGCGAAGACTTCAACTTCAACAAAGCGCTGGAAAACATCGTCGTGCCCATCGACAGCAGCGACGACACACGCCAGAAGATAGGCCAGGCCGCCACCTTCGCCAAAACCTTCGGCTCCAAAATCCACCTCCTGGGCCTCTTCACCTCTGCGGCTCCCAGCGTGCGCCAGGTGGTGAAAAACTACATCAGCATGGTGCAGCGCTACCTCGACAACAACAACATCGAATACAGCACCGAGTTCATGGCCGTCAAGGGCAACGTCACCACCGACACCATCGAGTATGCCGAGCGCGTGGGCGCCGACATGATTGCCA
This sequence comes from Bacteroidales bacterium UBA3684, assembly GCA_002372855.1. GTDB lineage: Bacteria > Bacteroidota > Bacteroidia > Bacteroidales > P3 > Colimorpha. The sequence continues at coordinate 33,063 of DFIZ01000085.1, forward strand.
TCATGACCGAACAGGAAAGTTCCCTCACGAGCCTCATCATGGGCAACTTCGCGCAGCAGATGCTCACCCAGTCCAAGATCCCGGTCCTCACCGTGCGCCCCAAGAAGGTCCTCGCCGACACGGCACAATACTAAGACAACATGCTTCGTTTAAAGACAAGAAATACAGGAAAAAAAATATTGACACGACAGACAAGCCATAGGAACATGACGACAAAGGGCATCGTCCTTTTGTCTGTCTTGTCGCTTTTGTCTTCTGCCGCCCTCGCCCAGACCGGGCGTGTTACCGTGACTGGCGACGTGGCCGTCAACGAGATGGTGTCGCGCCACGTGGAACTCAACAACCGCGTGAAAACCATGCCGGGCTACCGGGTGCAGATAGCCTCCTTCTCCGGCATCAACTCCAAGACCAGTGCCTTCAACCTGCGCGAACGTTTCATGACCGACTACCCCACCGTCCAGGCCTACATCGTCTACGATGAACCCAACTTCAAGGTCAAGGTCGGCGACTTCCGCACACGCCTCGAGGCCTATGCCTTCCTGCAGGAAATCAAGGAGGTATACAAAGGATACATCATCAAGGACAACATCTACGCCGAACCTCCCACCGTCGAGGAATACGCCCCCGACGACGAGACCTCAGGCGACGAATAGTTCTGCGGCCATGCCGTCGGCGTGGAGCAATCCTTCGCGAGTGGGACGGTAGTGGTTTTCTTCATCGGTTATCCAACCGCATTCGATATAGGGCTGCATCTTCTGGTGCAGCTCTTTTTTATATTTGTCGGGAACCATGGCCATCGGGATACCGCGGGTGGTGCGGAGGGCCGTCATCAGCAGCTCGTTGTAGGCGTCGGCCTCGGAGAGCACCTCCTCGTTTTCCATTTTCCACCCTCCATTATCCAGATCCATAGGGCTGTTCCACATGCGCCGTTGGCCGTCGAAGCTGTGCGCCGAAGGGCCGAGGCCGAGGTAGGGCGTGCGGTCCCAGTAGCGGCTGTTGTGGCGCGAATGGAAGCCCGGACGGCAGAAGTTGGATATCTCGTATTGCCCGAAGCCTTGCGCCTCGAAGGCCCGGCAGAATTCGTGGTACTGGCGCACCACCTCGTCCTCGCCGGGCAGCGCCACCCTCCCCTGCTCCACCTGCCTGGCCAGCGCCGTACCGGGTTCCACGGTGAGGGCATAGGCGGAGAGGTGAGTAACCGATTGGAAATTGAAAGTTGAAAATGGGAATTCCTTCGGCAGGCCGTAAATGAAATCCACGCTGATGTTGTGGAACCCCGCCTCGTGGGCACGCTCCAGGGCGTCGAAGGCCTGGGCGGCGGTATGGCGGCGGCCTATGAGGCGCAGCATCTCGTCGTCGAGGCTCTGTATGCCGATGCTCAGGCGGTTGAAAAGACCCAGTTCCTTGAGGCCCAGTAGATATTCCGGCGTGAGGTCTTCGGGATTGGCCTCGATGGTGGCCTCCTCCACCCGCGACAGGTCGAAGCACCTCCACAGCCCCTCCACAATACGTGCCAGCTCTTCCAACGGCAGTATGCTGGGGGTGCCGCCGCCGAGGTAGACTGTCCGTATCGGATGCGCCTGCTCGCTCTTGCGACGCTCCATTTCTTCAAGAAGCGCGTCGACGTATGCAGTCATCCGGCGCGGCGACGGCGCTCCATGCGAGTAGAAAGCGCAATAGGTGCACTTCCGATGGCAGAAGGGTACGTGAATGTAGACCAATGCTTATTCCTTCTTCTTAATTCTTCATTTCCAACAATTGGTCCGCCGCCGCATAGGGGCTTATCTTGTTCTCCAGGATGTCCTTGCTGAAGGCCTCGATGCGCTCCTCCATGCCGGGGGCGTTGAAGAAACGTTCGCGCAGGCCGTTCTCGATGGCTTCGGTCATGATGCGTAGGTTCTGCTGCTGGCGTTTCCGGTAGAAATAGCCGTTGCCCTTGGTGAAGGTGACGTAGTCCATCACGGAGTTCCACAAGTCCTCGACCCCCTCCTTGGTGTAGGCCGAGCAGAGGGAGACCTTGACGGTCCATCCGCTCTCCGGCATGGGGAACAAATGGAGGGCGTTGCGGAACTGCGCAGCCGAGAGCTCCGAGCGTTGAGGGTCCAGCTCGCACTTGTTGATGGCTATCATGTCGGCCATCTCCATGATGCCGCGCTTGATGCCCTGCAGCTCGTCGCCGGTATTGGCCAGCTGCAGCAGCAGGAAGAAGTCCACCATCGAATGGGCGGCCACCTCGCTCTGGCCCACGCCGACGGTCTCGACGATGACCACGTCGAATCCCGCCGCCTCGCAGAGGGTGATGATCTCGCGTGTCTTGCGCGCCACGCCGCCCAGCGAGCCCGCCGAGGGGCTGGGACGAATAAATGCATTGGGGTCGACGGAGAGCTCCTCCATGCGCGTCTTGTCGCCGAGGATAGAGCCCCGCGAGCGTTCGCTGCTGGGGTCGATGGCCAGCACGGCCACCTTGTGGTTGTGGGCGGTGAGCCACTTGCCCAAGGCCTCGATGAGGGTGCTCTTGCCCGCGCCGGGAACGCCGGTGATGCCCAGGCGCACGCTCTTGCCGCTGTAGGGCAGGCAGCGCTCTATCACCTGCTGGGCCTTCTGCTGGTGGGCGAAGAGGGAACTCTCCACCAGGGTGATGGCACGGCTCAGCAGGGTGCGGTCGCCATGGCGTATGCCGCTGACGAGTTCCTCCACCGAGGGCTCCTGCTTGCGCAGGGCGCGCATGCGCTCCACGTAGCTGCTGCTCACCTGGTCGGGCTGCTTGACGCCGGGAGCCACACTCAGCGCCGAATCATATTCGAAGTTGCTGTAAAGATGCTTGTCGTCCATAATAATCTATTAACGCGCAAAGGCACTAAATATTGCATCGACAAAAGAAAAAAGACAAGAAGCATTGTGTTTCCTGTCTTTTTGCATGTAGCGGGAATCAGACTTGAACTGATGACCTCCGGGTTATGAATCCAGCGCTCTAACCAGCTGAGCTATCCCGCCATCTTTTCTTTGAAAGCGGGTGCAAAAGTACTAACTTTTTCCGACATGGC
>DFIZ01000085.1:36226-40746 GCA_002372855.1 Bacteroidales bacterium UBA3684
CAAAGCTCGCCGCCCCGGGCCCCTTCAAACACTAAAACCATTCATTTTCGCCCTCTTTTCAGAAGCGCGGTATGTCGTGTACCGCACGCACGCTGACGCGATTGGTACTACTCCCGGTGGATGTCGTGTTAATAAAGCAACTGCCCGGAACAAAATACACCTGGTAGAAGGACCCGCTGACGCTGCTGTATATCGTATTGGTGGCATAGTATCCCAGCGATCCCATGGACTGCACATTTCCGTAATCATATACATATCCGGCCGCAGGCAGGAACACGGCGCCTGCCGCCTCCAGTATAGCCCATTGGGCAGCGGTGTAGACGTTGACGCTGCTACCGGCGGCCATCACCATATCGAGCCCGTCGGGGAGCTGCCAATTGTCGGGCAACAGGAGCAGTCCCAGCACCCCGTTCACCGTGGCACAAGCCTTGAGGCTGTCAGCGTTGTTTCGTCCAGTGAGGATATAATTCCATTCCTCGCTCGACAGCACACGCCACAGTCCCACCGAGTCGCCGCCGCCTTCGATGGCCCCATCGACACCCCATCCGCCAGTCGAGCGCAACACCAAATCCATCCATCCGTCGTAGCTCGACTGCGAATAGTAGTTGTTGAGCGAACCCAGGGCATCGTACTGGTGCAGGGCGAATCGACGGCTGCCGTCATGCTTGTATTGCAGGTTGCCACAGGCAAAGGAGACCTGCTCCAACCCGTTGATGGAGAAACGGCCAGGCAGCATGCCCTCGATGGAATCGGTCATCCACACCGTGTCGGCATTGAAGGCCGTGGTGTCGTAATGCACAGCCACGCTGTCGCGTATGTGCACCACCACGCTGTCACGATGGTGCACAATGACGCTGTCAACGATATGCACCACCACGCTGTCGCGCACCACCACGGTGTCGTGCTGCACATTGGCGGCATAGAGGGCGTAGGGCACCGACATCAGCTGCTGCGTGGTGCTGAGGGTGAAGTTCTGGCCACCCTCGGGGTCCACCTGCGAACGGAGGAACCACGGGCCGGCGGCCCAGTCGACGCAAGACTCCATCGTGCAGTTGGTCAAGGCGTTGCCCTGACCAACGGTGATGGTGAAGAGGCCCGCGGCGTCGGTGGTGGGCTGGTGCATCTCGGCGTAGCTCTCGGTGCCGAGGGCCGTGCCCTGCACCAACGCTATGCGCACTGTCACCTGACGGCCAGCCACGGCACGGCCCTGCGCGTCGCGCACAGCGGCCTGATAGGTGAAGCCCTGCGGAGCCTGGGCATGCGCAGAGTGGAAAGTGGAAAGTTGAAAAAGGAAAGTTATCGCGGTGGCGATTAATGCTATTTTCTTCATAGTTTGGTGATTTTAAAAGTTTTTTCATTGACTTGCAGCATATACACGCCTGCTGCATAGGCGCCGAGGTCGATGTGCACGTCCCCTTTGTCGCTGCCCTGCACGGTGCCGAGCAGCTGACCCGACTGCGAATAGACCTTCACCTGGAGCGCCGGCGTCCCGCCGGCATCAGGCCCCGCCTGGCGGACTGTCACCCCGTCCATGGTGGGATTGGGAAAGACGGTCACCGCCGACGAGAGTTCCGCGCCCCCGGGCACGCCCACCTCCTCGACCACGAGGGGTTGCACCACGCCTTCGCGCAGCTGCCCGTCGGCGGCGGTGGCCACTGCCGTCTGCCCCACGCTGTAGGTCAGCGCATAGCCTCCGCCCTCGGCGGTGCCGCCGCCAGCGGCCACCGCCTCCTGCGCCCCTGCCGCCAGCGGCAGCAGGATAAGCGCCAAAAGTGTTGTTGTGTGTTTCATGTGTTGTATGGTTTAAGAAATTATTGCTTCGTACTGTCGATGGCTTCCAGGTCGCCCACAACCTCATCGAAGAGCGCCTGTTGCATCTTCTTGGTATCTCGGTCGGTTTCCTTTATGGCATCGGAAGTGGCGACAACGCCGTCATGCACATTCGGCGGCGCCACGATGGTGATGCGCCGGCGGTAGGCCTGTATATACACCATCACATCGTCCTCCCTGCCTGCACCCGCTTCAATCTTCCGCTCCGGGTTGTTGCGTGGGGCACGATACACTTCCACAGAAGGCGTCTCATCCTGATAAAGCTCTATCACCCAGTCGGGAATGTCGGGGTTTGCCATGATTTCGGCCAATAACTTTTCACTACTGGCCGTGTAGCCGAAGAGGCTGTCGAGCACCTCCCATCCGTGTTCGCTCTCGGCCTCGAGCAGCACAACGGGCACGCGGATGCTGTCGCCCACCTTCTTGTCGCGGATATAGGTGACGCACACATCCTCGAGACCCACGTAGCGGTGGAAGATCTCGTCGCCGTCGACCTGGCGCGGCACAAAGCGCCACGCCGCCACGCTGCCCACCAGCAGCAGGGAAAGAACGAGGATGATGAGCGTGCTGCGTTTCATACTTTAGAATTCAATATATCGTCCACATTCAGCAGAGCCACGGAGCGGTGGCCGAGGTCGGAGACGTAGAGCCCGTCGGGCTGCGGCAGCTGAGCCAGCAGCGCCACGGCGCCCACGGCCGTTGCAGCCACCAGCGTGTTGACCACCGCCGTGCGCCTCCGCGCACGGCGGTAGCCCTCGGCGGCGACGCCGAGCATCCGCTGCTCGGCGCCGCGACGTATGCGCTCGGCCATCAGCAGCTCCACGGCGTTATCCTTTTGCATTGTATTCATCTCTTGCATATTGTTTCATTTTTTCCATCATGCGGAAGAAGCGCTGCGCCAAGGCGTTGGGCTTGACGCCCTGCTCCACGGCCAACTCCTTCACGGTGTATCCCTCCATGCGCCGGCGCATGAGCCGCTGCTCCTCCTCGTCGAGGCATGCCAGCAACTCCTCCACCAGCTCGTTGTCCCCGCCGGAATCCACGGCCACATGGGCCGCCTCGTCGATGGGCACGGTGTCCATCCGCCGGCGGCGGAACCAGTCGCTCACCGCCGAGCGCATCACACGCTTCAGCCAGCTGTTGACCTGCCGCGGCGTCTCCGCCTGCAGCCCTCCGATGCTGTTCCACACCGACGCCATCACCTCCTGCATCAGCTCGCGGGCCTCGTCGGCCGAGTGGGCATGGCGGATGCAGTAGCGCTGGATATGGCCTCCAAAGTCCTGGAGCACCATTTCGTAGCGTGCATAGTCGTCGAGGGTGTGGGGTGTCATAGCCTGCCTGTTCCGTTTTATCTGTTTATATTAGACGGAAAAAACGGGCGGAATATTACACCGCAGGGCGTTTTTTAACAAATTTTACATTTTGGGGAGCAGTCCGCTCACCGTGCCGCCCACGGAGTCGCAGCGGGCGCCGGTGACGCTGCGCAGGGTGTTCACCCTGCCGCCCAGGCGCAGGTAGCCCAGCAGGGCAAAGACCACGGCCTCTTTGTAGTTGACCGTCAGCGCGTCGGGGACCACAATCCGCACCTCCGGGCAACGCTCGCCGAGCAGCTCCAGCAGGTGGCTGTTCCAGGCGCCGCCGCCGGTGACCAGCAACGAACGGATGCCATGGCTGTCCACCACGCGGGCAATCTGCAGGGCCGTGTGGGCGGTGACCGTGGCCAGGGCGTCGCGCACTTGCGACTGCGACGGCGTCAGCCCCAGGAACCCCTTGACAACGGGCCAGAACGCGCCCACAAACCACTCCTTGCCCAGCGACTTCGGCCCCGGCAGCGAGTAGTACTCCAGCGAGTCCAGCTCGTGCAGCAGGCAGGTGTGCACCTCGCCGGCACGGGCGTTGGCGCCGCCCTTGTCGTAGGGCAGCCCCAGCATGGAGGCCAGCCGGTTGAGCGGCATATTGCACGGGCAGATGTCATAGGCCACCCTCTCCCCAACTTTCCACTTTCCACTTTCCACTTTCCTCTTATAACTGATATTGGCAATGCCGCCGAGGTTGAGGCAGGCGTCGTACTGGCCGAAGAGCATCTCGTCGCCTATGGGCACCAGCGGAGCTCCCTGGCCGCCGAGGGCCACATCGAGGGTGCGGAAGTTGCTGACCACCACCAGGCCCGTCTCGGCGGCGATGGCGTCGCCGTCGCCTATCTGGGTCGTCAGGCCGCGCTGCGGCTGGTGGAAGATGGTGTGGCCGTGCGAAGCAACGGCCTCGGGACGTTCCTTGTCCTTCAGGAAACGGTTGACCATCTGCCCGTAGAGGTGGCCCAGCTCAACATGGGCCAGGGCGTACTCCAAAGCCGAGGCGTTCTCCAGCGTGGCCAGGCGCTGACGCCATTCGGCGCTGTAGGGCACCGTTTCGGCCGCCAGCACACGGTAGCCGCCCTCGTCAAGGTCGCAGAGCGCCAGGTCGACGCCGTCGAGCGAGGTGCCCGACATCAATCCCAATATCTTCATATCACATTGTTTTTTAACACCATGCCATTTTCAGAAACAACAATACGAAATGCAAATATACACAAAAAAAACAAAACAGCCCCCCTCGCGCCCGAAAAACCGCCTCCCACCCCCTTCCATCCTACCTCCTACCACCCACCTCCGACCTACCAAATTCGGCCCTTCTCATATAGTTCCTATATA
>DFIZ01000049.1 GCA_002372855.1 Bacteroidales bacterium UBA3684
ATATAAGAAATGCCGAATTATGTACCTCTTCGACCCCTCTCGGACCCCGCCAATCGGGAGACGCAGCACGCTGCGTCTCTACATTGGGGGTTGTGGGACGTCCTCATCTGTAGAGACGCGGCATGCTGCGTCTCTACATTGGGGGTTGTGGGACGTCCTCGCCTGTAGAGACGCGGCATGCCGCGTCTCCGTCTTGCCGTGCTTTTTTGTTAATTTCGTGTTAATTGTTTGCAGATTCGGATTTTTTGTGTATTTTTGCAAGTTGGACACATTATGTATTCGCGGTATATATTATTATATATCACGTTTTTGTGGGTGTATTGTGTATTGGGAAAAATATATCGATGTGTCATATTGAAAGAGAAAAAATGACAGAAACTAACAGAATGAAACCCAGAATGGAGAATATGAAACATCGTCTATCCCTGACTACTTTTTGCAAGGCCTTGGTCTTGTTGGCGCTCGTTGCCGCCGTGGCGTTGCCCGTGAATGTGCAGGCCCAGCGCGACGAACAGATTGCGGGCGAGAGCTCCACGCTGCACTACACCCTCAGCAACGGTACCCACATGTGGCTCGAAGGCCCCGAGGGCAGCGAGGTGGAGACCGACGTGCTGCTGGCTGGCAGCAGCAACGGCGCGGAGATCCACATCCATGCCGCCTCGCCTATCAATCTGCACACGCACATCGGCCAGTACTACCTGGCTCTCGACATCCAGACCGACCCCGCCAATCCCCGCATCGTCAACACACCCCAGGCCGACTTCAACCGCTACTGCGTGTGGAGCCGCACGGGCTACACCGGATACTACTTCCAGGAGTGGGGCAACTACCGCTACTACCTCATCGGCACGCGCAACGAGCTGCGTGTGGAGAAGGTGGAGGTGGGAGCCTCGACGGCCTACTACTCCAAGTTCTTCAACTGGGACGTCGGCGCCGCCATCACGGACATCACCTACCGTCACGGTCAGCGCCACGAGGCCTACTACTGGGTCATGTACGACACCACGGGCCACTATGACGACCCGCAGAACGGCGTGTGGCGCATGTCGGGCGACACCTATTCGCGTCCCGAGAGCCAAGTGCGCCGTCCCGACGATGTGATTACCTACTGCGACGCCGTTCCCGTGGTGGTTCCGGGTGGGGACACCTCGTGGCGTCCCGCCGGCCAGGGCGCCCTGTACCTGCCTGTCGAGGTGACCTTCCACGAGAAGAGCGTCAACTTCCCCGCCGGCCAGGGTCTGACGGACCTCACCCTGAACCACACCACCCTCAAGTACGGCGACACGCTCCTGGCCACGCCCCAGCTCTCCATCCCCACCGGTGGTGTGCCCGTCACGAGTGGCTACTACGAGTATGTCGAAGAGCTTGACCACTACGGTATGAACTCCAACTACCGCCTGCGCAGCGACCCGGGCTTCGGCAGCGCCGGTACGGCCACCACCCGCACCTTCTACTACTGGGAGACCGACCCCTTCGTGCGCAAGGATAATCCTCCGGACCCGACCAACCAGACCGTCGTGGTGGCCAGCAGCCACTTCAGCATCACCCGCAGCGCCCTGCGCTGGGTGGACACCGCCACCGTGGGCGGCCAGTTCCACGTGCACTGCAAGGGCGTGCCCAATGCCGGTACCGGCGGCTGGATCTACTACACCGTCACCTACACCAACGGTGTGGTGCAGAAGGACAGCGTGCACTTCGACTTCTCCGCCGAGGTGGCGCATGTGCCCTTCCCCGAGCCCACTCACGCCCCCGTCATCAAGGGCTATGTGGTCGGCGGCGGCCGTATGGCCAACGTCAGCGGCAACACCAACGTCACCGTGCACAGCACCGACTCCATCTACGCCCTCTACGGCGGCAACGACATTGCCGGCTGGGTGCAGGGCAGCGTGGGCGCCACCATCAAGCTGGGCACCGAGAAGACCGACGCCACGCACCCCGTGCACATAGGCTATGCCTACGGCGGCGGCTGCGGCTACTATACCTACCGCGGCATCAACCTGAGCCCCATGTACGGCTACCCCTACCGCCACGGTTCCACGGCCCTGAAGTATCAGAACTACTATTTCGGCAATGCCAACACCAGCCGCTACGACACGTTGATTGTCAACAACCCCGCTTTCGATCCCGCTACCGATGAAGCCGCTATCCTGGCCCAGGGCTATGTGGCCATTGGCGACACCTCCATCGGTGGCACCCCCCACAAGCGTTACCGCAAGCAACAGACCGAGGTCTGCGGCGCTGTCTACAAGTGGAACACCGTGCCCACGACCCGCGCTGGCTACACCAACACCTGGTCTACCGTCGACACCGCCTTCTTGGAGTGGCCCGCCGACAGTCTGGTGGTGGGTTCCGACGAGGTGTGCTTCAAGTACGACCCCGTCATCGGAGACCCCGAGGATGTGGACCAGAGCGAGGACGGCTCCCACGGCAACGGCACCGTGCCCTACATCCGCACGGCCCACATCACTGTGGGTGTCGCCGGCTACGCCGGCAACGACTACATCCTCATCGACTCGCTCTATGGCGGTGCCGAGAACGCCTTCATCGGCATCACCTCCAACGAGGTGAACAATCCCGCGAATGCTGTCTCCATGGACATCTACGGCGGCTCGATTTTCACCGTCTTCGGCGGCAACAACTACGGCGGCTCCGTGGCCAACACCTCCACGGTCTTTGTCAATGTGCACAACACCAAGCTCACCACCCATAAGGGCATCGAGAACACCTACTTCACCGGCTACGGCCGCCAGTTCGGTATCCGCTACCTCTTCGGCGGCGGCAACCTGGTGGACGGATCGCATGCCAACGTCACCATCACCGGCGGCATGATCGACACCTGCTACCTGGGCGGCAACATGGCCGACGTGAACCGTCCCGTGGGCACGGTGAACTGCACCGGCGCCAACTTCATCTTCGACAACGACTCCATCACCAAGCAGTGGGAGGGCGGCGCGTTGGTGGACAAGCCCCTCTACAATGCCGAGGCCGCGTCCGGCCACGAGTGGGACAACTACGACAACCTCGTCAACCAAAGCCCCGACCGCTTCAACACCGAGATCGGCCGCTATAACATCCGAGTGCTCTTCGGCGGCAACAACCGTGCCGCCATGGCCACCATCGCCACCCTCAACCTCAACGCCGGCGGCATCAGCGCCGTCTACGGCGGCGGCAACGCCGGCGACATGAACTTCGCCGAGGACTACCGCACCGTGCCCATGATCCGCGACAGCGCCGAGGTGGCCTTTGCGGGCTGGAAGTTCCAGCGTCCCACGGTCATCAGCACCGTGGTGCACAGCGAACCCAAATCGCGCATCATTGTTGAGCAAATCTACGGCGGCTGCCGCATGGCCAACGTCAAGGGTTCGACCGCCTTGTGGCTCTCCGGCGGCGTGTTCGGCTATGCCCACGGCGGCAACGACATCAGCGGCGACGTGGGATCGGAGCTTGGCGAAGGTTCCTACGCCGTTATCGACCGCAAGGCCCTCGTGCTGCAGGATGTCTACGGCGGCAGCGACGGCTACTACCACTGCAGCAAGAACGGCCGCTACCTGGGCGGCGACGAATACCTGCTGGGCGACTACAACCTCGAGGCCTACGACCCGCACGACGAATACGTCGGCCTGCTGGTGCCCACGCACAACCATACCAACCTCTACCTCAACGGCGGCAAGGTGCTCTTCTCGGCCTACGGCGGCGGCGTGAAAGCCCACGTGGGCTTCCTCGACGGCTCGAATCCCAAGATTTCCGTCGGCGGCGTGGAGCGCAACCTCAACGTGCTGGGCGGCTACCAGAAGGGTACCATCCACGTGCAGATGAGCGGCAACACGGTCGTGGGCAGCGAGACGCACCACGGTGTGGGCTTCAACTACGGCGACGGCAACGCCTACGGCGGCGGCTACCTCTCCTACCTCTACGGCTGCGGCTATGCCGCCGTGGGTGGCAAGACCAAGATCCTCGGCTCCCTCTACGCCGGCAACGACTGTATGGGTTCGCTCAACAGCTTCGGCGCCTACTCGCAGCCCGAGGTGAGGGACAAGGAAGGCAACCTCGTCCATGCGGCCATCAGCGAGGCCGACTACAAGGCCTCCGACGGCACGCACCTGAACTACGACGCTGGCGACGGCACCTACAACGCCGCCTACTCCACCTACCTCCTCCTGGAGGACTCCGTCAAGATCAACTGCGTCTACGGCTCCGGCAACGGCGACTACGACTACGACAACGTCGGCAGCCTCGTGCCCGGCCCCGTGTGCCACTTCGAGTACACCGAGGTGACGCCCCTGCAGACCTCCGTCTTCGTGGACATCAACACCAACAACACCAGTAGGATCGACACCGTCTTCGGCGGCGGCAACGGCGTGGGTGTGCGCGAGAACGTACATATCCTCTTCAACAGCAAGACCGACCAGCTGACCGTGGGTACCATCTTCGGCGGCAACAACCGCGAGAACATGGAGAGCTGCGTGCCCGACATCATCCTCACCAAAGGCAAGGTGAAGAGCGTCTTCGGCGGCGGCAACAACGGCAGCATGAACGGTTCGGAGGACTTCCTCGACATCTGCGACGAGGAGGTCAACGGCGTGTCCACCTACGTGCTGGTGAACACCGACCAGGTGACCATTACCGACAGCCTCTTCGGTGGCTGCCGCAAGGCCGACGTGCGCGGTATGGCCTACATCGACATCCGCAAAACCCAGGCCGAAGGCATCAACTACGTCTACGGCGGCAACGACATCAGCGGCAACGTCTACGGCAACACCCGTATCGACGTCAGCGGCGGCAAGGTGAACAACATCTACGGCGGTTCCAACGGCCGCTACGACTACGACTTCCTCGGCAACGACGCCGAAGGCAACGACGACTTTGCCGTCTACGCCTTCGGCTCGAACCACGACGATGCCTCCAAACTGATTTCGGCTCACAGCACCGGCATGCCCTTCGTCGACTCCACCACGGTGAACCTCTACGGCGGCACTATAGATAATAATGTATATGGCGGAGGATCGATGGGCGACTGCCGCGCCACGCGCGTGGAGGTCAACGACCGTGTGTGCCCCGCCAAGCTGACGCCGGACCAGCTGACCATCAACGGCGCCGTCTATGGCGGCGGCGAGGGCGACTGGGAGCACCTGCAGCAGACCCACCGCGGCAATGTGGCCAAGCCTGAACACAGCGACGGCGTCGAGGGCGGCACCTATGTGCACCTGCACCACGCCAACGACCTGGCCTCGGCCAAGGCCTACGGCGGCGGCCGCGGCGGCGACGTCGAGAACACCTACATACACGTCTTCGACACCTGGGACGAACCCTTCGACGCCATCTACGGCGGCTGCTGGGGCTCGCACGTCTTCGGCACCGCCACCCTCACCCTCGAGGGCTCCGACCTCGGCAGCGCACAGAACGCCTTCCAGGTCTTCGGCGGCAACGACTATACGGGCAGTGTCTTCCGCAGTGTCCTGAACATCTACTCCGGCAAGTACGGCTCCATCTACGGCGCCGGCAACGGCGACTACGACTACTCCGTGCAGCCCTTCGGCGGCACGCCCAAGATTTGGATCCCCAAGCGCAACACCCTGCCCAATACCGAGTTTGTGGAGATCAACTTCTATGACGGCCACGTCGACTCCAACCTCTTCGGCGGCGGCCTGATGGGTACCACCTGGCGCTTGAAGACCAACGACCTCGGCGAGCATATCACCACGCCCGTGGACGAGGGTCCTGACGGCACCGTCAACTACCGCACCCCCGACACAGCACAGACCATGGCCACGGCCTACGACGACCCGACGAAGTACTCCTACATTGTGGTCAACGTGCACGGCGGCACCTTCGACAACAACATCTATGCCGGCGCCAGCGGCAAGAACAAGCAGCTGGTCTACGGCCTGAAGGTGCTGAACATGGATGGCGGCGACGTCAAGGAATCGGTCTACGGTGGCAGCCAGCGTGTGAACGACGGCTACCCCGCCGAGTGTGCCGAGGGCACCTCCGCCGACCCGGCAGCCAACACCACCCTGCGTCCCTCTTCTATCTTGAATATTGCCGGCGGCATCGTCAAGGCTTCGGTCTACGGTGCCGGCTACCAAGGCAACACCTATGGCTCGGTGTACGTCAATGTGGGCTCCAAGGCCATCGAGAACAGCAAGGTGTGGGAACGCGACATTGCCGGTAGCGTCGACAGCTATACCAACTTCAAGCCCGGCGAGACCGACGGTGTCAGCCCGGCGCTGACGCCCGGCCACGTCATCCTCGACGCCTCGGTCTACGGCGGCGCCAACTGGGGTAGCAATGACGGCAGCTTCGACTTCCGCGTGCCCGGATTCTACGGCGGCGAAAGCCGTATCTACGTCGACGGCGAGGGCTACAACACCCAGGGTTCCTCCACCAGCACGCTGCCCACCATGGACATCGCCAACTCCATCATCGGTTCCGGTACCTCGGTGCAGGGCGGCGATGTGCACAACAGCATCCATGTATATAATTATGGTGCCGTGGACTACAGTTCTTGCCATGCCTCCAAGACCCTGCGCTCCATCCAGCGCGCCGACGAACTCTACCTGTGGAACACCGCCATCTTCTACAGCGGTGCCACGGACGCCGCCTCGGCCTATCCTTCGCAGCAGTTGACCATCATGCGTGTGGATACCGTCAAGGTGCGCGGATACAACGTCATCGACCTCAACGCCGTGATGACCGAGGTGGCCCAGCTGCACTTCTATGAGGACGAACTTGACGGCGACGGCAACCTGGTGCACACCACCAATCAGGACCTCATCGTCAACGACCCCAACCAGTGCCGCAACGACATGCAGGTGTGCGACCGCCTGCGCGTCATCGACCCCGTGACCAAAAAGTATGCCGCCATGGTGGTGAACAACGGTGTCAATGTGGACATCATGACCACCGAGGGAGGCTACGGCTTTGTTGAAGGCTTCGGCTACCTCTTTGCCGAAACGGGCACCAACGCCGTGGTCACGGCCCGTCCCAAGACCGCCTCCCTCAATATCAACGACGGCGGCTTCATGTCGTCCTGCGTCGACTCCAACCTCGTCATTTCCGAGCAGAGCGGCACCTCCATCGTGTGGGGCGCCTGCTCCAGCAGCAACCGCAACGAGGCCGAGTACCCCTACAACAACTATATTGACGCCTATCGCGTGTGGTCGGTGGGTCATGGCAAGCGTACGCGCTTCGCCGTGCTGCTGGCCCATGCCCAGCCCGAGCTGCTGCCGCAGGACGACAAGAAGGTGAAACTCTACGATGACTCCACCAGCAGGAACTACGACCTGGCTCTGGCCCATGCCGAGCTCGTCCTGCCGCCCACCACGCCCGGCCACTACTACCGTCTGGGCACCGACGGCGTCACCATCGAGGACGACAACGCCGTGCTGCGCTTCGTCGACAGAACCTGGCACCCCGTCAGCTGGAGCGGCGTAGGCACCGACCCCAGTGTGGCTCAGACCAACCCCGCCCAGGGTACCTGGGAGCAGCCGGCCCTCGCGGACGGCTCCTCGCGGAGCGACCTCCGTGGCGTGAAACTCATTCAGGACAACCCCGCCACTACCTTTGGCCTCGTGATGACCTCCGGCAAGAACTTCGCCTCCTCCGGGACCAACACCTACACCCCGCCCGAGACCTACAGCGGCACGTGGAACCAGGGCGGTACCGCCATCTCCGGCAACAACCACGTCAACATCATACAGAACTTCTACTCCGCCCAGGTGGGTGCGGACGTCAACGCCTCGCCCGTCATGGACCTCTACCTGACCTACAGCACCAACTTCTCGAGCACCATGCTCGGCACGGTGTACTTCACCCTCGACGAGTACAAGGCAGTGCCGAAACGTGCCAACTACAATGGCTCGGACATCTCCACCAACACCGGTGCCATCGTCAACCCCGGCAGCCCCACCTACCTCGACTCCAACCTCAACCAGCCCATCAACGTGGCCATCACCATCGCCACCCTGTTGGAGAAGTTCAAGGACATGGAGTACGACCTGCTGGCCATGTACAACGAAGGCCGCAGCAATACCTTCATCCGCAAGGCCGTGCTGCCCGCCACGCTGCACTCGCGCGAGCTCTACCTCGATTCCATCTCCTGGTGGCCTGAGGACTGCGACGCCACCGACTTCCTGCTGACGGGCGACTCCGCCGCCGTCATCAGTGCAACAGATCCCAATGTCTTCCGCGTGGGTGTGCAGCCCATGGACAACATCTCGTCGACCCTCACCTCCACCGTGGGTTGGCATATGATCAACCAGGACACCGCCGCCGACGTCTTCTCGACCGCCATGCCCTACACCGGTGCCTCCAAGACAGCCACGATGCAGTTCAGTAAGAAGTCCGGCTCTTCCGCCACCTGCGCTCACTACGACAACATCGGCCTCACCGGCCAGGGTCTGCACATCGGCGAGCTTGACGGCCGTGGCCTCGCAGCCCTCAACCTCTCGCTCACCTACGATGGCAACAAGGTCTACCCCGACGGTGTGGTGGGTCACCTCGACCTCCACTTCACGGCCTACAACCCTGTCGACACCAGTAAGTTCAAAATCCGTGTCAACGTCAAGTGCCGTACGGTAGGCGACACCATCTTCCTGGCCTCGGCCGACCATGTCGACCGTTGTGGCGGCATACACCTCACACCTGGCTCGCTGGCCGATGTCGATCCCGGCAACACCCAGAAGATCGGCAAGCGTCCCAGCAAGTACCTGCAGAACTTCATGCAGGCCTTCGACGCCAGCATCTATGAGGAGGGCGACGTCATAGCCATCATCGACACCATGAAGATTACCAATGCTGTCTCCATCCGCGGCGTCGACTACTTCGCCGTGCCCGTCATCCGCTACACCGGCCACCACCACGACCTGCCGGGCGAGTGCGGTGTGTTCCGCGGCACGATGATCGACGTCAGCACCGACGACGGTATGCTCAGCGCCACGTTCGTCGACTTCGGCGGTGGCAGTGTGGGCCGTATCACCGGCGAGTCCGGCTCCCAGTACCCCGAGTATTGGAACGCCACCCTGAACACCCCGGCCCTCGATTCCCACAAGCGCCTTGACACCAACCAGGTCTACGGCCCCATCATCGCCGTGCACGACGGCGGCACCGTCACCCTGGCCAACGGCACCTCGCTGCACAGCAACTACAACGCCTACACCGACACCGACATCAAGCGCCGCGGCAGCGCCGTCAGCGTCACCAAGGGCGGCAACCTTGTCTTTGTCAACTCGGTCGACATCGAGAACAACTTCGTCCCGGCCCAGGTGGTCGACCATCCCACCAACGGCGCCATCTATGTCGACAGCGGCAACGTGACCCTCAATCCCTCGCACAAGGCCACGGCTGTCAACATCACGAAGAACTATATTTATAGTGGTAGCACCCCCTATTGGACCAACTACAATGCCGCAGGCCATGTGGTGCGCTTTATGGTCGACACCAACTACACCAAGACTGCCGAAAAGCGCAACGTCTTCCTCACCCGCACTCCCGATGCAAGCGACGCTGTCATGAAGGACAAACAGAGCGACATGATCGACATGGTCTCCGTCCTGCCCGACAAGACCCTCATCGGCATCAGCAAGTGGTTCCCCGGCGAGCATGTGCGCGACACCATCCGCTTCGCCTTCGGCCACAAGTTCACCGACCTCCTGCAGGCCACTCATGTGAACAACAATTTTGTCTCCGACGAAGGCTACAATGTCTTCTACGAGTACAATGTCGACAATTCGCGCATCTTCCTCCACCGCTGCGCCACCTTCCACCACCAGATTGCCGATGTTGACCTGCCCTACAACAACGACGGCACGCTGCACGCCGGCGATGTGCTGACCTATCAGCCCTTGGTGTCCGCCACCTGCCCCACCGGCGGTGATGAAATCATCTATCGTGTCCAGGGCGGCTTCTTCCCCTACACCTACACCTGGAGCGGTTCCTCCGACAAGACCCGCACCACCGCTGTGGTCAACAACACCCTCATCAGCCAGGTTAAGGGTGGCAACTACGTCAACTACATCGACGCCATTGCCGACACCCTCCTCACCCCCCACGTCTCCATGACTCCCCACGAGTTCTCCGATACCCTCAGATATCACGTCGAGGCCAAGGATGTCTCGGGCTTCTGCACCCTCAAGAAGGACATCAAGGTCACCCTCAAGAAGATCGACGTCGACAATCCCGACCGCTTCGTGCCGATCCTCGACGGCAGCGCCAACGGCTGGACGGACACCAACTCCAGCGTCAAGGCCCTGGGTACCCGCAACTACAAGGCCATCAAGATTACGCCCAAGGTGTGGGTCAACCGCAATGCAGGTACCATTGATGCCCGCGTGGTCGGCGACGACAACGACTACGTCTACCAGGAAGTGGTCACCGTCGATCCCCTCACCGGCGACGAGACGGTTACCGGCCACGAGTTGGAAGACCTTCTCTTCTGCGAGGGCGACATCATCCGCCTGACCACCACCCCGCGCAGCGAAAGCACCAAGTTCATCATGTGGGACTTCGACCCCTACTATTCGCAGACCGCCAGCTATGTGGTTCCCTCGCGCAACAGCGACGTGGTGGCCTACTACGGCCCCAACGACTACTGGAAAGACCATGTCAACACCGCCGCCGAGGCCCATGCCGTGCTCGATGGCAACTACGACTACACCACCCGCGCCGCCGCCGGCGATGCCGCGGCAGGCTATGTCACCACCTACAACGGCGACGTGCACATCTACAACGAGAACGGTCTTGCCTGGCTCGTCAGCGTAGTCAACGGCTACAACGGCCAGCAGGTGCGTCCCTTCTACTTCAACAAGGTGTTCATCCACCAGAAGGACGACGGCAGCGCCTACGACATGAAGGACTACCTCTGGACTCCTGTCGGAACGCAGCAGTACGGCTTCCGCGGCCGCTTCATCGGCGTCGGCAAGCCCAGCGTGGTCACCGACTCCTCGACCACCCCGCTGGTCGGCGACCAGGTGGTCATCCGCAACATCATCGTCAACGAACCCTCCATGTACCATGTGGGCTTCTTCGGCAACCTCGACACCGCCCAGATCAGCGGCATCAAACTCGAGGCCGTCTTTGCCCGCGGTGGCCACTATGTGGGCGGTCTCGCTGCCAACTCGACCCACTCCAAGATCGACAACTGCTCCGTCTCCGACGAAGTCGAGAATGCCAGCACCACCTCCATCCTCACCACCCACTACGTCAGCGGCGGTATCCTTGGCCGTTCCGCCCACGACGAGATTACCAACTCCACCTCCGCTGCCAAGTATGTGGGCGACGCTGTCTACAGCGGCGGTATGGTGGGTCACGGCACCTCGACCTCCGTGTCGAACAGCGGTGTGCTCAACATCTCGCGCATGAGCGGCCTCTACATCGGCGGTATCGCCGGTTACCTCGACGGCGTGGCTCCGCACACCCGCATGATCTTCTTCCACTCCGACGGCGCTCCCTCCACCCTCGCCAACAACTACGTGCAGCTCCTGGCTGAAAACAAGAGACAGCAGCGCGTGGGCGGCATCGTGGGCTACGCCGAGAACACCGTCCTCGAGAACAACTACTCCTACGGCGTGATGCGCAATTCTCAGTCGCATGGCGGTGTGGCAGGTGCTTTGAACAACAACACCTTCGCCAACCACAACTACTATGCCGCCTCCGATGCCAACCAGGCTGTGGGCGTCGCCGCCCCCAGTGCCAGCCTCAGCGACAACGCTTCGTTCCGCGGCAGGGGCAATGCTGTGACCATCAGTCAGCCTGTCTATGGTGTCAACAACCTCACCCGCGTCCTCAACCGCTGGGTGCGCCAGCAGAACGCCAACGGCGGCCGCTACAAGACCTGGCGCAGCGACCTCGAGGAGGCCCACGACGGCTATCCCCTCTTCGGACAGCCCGACCTCATCCCCGTCAGCGACACCCTCCTGGTCGACGGTTGCGAGCAGGTGGAATACCAGGGCGCCATCTACCATGAGGACACCGAGTTTGCCTTCTCCATCGTCGACAGCGTCGAGATGGTCGACAGCACCCTCGTCACCCTCATCCGCCTCCACCATGCCACCAGCACCCAGCTGAGCGACACCGCCCTCCTGGGCGAGGACTACAGCGGCTACGGCTTCTTTGTCTCAGCCACCGAGTCTCTGCTCCTGCGCCGCACCCTCGACAGCGCCGGCTATGCCTCCCTCGTCCTCTCCGACACCCTCCAGACCGCCTTCGGCTGCGACAGCGTCGTCACCCTCACCCTCACCTTCCATTCCGACGGCTCCACCGAGGATATCGTCGAGGTCAGCGAGACGACCGGGGTCAAGGTCTACCCGAACCCCACCGTCAACGTTGTCAACGTCGATGCCGAACAGATGTCGCACGTCGAAATCTACGACAACGAAGGCCGTGTGCTGCAGAACCGCGACACCTACGACGCTTCGCATGTCACCCTCGACCTCAGCTACTATCCTTCGGGTATCTACTATATCCGTGTCCATACACCCAACGGTATCACAATTCAGAAAGTTATCAAGCGATGAAGAAACCATATCTGAAACCCCAGTTGGAGCAATACTCCTACCTGCCTGAAGAGGGCTACGCCAACTCCGTGGCCCTCCACACCGACTACGCCCTCATCGAGGGCCACGATGGTTCCACCCTCCGCACCTCCGAGGAGGTGATTGAAGTCACCGACGACGACGGCGAGTGGATGGCCGGCGAGTGGTCCATTTAATTCAAATCATTGTCTGAACAACATCGAGAATCATCATGAAAAGAACTTTCATATTCATGTCGCTCTTGTTCGCGGTCCTTTTCCTCTCCTCATGCGAGAAGGAGAAAGAAGGCAACGGCTCATTCACCTTCAACGCCTCCATCGAGAACCTGAGCACCGACGACCCCGCCGCCAAGGTACACCTTGTCGACGAGCAGTGGATTTATTGGGAACTGGGCGACAACATCAGCATCGCCTCCGACCAGTCCTCCAGTCAGGAACTCGCCACCCTCACCAACACCGGTGGCCCCAACTACCCCGACTTCAACGGCACTTTCATCTCCGAGCTGCCCTGGTCGTCGAAGTACTTCCTTGGTCTCTTCCCCTACAGCGAGCACAACGTCATCTCCGGTAGCCCCAACTCCAAGAACTTCTCCGCCTCCATCGAGCTCCCCGCCGTGCAGCCCCTGCGCAACGACATCACCTTCGCCCGCAAGGTGTTCCCCATGGTGGCCTGGTACGGCGGTCATTGGGACGAACACCCCGGCAGCGTGGCCTACAACCTCGACTTCCAGTCGCTGGCAGGCATCGTGCGCCTCCAGTTCCTCAACACCTCCTCCGACGTCAGCAACGTCAAGGAAGTGCGTGTCACCTCCACCGACGGCAAGCAGCTCAAGGGCATGTTCAACGTCAGTGGCTACAACACCTTCGCTCCCTACCTGGTGCCCGCCGGCAGCAGTGGCGACAACACCGTCACCCTCTCCTGCGGCGACGAGGGTCGTCCCTTCGGTACCGACACCCTCATCTCCTTCTACCTTGTCCTGCCCACCTTCGACCCCTCTGTTGACGCCAACAAGACCTACGCCCTCACCGTCGAAATCGAGAACATGAACGGCAAGGTCTGCACCCGCAACCTCACGGCCCGCGTGCGCCGTTCGGGCATCACCTACATGCGCGCCCTCGAGGTCACCAACTGGACCTCCGGCACCACCATGGTGCGCCTCTCCGGCAACGGCACCGCCGAACGCCCCTTCCGCATCTATTCCGCCGCCGACCTCGTCTACCTCCGCGACTGCTACAACTCCTCCGCCTCCCCCCGCACCATCAACAACGTCCCCATCACTGCCAACACCCACATCTGGCTCATGCGTTCCGACATCGAGCTCAACTCCACCAACTGGAACCTCGGCATACAGAACTTCATAGGCCACTTCGAGGACAATTCCAACAGCAGCAATCCCGGCATCACCTCCACCTCCAACCATCCGCTCTTCGAGAGCGTCGATGCCGCTGGTACCGTGGAGAGAATCACCCTGAAGGCCGAGGTCAGCTACAACGGCGCTAGCGCCTTCTCCCCCTTCTGTATCACCAACCGTGGCACCCTCAAGGACTGCATCCTTACCTACCGTCCCGCCAACACTTTGGGAGTCATTTCCTCGTCCTTCGCCGACCTGGCGGGCATCTGCGTCACCAACAACGGCGGCACCATCGCCGCCTGCCGCAACGAGGCCAACCTCAGCGCCTCGGGCCACAACATCGGCGTCATCTGCCTCACCAACATGAACCACGGCGTTGTCAAGGAGTGCGAACTCAACACCCCCTTCACCGTGAGCCGTGCCTCCTGCGTCGGAGGCATCGTCTATGACAACCAGGCCGACTGCACGGTGCGCGACTGCTACTACGCTGTCTCCACCACCAGCAGCACCTCGCGCTGGGGCGGCATCGTCTACCAGAACCGCGGTACCGTCGAGCACTGCTACATCAACAACACCATCGTCACCAGCCTCTCCCTGGGCGGCATCGTCAACAAGCAGCTCGGCGGCGTCATCAACTATTGCGACTGCCGCGCCCAGCTCCATTCACCCAATGTGGGCGGCATTGTCGACACCATCTCCGGCGGCAAGATCATCAACTGCTTCGTCAGCAATGTCAACGCCCAGATAGTCCACACCACCTCCACCTCCGCCCCCCGCCGCTCGGCCGGCGGCATTGCGGCCTACCTCCTGGCTGGCTCCATCGAGAACAGCTACGTCTACATCCCCCACATCACCACCCAGGGCTCCGACGGCGTCGTGGGCGGCCTGGTGGGCACCTACAACAGCGGCTCCGTCATCAACTGCTACTGCTACGAGACCTCCGCTGGCACACCGCTCTTCTTCGGTTCCTATCCTCCCGGCACCTACGATCCTTGCTATCTGGTTGGCGGCACCCAGGCGGGCATCACCTCCGTGACCAC
Organism: Bacteroidales bacterium UBA3684; assembly: GCA_002372855.1. Lineage (GTDB taxonomy): Bacteria > Bacteroidota > Bacteroidia > Bacteroidales > P3 > Colimorpha. The sequence continues at coordinate 14,922 of DFIZ01000049.1, forward strand.
CTCCGAAGCCGTTACCGACGCCTTCGTCTCCACCCTCAACTCTGGCAAACCCGCCGGCGGCAAGGGCTGGCAGCTCTCCGGCATCCCCGTCCTCGAACCCTATACCGTCACCCCCTGACGCCGTGACACAACTATACTCTCCCTATACTCCCACCTTACTCTAACGATACACCAACGATACACCCACCAACACCCTACCAACTCCCACTTTGGTAGGAGTTGGTAAGGAGATGGTAAGGACTTGATAAGGCTTTGGTAAGTAGATTATCCCTCTAAGGCAGTGCGTGTTGCAGTCTTAGAGGGTTTCTTTTAGGTCCACGAGGAAACTGCGGACCTCCTGGAGCTGCTTGACGAGCTCCATTTTGGGGTCTTCCAGGGGGCGCTGGCGCATCTGTTCGCGGGCACCCTCGAGGGTGTAGCCGCAGTCGCGGGTGAGGTATTTGATGCGGCGCAGCAGCTCGATGTCGTGCTCGGTGTAGCTGCGGCTGCCGCGACGGTTCTTCACCGGGCGTATGCAGTCGAACTCCGTCTCCCAGAAGCGCAGCACCGACGGTGCTTCGCCCAGCATCTCGGCAACCTCGCCGATGGAATGGTAGAGCTTGTTGGTTTCCATATTTCTTGTATTTAATACGAATAGTATCCGTTGTTCTCCTGGTAGCTCTGGCGCTTCTCGTACTTCACGTCGTGCAGGGCGTCGGCCTTGATGTTGATCTGGAAGAACCAGCTCTGGTAGTAGCCGAAGGGCACCCAGCTGAAGCGCATCTCCCAGCAGTGCAGGTCGCGGTAGATGTCCACGGTGGTGTAGGACATGCCTTTGTTGACGAAGTCGTAGCCCGTGGTCATGGCGATGCGCCAGTTCTTGGTCAGGCTCACGTTGCCCGAGAGGTTGATGCTCTGTATGGTCTGGCTCTGCATGTCCATCAGGCTGGCCACGAAGGTGTTGACGTAGCTGAAGGTGTAGCTGATGCTGAGGTTCCACGGCACCGAGAAGTCCACGTATCCGCCCGTCATCAGCACGGGGTTGTAGTTGTAGGGGGTCTGCAGGATGGCCGCCGTGGGGTGGCCCTGGTTGGGGGTGGGGGAGGAGGAGCCTTCACGCTTGAAGGTGTTGTTGTTCAGGCTGAAGGAGAGCTGTGCGCTCCAGGTGGAGTTGTCGGCGCGGAAGAGGCGACGCTCCTTCTCCCAGAGGAACTCGTTGTGCAGGCGTCCGGCACTGTCGATGACGTAGGGGCTGAAGGAGCCGCTGTAGTTCAGCACCAGGGTGCGGAAGAGGGTGGTGCGGCCGCTGACCGAGAGGGGGGAGAGGTTGAGCGAGTCCTTGGCGAAGTCGTAGCTCATGGAGAGCGTCAGGTTCTCGATGAGGGGTATCTTCTTCACCTCGGCGGTGGTGTCGAAGGGGTTCTGCCATTTGGCCTCGAGGTTGTTGCCTATGGAGACGCGCAGGCTGCCGCTCTGGCCGTCGGGCGGGCCGCCGTAGAGACTGTTCTGGAAGATGGAGTAGCGGTGCACGTAGCCCGAGGTGTCGGTGTATTGTTTCCACCAGCCGAAGCGCTCGGCCCCGAAGTCGGGGTGGTAGCTGAACGACACCGAGGGGTTGATGACGTGGCGCAGGGCTTTCAGCGGGCCGTATTTGTACTGGAACATGCCGTAGATGCGTGTGGTGAGCGAGGAGCTGAAGTTGAAGTCGCGGTTGGCGCGGAAGCCGAAGAGGGTGTCCGTGGTCACCGTGCCGGTGGCGTTGTCGTAGCTCTTGTCGATGGTGCTCCAGTGCCAGCGCTCGTTGTAGGTCAGCGAGTTGGTCCAGTTGAAGAACTTCAGCACCTTCAGGCTGCTCGACAGGGGAATGCTGTGCTGTATGCCGTACTGCATGGCGTCGAGGGTCTGGCGGCTGAAGAGCTGGCTGTCGGCGGCGGTGATGTTGTTCTCGGCGTTCATCACATAGCTCAGCGAGATGTTCTCCCACCAGCGGTAGCCGCCCACGGGGTTGGCGCGCCGCAGGGGGTAGATGGTGATGGACGAGAGTGAGATGCTGGGCAGCTTGATGTTCATCACGCCGGTCTGCACGTTGTAGCTCTCGCGGGCCGAAAGGGCCAGGTTGAGGTAGGAGCCCAGCTTGGTGGTATAGCTGATGGACGACGTGGTGGTGGAGTTGAAGTAGTCGTTGCGGTTGGAGGTGTTCTTGTTGTAGTTGCGGCTCTGCAGGTTGACGTTGGCCGAGAAGCGGCTGTAGGGGTTGGCTTTCGAGTCCTGGTCGTGGGTCCAGGTGATCTTGAAGTCCGTGTACTCGCTGAAGGAGTTGCTGTCGCCGCGTATGCCCTCGTAGGTGATGCCGTAGCGGGCGTCGAAGGCTCCTTTGTATTTATAGCGCTTGTAGTAGTTGCTCTTGGCCTCCAGGGCCCAGCTGAGGTTGGTGTAGATATCGCCCAGCAGCGCGAGGTCCCAGTTGTCGCCCAGGGCGAAGTAGTAGCCGCCGTCGCGCAGGTAGTATCCGCGGTAGTTCTGCCATCCGTAGGAGGGTATGAGCACGCCCGAGGTGCGCGAGTGGGTGATGGGGAAGAAGGCGAAGGGCAGCGCCACAGGCGTGGGCACGTCCTCGATGCTCAGCCAGGCCGGGCCGGTCACTATCTTGTCGCCGGCTATGAGCTTGCTCTTGGTGAAGTTCAGCGCAAAGTGGGGGTGGGCGTAGTTGCAGGTGGTGTAGCTGCCGCCGCTGAGGTACATCACCGAGTCGTTTATCTTCTTCACCTTCTGGCCGTGCAGGAAACCGTCGCCCTCCTGGGTGATGACGCCCTGGATGATGCCCTTCTTGGTGTCGTAGTTGAAGGTGATGGTGTCGGCGTGGTAGTCGGTGCCGTCCTGCTTGAAAAAGGGGCGCCCCACCACGTTGCCCGCCGTGTCGGCGGTGCCGTGGGCATGGAGGGTGTGGCGGTCGAAGTCCACCTCCACGCGGTCGGCCATGAGCAGCATGCTGTCGTAGTCGATGGTGCCGTCGCTGTACAGGTAGGCGCGCCGTGTCGTAAGGTCCATGGCCACAGAGTCTTTGGCCTTGTACTTGATGACCTTGTCCACGGCGTTCCTCGACACCCGCATCAGCGTGTCGATGTCCTGCTGTGCCGACGCCTCGGGCATGCCGGTTGCCGCCAGCAACGCCAGCGCTGCCAGAACCACCTTTTTTGCTATGTTTTTTGCCTCTTTCAAGCCTCTTTTAAAACATTATTTTGAACATTCAAAATATCTTCGTATCTTTGCATTTTCGATTTGCAAAGATAAGATTATTTATCCAAATCAAAAAACAGAAAATTATTGAACTGAAAATGAAACGCTTATTAACCCTTTTTGTCGCTTTGGCCCTCTGTTGGGCACCTGCTTTTTCACAAAAAAAAGACACTTATAAGGTGCGTACTGTGGTCATCGATCCGGGTCATGGCGGAGCCAAACCCGGCGCCCAGGGCGGCCGCACCCAGGAGAAGCACCTCACCCTGGCCATCGCCAAGAAGTTCGGCAAGCTTATTGCCGACAATTACCCCGACGTGAAGGTCATCTATACCCGCACCACCGACGTCGACATCTCCCTCGCCGAGCGTGCCCATATCGCCAATCGCAACAAAGCCGACCTCTTCATCTCCATCCACGCCAACTCGCACCCCACTGCCGCCCCCTCGGGCGTCGAGACCTTCGTGATGGGTCTCTCCGAGAGCCGTGCCAACCTCGAGGTGGCCAAGAAGGAGAACGCCGACATCCTCCTGGAGTCCGACTACAAGAGCAACGACGCCTACAAGGGCTTCGACCCCAACGCTCCCGAAAGCTTCGTCATGCTGGCCATGTTCCAGAACTCTTTCATCGACAAGAGCCTCAACCTGGCCCAGGCCATCCAGAACCAGTACAAGCAGAACCTCAAGACCATCAACCGCGGTGTGAAGCAGGCCGAGCTCTTCGTGCTCTACAAGACCACCTGCCCCTCGGTGCTCACCGAGGTGGGCTTCATCAGCAACCCCTCCGAGGAGGCCTTCATGATCAGCGACGAAGGCCAGGCCAAGATTGCCATCTCGCTCTTCAATGCCTTCATGACCTTCAAAGCCACCGAGGAAGGCACCAACAAGATTGCCAATCCCAAGATCGACCTCCCCGGCTACACCAACCCCAAACAGGAAAAAACGGCAGCTCCGGAAAAACCGGAACTTCCGGAATCTCCGGAATCTCCGGAGAAACCGGAATCCCCGGAAAAACCGGCCCCCGCCAAAGCCCCCGCCACCGACACGGCCACCATCGTTCTCAGCACCGACACCGAGCGTCCCGTGCCCACGCGCGAGCTGGCTCCCCGCATGCAGATAGCCTCCGAGCCTCAGCCCGAAACCAAATCCAAACCCGCCCCCGCCGCCCCCGCTGTAGAGACGCAGCGCGCTGCGTCTCCCACCGAGACTCCTACCGAGACTCCCACCAAGACCCCCGCTGTAGAGACGCAGCGTGCTGCGTCTCCCGCCGCAACCCCCGCCCCCAGCACCACCCTGCAGGCCCCCAAGAACAGTGCCGCCAGTGCCACCGAGTTCTTCACCGTGCAGTTCCTCACCTCCAGCAACGAACTCCGCGAGGGCGATCCCGCCTTCAAGGGCCTCACGAATGTCCAGACCACCCGCAACGGCCAGCTCTACTGCTACAGCGTGGGCCGTTTCGCCACCTTCACCGAGGCCAACGACTACTGCAAGGAAGTGCAGCGCCTCACCCCCTTCAAGGACGCCTGGGCCGTCCGCCGCCGCCTCACCCAGCAGACCCAGCCCGCCGAAACAAAACCCATCCAACCCACTCAGCCCACTCAGCCCACTAAACCCATCCAACCCACCGAAACCAAACCCGCCGCCGAAACCAAACCCACCCCCGAAACCAAACCCGCCGCCCCCGCCAAACCCAAGCAACTCGCCCCCGAAGACAAGGGCACCCACTACCGCATACAGATCTTCACCGCCAGCCGCATTATCAAAGCCGGCGACCCCGACCTCCACGGCATCAAAGATTTCCGCTATAGCCAGAACGGCAGGTTCTACGTCTACTCCTGCGGCAACTACACCTCCCTCGCCGAGGCCCGCAAGCGCCTGGCCACCATCAAGTCCACCACGCCCTTCAAGGACGCCTTCATCTTCGGCATCAAGGACGGCCGCCGGTTCAACATCGATTAATAGGAGCGCCGGCATCCCGCCGGCAAAAGAAAGTATGATAGAAATAAAAGACATCACCAAGACCTTCGGCGAGCAGCATGCCCTCGACCATGTCTCCTTCAGCGTCGCCAAGGGCGAGATAGTGGGTCTGCTGGGCCCCAACGGCGCCGGCAAGTCCACCCTGATGAAAATCATCACCTGCTTCATTCCCCCCACCGAGGGCGAGCTCACCGTCTGCGGCCACAGCATCTACGACGACGCCCTCGCCGTGCGCCGCCACATAGGCTACCTGCCCGAGCTCAACCCCCTCTATCCCGACATGTACGTGCGCGAGTACCTGCGCTTCGCCGCGGGCCTCAGCGGCATCAAGAACCGCCACGAGCGCGCCGACGAGATGATTGAGCTCACCGGCCTTACCCCCGAGGCGCACAAGAAGATTGGCCAGCTCTCCAAGGGCTACCGCCAGCGCGTAGGCCTGGCCCAGGCCCTCATCCACGACCCCGAGGTGCTCATCCTTGACGAGCCCACCACCGGCCTCGACCCCAACCAGCTGGAATTCATCCGCACCCTCATACGCCGTGCCGGCAAGGACAAAGCCGTGCTCCTCTCCACACACATCATGCAGGAGGTGGAGGCCATGTGCTCCCGCGCCATCGTCATCAACCACGGCCGCATCGTCGCCGACGAGCCCATGCAGGGCCTCAGCGCCAAGAAGCTCACCGAGCAGTTCCACAAGTTGACGGAATAAGGCCGGAGATTCCGGAAAACCCGGAGGTTCCGGAAAACCCGGAAAACCCGGAAAATCCGGAAAACCCGAAAAAAAAACAGAAAAACCAATATGACAAGACAAGAACTCATCAGCCTGATAAGAGAACGCAAATCGTTCCTCTGCGTGGGCCTCGACACCGACCCCGCCAAGATGCCCGCCCACCTGCGCGACGCACAGGACGGCATCTTCCTCTTCAACCGCGCCATCATCGACGCCACCATCGACCACTGCGTGGCCTACAAGCCCAACTTGGCCTTCTACGAGGCCCTCGGCATCGACGGCCTGCGCCAGCTGAAACTCACCATGGACTACCTCCACCAGCTCGGCAAGCCCGTCTTCACCATCGCCGACGCCAAGCGCGGCGACATCGGCAACACCTCCGAGCGCTATGCCCGCGCCTTCCTCGACCCCCGTGGCGACTTCAACTTCGACGCCATCACCGTGGCCCCCTACATGGGTGCCGACAGCGTGCAGCCCTTCACCGCCGTCGAGGGCAAGTGGGTCATCCTCCTGGCACTGACCTCCAACAAGGGCGCCTTCGACTTCCAGCTGCTCAATACGAGTGATGAGTGTGGAGTGATGAGTGATGAACGTGGAGCAGCAAACCACTCATCACTCATCACTCATCAGTCATCACTAAAACTCTACCAGCGTGTGCTCGAAACCTCCAAGCAGTGGGGCAACGAGGAGAACATGATGTACGTCGTCGGCGCCACCAAGTCCGAGATGTTCGACGACGTGCGCCGCATCGTCCCCGGCTCCTTCCTGCTCGTCCCCGGCGTGGGCGCCCAGGGCGGCAGCCTCGAGGAGGTGTGCAAGCACGGCCTGAACAAGGACTGCGGCCTCCTGGTCAACTCCTCGCGCGGCATCATCTATGCCTCCAACGGCACCGACTTCGCCGAAGCCGCCGCCGCCGAAGCCCGCAAACTGCAACAACAGATGGCTGCCGTGCTATGAAACAGAGTCCCGTCCTGCTCCGCGTGCTCCTGGTGCTGAGCATCATCTATGGCTCCATGATGTTCCTTTCCGGCACCATGATGGCCATCGCACTGCCCTCGCTCGACGCCATCTACCGCGCCAACCAGTCGCTCCTGCCCTCCGAGGTGTTCACCATGTGGGAACGCGCCGCTGCGGTGCCGCGCCTGCTCTACGCCGCCCTGGCACTGCTGGCCCTGCTCTCCATCACGGGTTGCGTGCTGATGTGGAAACTCCGGCGCTCCGGATTCCACTTCTACGCCATCGCCCAGCTGCTGATGCTTGTCCTGCCCCTGCTCTTCATGGGCAAGGGCTTCCTGGGACTCGGCGACGTCATGTTCACCGCCCTCTTCCTCCTTATCTACTACCTGCAGCTGAAATCCCTCGGTGCCTTCGACGGCGACAACACCGCCGACCCGCCGGCTGTCGCCCCCGAAGAATAGGCAGTCGTCCATCCCTTCCGCATGCCGCGTCTCCGCGTTCGGGAAACCCTTTCCCCCCGCCGCAGAGACGCGGCTTTTTTTGCACCTCCACGGGAGGGGGCAGACAGGGGTCGAAGAGGTACATGATTCGGCATTTCTTATATTGTATTTATATCGTTCTTATATCGTTCTCA
>DFIZ01000060.1:0-24593 GCA_002372855.1 Bacteroidales bacterium UBA3684
TCAAGAGCCACGCCATCCAGATGAACTACCGCGTCCCTGCGGAGAGTAATTCCGCTTTCGCAGGGCAGGACTTCACCCTCAACCTCATCGACACGCCGGGCCATGTGGACTTCAGCTACGAGGTGAGCCGCGCCATAGCGGCCTGCGAGGGCGCGCTGCTGGTGGTGGACGCCACGCAGGGCATTCAGGCCCAGACGATAAGCAACCTCTACCTGGCTTTGGAGAACGACCTGGAAATCATCCCCGTGATGAACAAGATAGACCTCGACAGCGCAATGCCCGAGGAGGTGGCCGACGAGATTGTGGACCTGCTGGGCTGCAAGCCGGAGGAGATTCTGCGCTGCTCGGCCAAGACGGGCATGGGTGTGCCGGAAATCCTCGACGCCATCGTGGAGCGCATCCCCGCGCCGCAGGGCGACCCCGAGGCTCCGCTGCAGGCGCTGGTGTTCGACTCGGTATTCAACCCTTTCCGCGGCATTATCAGCTACTTCCGCATCATGAACGGCAAGCTGCGCACGGGCGACCATGTGAAATTCTTCTCGACGGGCAAGGAGTACGACGCCGACGAGGTGGGCGTGCTGCGGCTGAACATGGAGCCCTGCAAGGAGCTGAGCGCCGGCAACGTGGGCTACATCATCAGTGGCATCAAGACCTCGAAGGAGGTGCGCGTGGGCGACACCATCACGCATGTGCAGGACCCCTGCGAGAAGCCCATCGAGGGCTTCGAGGCAGTGAAGCCGATGGTCTTCGCGGGCGTCTATCCCGTTGACACCGACGACTATGAGGAGCTGCGCGCCAGCTTGGAGAAGCTACAACTGAACGACGCCAGCCTGACCTTCGAGCCGGAGAGCTCGCTGGCCCTGGGCTTCGGATTCCGCTGCGGATTCCTCGGACTGCTGCACATGGAGATTGTGCAGGAGCGACTGACGAGGGAGTTCAACATGGACGTCATCACCACGGTGCCCAACGTGCAGTACAAAGTGAAGCTCACCAACGGCAGCGAAATCGACGTGTACAACCCCTCCGGCATGCCGGAGCCGAACAATATCAGCGAGGTGTACGAGCCGTACATCCACGCGCAGATCATCACCAAGGCCGACTTCATCGGGCCCGTCATCAAGCTCTGCATGGACAAGCGCGGCCAGCTGAAGAACCAGAACTACCTGACCACCGACCGCATCGAGATAACCTTCGACCTGCCGCTGGGCGAGGTGGTGTTCGACTTCTACGACAAGCTGAAGAGCATCTCGAAAGGCTATGCCTCGTTCGACTACTACATCAACGGCTACCAGCCGTCGAAGCTGGTGAAGCTGGAGATATTGCTCAACGGCGACCCCGTGGACGCCCTCTCGACGCTGACCTATGTGGACAACGCCTACCCCATCGGGAGGAAGATGTGCGAGAAGCTGAAGGACCTGATACCGCGCCAGCAGTTCGACGTGGCCATCCAGGCGGCCATCGGCAGCAAGATTATCGCCCGCGAGACGGTGCGCCAGGTGCGCAAGGACGTGACGGCCAAGTGCTACGGCGGCGACATCACGCGTAAGCGCAAACTGCTCGAGAAACAGAAGGAGGGCAAGAAGCGCATGCGCCAGGTGGGCAACGTGGAGGTGCCGCAGAGCGCCTTCCTGGCGGTATTGAAACTGGACTAGCGGCGGCGCTTGCGCCGCCGCACAAGACAAAGGAAATTAAACATTAACACATAAACGAATTCAAAAAATGAAAAAGATCACCCATTTCATGATGGCAGCCGCCCTGACGCTGGCCACGGCTGGTTTTGCTGCCTGCGGCGACAAGGACAATGAAAACACCGAAGGCAACACCACCTACGAGGAGTCGGCAACGTTTGCCATCTATTATCAAGGACAGAAAATCGCCGCCGGCGACACCATCCAGATGGTTCCCACCGACGCGCAGGTGCGCAACGACTTTGCCCAGGCCGACATCGATGTGGAGAACAAGACCGCCAATGCCCTGCAGGCCTGTATCAGCATGACCAAAGTGGAAGGCCCTTCGGCACAGAACGAGGTGGAAATCTGCTTCAGCGGTGCCTGCCGCACATTCACCTGCCCCTTCACCTCCGACCCCTTCACGATGGAGCCGGGCCAGGCTTCGGCCAACAAAATCACCTACGACTACACGCCGTCGGCCATCACCGAACACACCCTCTATCGCCTCTCCGTGGGCGAGGGCTCGGACATGGCCAATGCACAGGTGGTTTTCATCGAGCACGCTAAGTAAGACTGCGCTCGTAGCGACGCACCTGATACAGATACCACAACAGCAGGGACGCAACACCAAGCGCCCCTGCTGTTGCATAGAGGCGTATGGAGACAAGGAAAGAGCCCAAGTGCAGGCCCAAGGCGATTGCGCCGATGCGCAGGGCGAAGACGGCCATGCAGAAGACGAACTCGGTGCGCTGGTTGGAGAAAACATTGGAGACAAACATCAGCGAGGTGGAGTTGAAAGCGATGTAGATCCACGGCAGGATGGCCCGGACGTAGACTCCGCAGCCGGTCCATTCAGCACCGAAGAGGAAGGTGAACAGCGGTTCGGCCACGACCCACAGCACAACACATACCGGCAGGGCCACAGCGTTGACGCTGAGCATGAAGCGTGCCATCATTCTCCACACCGAGCGGCGTTCGCGCACCCCCTCGGCCACACGGGCATAGAGCACGCGCTCGAAGGCGCCGCTGAGCAGGTTGGCCGGGCGGAAGGTGAACGTCAGCGCCAAGCCGAACAGGCCCACGTCGGCACGGTCGAAATAGAGTGCCAGCCAAAGGAACGGCAGGTTGGCTGAAAGGCTGTCGATGAGATCGCGGCTGGCGACGAACAGGGGGAAGTTGCGATGATGGCGTGCGGCGGCAATTTGTTCGCTGCGCGAAGTGGATGGCAAAGCAAGGCTCCGCATGCGAAAGCGATAGAGGAGATTGGCGGAGGCCTGGCCAAGAACAGTGCCCAGAGGCATGCCCGCACGGTTCATCCCCAAGAGGCCGAAAAGCACCTTGAGGGCAGCGCCGGCGATGGAATTGGTGGTGACGGAAGCGGCGATGAGCTTGTAGCGTCGCACGCGGTTGTAGAGCGAAGCATAGATACGCGATGTGCCGGAGAAATAGACCATCGGGGGGATGAGCAGTGTCAGCACCCCCAGTTCGGCGAGATTGCCGGGAAGGGCATGAGTGAGATAGAGCACCGCAGCCACCGTGAGCAGGAGCAGGCACACCAGCGTATTGAGCCGCAGGGCAAAGCGGGCAATGGCAGCCGTCTCCCGATTATCCTTCGCCACGACGACCGCAAGCTCGTACTTGCAGGTGGAGAGGATGATCAGCACCTCGATATAAGAGTAGAAAATGTTGAACAGCGCATAGTCGGAAGGGGAATAGATACGGGTGAGAATCAGGTAGGCGAGCATCGAGATGGCCTGGGCAAGGATGTTGCCGCTTGCCAATGTGGCGGCTTCCCTGGCCAGAGCCGATTCCCGTATATGGTTCCAAAGTTTCATATCTCGCCATAGTATTTGCGCAGCACCCATTCAGTCCCCAGCAGCAGCACGATGAGCAGCAGCACCCACGGCAGGCCGATGAGCTCGGAGAAGCGGGTGTGGGTGTAGATGGTGGGCTTGAGGGCGGCAAGTTCGTCGCGGAGCTCGTCGAGCTGATCGGGGTAGAACATCTTTCCACCGGTGACGGCGCTGATGGTGCGCAGCAACGCGTGGTCGGCCGTGAGGTTGGCCTGTTCCAGGTGCAGCGCCTCCACGGCGAAGGAACCCTCGGCCGTGAGGGTTTTGCCGTTGTACTGCGTGGTGGCCCTGTAGCGGTAGAGGCCCTCGGGCAGACGGCCCAGCGAGAGGGTGTAGGCGTCGCCGCGACGGGTGAAGCTGAAGTCGCCCTTGACGGAATCGCCCATAAGGGTGAAGGTGGCCTCGGGGGCATTGAAGAGTTCGTAGGCGTCGTTGTAGAGCTGCGCTCCGACGGTGATGGCCTCGATGTCGGAGTAGTGGCGCTCGGCCTCGACGATGAAGCGGTCGCGCTGGTCGGTGACGGCGGCAAAGTTGACCATCTGGCTCAGCAGGCGGTCGAAATGCTCGTGCGAACTGTTGTTCTGGTAATCGGCCAGGCGCCATTTCCACAGTCCCTCGCCCCAGACAAACACACGGTGCTCCCTACCCTGCGCCGAGGCGGCCACGAGGGGCTGGCGGGTGTCGATGCTGCCCAACCGGGCGGTAAAAAGCGACTGCAGCGACGCCGACACCTTCGGTTCGCCGAAAGGCACATCCAGCGGCGGGAACTGCTCGACAGCCTCGCCGTCGGAGGCTTCGAGGTTGAAGAGCGAGAAACCGCCGTTATACACGGCCGTCATCTCACTGCTTTTCTTGCTCTTCGATACAATTTCCAGACCGGTGTGCAAGGCGTTGAAGCGCGGCAGGTCGGTCTGTGTACCAATGACATACATCTGCGGCAACTGCTCCAGCTCCTTGGGCACGGCGTGTGTGGCGGAGGGGAGGTTGTGGAGTACGACGAGGCTGTAGTTGGAGTCCTGCAGGCGCAGCTTGCCCCCCTGCAGCGCATCGGCGGCGACCACACGTGCTTCGAAGTTGGGGTTGCTCTCCACGGCCTGCTTCATCGCGCCGAGGTCAGGATGGGGCGCATGGCCCACGATGAGCACCTTGCGACGACCGTCGATGACGTCGACATAGATGGTCTGCCGGTTGTTCTCCGACTCCACCTCGCCGTCGACCACAGTCAGCGTGGCCACATACTTCTGCAGTCCCTTGGCTTCGGCCTTGATATTGAAAGAGAGCGTATTGGAGAAATCGTCATCCGTGTAGTCCACCCTTTGCGACGCCACGTTGCGACCACGGCCGTCGACCACGGTCAGCTGGGCGCTCTTGCCCTGCAGGCGGCGGGCGCCGACGGTAATCTCCACGGGGAAGGTATTGCCCAGGTAGGCAATTCGGTTGTGACGCACATTGGCCACGGCGGCATCGCGGCGCGGCGTGGTGTCGCCCAGGGCGATGGTGTAGACCGGCATGCCCAGGCGCTCGGCCACGGTGGCGGGGTTCTGCCCGTGGTTGTTGATGCCGTCGGAAGCCAGCACCACGGCGGCATCCTCGGGATGCACAGCGTCCAGCAGGGCGCCGAGGTCGGTCTGCCCGGCATGCGACGCATCGGCGGTGAGCACCCCGTTGCACTTATCCATGATATCGTCGGAAAGGCCAGCCAGCGAGAAAGCCGAGTCGGCACTGGCCTGCACCGACAGCGAGCGGTCCTCAATCATGTCCACGCGGGGCTTCTGCCGCTCGTTCACCGTGCGCTTGGCCACAGGCGACAGCAGCAGCAGCGCGATGACCGACACCGCCACAAACCTCAGCGCCGCCAGCAACACGTTGATTCCCTTGCTGAAGGACCGGTGGCCCACAAAGTAGAGCACCGCGGCGTAGGCGGCACCTGCCAGCAGGCAGAGGAGGACGAAATACCAGGGATAGTCGATGATCATCTCAGTGTTAAGTGTTTAGTGTTAAGTGTTCAGTGTTAAGTTTTGGGGTGTTCAGTTGCCATAAACCAGGGTGCTGAAGCGTTCCGGAGCGAAGCGTTCCCGGGCCACGCGCTGCAGGTCGGCGGCGGTGACGGCCATCAGGTCGGCCTCCATCTCCTCGAGGGTGTTTACGTGGTCGTAGCACAGGTAGGCCTTGCCGATGGACTGCATCTCGTTCATGCCGAAATCGTCGTTGATGGCCATCTGCCCCACCATCTGGCGCTGGGCCGACCGCAGCTGGGCGGCTGTCAAGGGCTGCTCGGCCATGCGCATCAGCTCGTCGACAATCAGGCGGCGGGCACGCTCCTGCGCATCGAGGTCGACGCCGGCGTAGATGTAGAACAGGCCCGTATCCGAGAACGGTACGTACTGCGACTCAATGCTGTAGCAGAAACCGTAACGCTCGCGCACGGCGACATTGAGGCGCGAGTTCATGGCCGGCCCGCCGAGGATGTTGTTGAGCAGGGTGAACGCCGTCTTGTCGCCATGGTAGACGTCCGGCGCCTCGCAGCCCAACAGCAGGTGGGCCTGGTGGGTGTGGCGGTTCACGTAGCGGTCGAACACCTGGAACCGCGGCCGCAGCGAACGGTCCACCGCCGAGGGGTGGTTCTCGCAGGAGCCGAAATACTTCTCGCACAGGCGCACCAGGCGGTCGAACTTCACGTCGCCGCTCACCGTCACCACCATGCGCGACGGCGTATAGTTGCTCCGCATGAAGCGCTTGATGCTCTCGGGCGTGAAACGCTTCACATTGCGTTTCGAACCCAGGATGTTGTGCGCCAGGGGGTGGCCCTCGTAGGCCAACTCCTCGTACTGGTCGTAGATGAGCTCGGCGGGCGAGTCGTTGTAGGAGTTGATTTCCTCCAGCACCACATCGCGCTCTTTCTCAATCTCGTGCTGCGGGAAGGTGCTGTGGAACAAGATGTCGGCGAAGAGCTCGAGGCAACGCTCCAGGTGCTCGCTGAGCGACGAGGCGTAGACGCAGGTCTCCTCCTTGGTGGTGAAGGCGTTCAGCTCGCCGCCCACACCGTCTATGCGGTTCAGTATGTGGTAGGCGCGGCGGTGCTCGGTGCCCTTGAAGAGCGAATGCTCTATGAAATGCGCCATGCCCTCGTCGGCACCCGCCTCGTCGCGGCTGCCCACGTTGATGTACACACCGCTGTAGGTAACCCTCGACGGCGTGCGGCTCAGTATGATTTTCAGGCCATTGGCCAGAGTATGATATTCGTACACAACTAGTTTTAATACAAAATTACCATATAATAACTACAGAATCGGAAAAATATTGTGTGCATCATTTTTTATTCTCACGGCGACGACGCAACAGCAACGGAACGCCGACGGAAGAAAAACGGAACCTCGACGGAACGGGCCTGAACTTTGTTAAAGAACGTTAAAACGCCCGTTTTCGGACTTTTCATCTTTTTATCAAAACCTACCATGGTAGGAGTTGATAAGGAGTTGGTAAGGACTTGGTAAGGATTTGGTAAGTGCTTTAACAAAGTTCGACCCCTGTCGATTCGGGGTTTGACTCCGGTCGGCGGAAGGCCATGAACCAGGTGCAAAAGAGGATGCCCGCCAGGGAGTCGAGGGTGTTTTCGGCGAGGAACGAGACGAGGACCGCAACGGTCAGGGCCACAAAGAGCTGCCCCTGACGGCGGAGGCGCGGCGCGGCACGCAGCCACACCAGCACCATCAGCACGAAGAGCGGCAGGCCGAACATGGCGATGAGGGTCAGGTATTCGTTGTGGGGCATGAGGTCGGACCCTTGGAGAGGCGATGCCGAGCGCCGGAATTCAGCCTCCATGGCCTCGCCCAAGTCGCCGGTGCCGACGCCCGTCCAGGGGTGGCGCCCGATGATGTGGAGGGCGGTCCGCCAAAGCTCGAGGCGCTGGAGCATCGAGAAACCCTCGACAGCACGGTAGCAGCGGTAGTTCTCCAGCTCGAAAAACATCACATGGAGCATGCGCTGCGGCAGCGGGGCATGCTCGTAGACAGGATTGGGGACACCGCGGGCCACCTCGGCCACCTGCTCGTCGCTGAGGGCCGCCAGGCCGACACTGTCCTTGGGCAGGCCGAGGGCGTTGAGGTAGCGCACCAGGGAGGCTTCGACATTGTAGCCCGAGGCGGTGAGGCTATCGAGCGGCACACGGCTGCGCTTCGGCCATTGCTGCGCCAGCTCCTCGTGGCAAAGGTAGTTGTTCACGTAGTTGCCGCTCTCCACCATGCCGTCGTGCAGGTGCAGATAGGGGTTGCCCGAGGGGGTGTAGAGAGCAACGGGCTGGAGGGCAATGGGTTGTAGGGTATGGTAGGCGCGGTATTGCACAACCACATAGGCTGCCGTTCCGCCTACCACCGCCAGCCACACCGCCAGCCACAGCCAGCAGCGGCGCAGGCCGAGCACCACCACCAGCGACACCACTCCGAAGACGACGAAAGCCGTGTAGGACCTCAGCAGCAGCAGGAAGCCCATCATCCACACCATCAGGGCCGCCAAGGCCACTTTGCGCCAGAGGGGCGTACCGCCGTCTGCGTGGCGCAACATGTTGACGCAAAGGAAGACAACCATACAGCAGTTGAGGGCGAAGCGGATGTGGGAAATGAAAGGTACCATCTGGCGGTAGGGCAGGTCGGGAATGGCGAGGTAGCGGACCAGGCCAATGACGGTGACCACGAAGACCGTGCCCATGTAGAGGGTGAGGATGGTGCTGCGGGCGCGTCCGGCAGGGGGACGGGTGGTGAGCACCACAAGGGGCACCGCGAGCCACGGCAGGAGACGTTCCACCACGTGGAATCCCGCTGGCAGATTGCTGGTCCACAACAGTCCGACCGCATGCAGCAGGAAGAAGAACGCCACGGCATGCAGCAGACGGCTCTGGCGGGCCATCGTCCACTTCTCGCTCCATCGTCCCTCGAGCAGCCAGTTGGCCAGCAGCAGCACCCACACAACGTTGCTCATGCCGATGCTTGTCACCATGCAGCCCCCCAAGAGGGTGAGCAGCACGAGGTAGATGCGTCTATGGACCTTGGCCGGGAACAAGTTGACTATCAGTTAGGAGACATGAACCATTGTCCTTTCACTCCCTCTCACTTCGCTTCACTCCCCTTTCACTCCCTTACCAGACAACTCCTCCACAGCGCGGAGCACCGCCTTGTCGCTCTTCAGGGCACCCTGCAGGCGGCCCTGGTCGTAGTAGTAGCGGGTGAGGATTTCGGCCTTGAGCATCTCGCAGACTTCCTCGCGGTGTTTCTGCAGGTCGCTCTCCTTTTCGGTGGCCAGGCGGGATTCCATCTCTTTGAGTTGCTGCTCGATGGCGGAGTCGTACTTCTCCTGTTTGGCCACGTCGCGCAGTTCCTTGATGACGCGCTCGGTGACGGTGTTGTAGCTGAGCTTCTTGTCCTTCAGGTAGCGGCAGAAGTCGTTGTAGATTTCGTCCGTGATTTCGAAGGTTTCGGCAGGAGCTATCTCCTTGTGCTTGCGGTAGAAGTCGGTGGCATAGTCGAAGATGAGCAGTTTCTGCACCAGGGCGATGGCGAGGTTGGACATGTATTCGGGCTCGATTTCGATGTCGGGCTCGATGCCGAAACCGTCGTAGACGGTGCGTCCGGACTTGGTTTTGAAGGCTGTCTTGAGGCTGTCGGGCACCTTGAGGGCGCGGCCGTTCTCGTCGCGATGGCTGTAGTCGATGGCCTGGATGCAGCGGCCGGAGGGGATGTAGTACTTGCTTACGGTGACCTTCATCTGGCTGTTGTATGGCATAGGCAGGATATTCTGCACCAGTCCCTTGCCATAGCTGCGCTGGCCGATGACCACGGCGCGGTCGAGGTCCTGCAGCGAGCCGCTGACGATCTCGCTGGCCGAAGCCGAGCCACCGTCGATGAGCACCGCCAGGGGTATTTCCGTGTCCTCGGGCTGCAGGCGGGTGTAGCTCTTAAGGTTCTTGCTGGCCACCTTGCCTTTGGTCTCCACCACCAGGGTGCCGCGGGGAACCCAGATATTGACAATGTCGACGGCTTCGTTCATCAGTCCGCCGCCGTTGCCGCGCAGGTCGAGCACAACACCCTTCATGCCGGGCTTGTCTTTCTTGAGTTTCACGAATGCCTCGCGGACGTTCTTGGCGGCGTCGTTGGTGAATTCGTCCAGTTTGATATAGCCCACGTCGCCCTTGGGACCTACGTAGCCGTAGTACGGCACGTTGGGCAGCTTGATTTCGCGGCGTGTGAGGGTGCGTTCGAATTCCTTTCCCTCGCGTTCCACACGCAGGGTGACCTGCGTGCCGGCCTGGCCACGCATGGCGCTGCTCACGTCGGGCACCTTCTTGCCCTTGGTGCTTTCGCCGTTGACGGCCACAATGCGGTCGCCTGCCTTAAGGCCTGCCTCGTCGGCGGGAAGGCCCTTGTAGGGCTCGGAGATGTAGACGGAGTCGCCACGCTGCGTGATGATGGCACCCACGCCACCGTATTCGCCCAGCAGCTGCAGCTTCACATCCTCGATGTCGCTCTCGGGGAAGTAGTTGGTGTAGGGGTCGAAAGAGGCGAGCATGGCGTCGATGGCCACCTTGATGGCCTTGCCGGGATCCACATCGTCGACATAGTTGAGGTTGAGCTGCTTGTACACCGAGGAGAATATCTCCAGGTTCTTGGCAATCTCGAAACTGCGGTCGTTCTGGGCCTGCAGGGGCTGTGCGGCGAAACCCGCCAGCAGCATAAATCCGATTATGATGTGTCTTTTCATGTGCAAAACTACAAATAAATACGCATAAATAACAACGAAAGTCTTTTTTTATTGTGTCACACCTTGACCATCTTGCTCTCGAAGCCGCGGAGGGTCATCTCCTCGGGAGAGACGAACCAGAGGCTGTCGCCGGGGAGGAAGACGGTGTCGCGGCTGGGATTGACCAGGCGTTCGCCGCCGCGCTCGATGGCAATGACCATGGCGCGATGCTTGGAGAGGGGCGAATTGGCCACCTCGACACCGCACAGCGGGCCGTCGGGGTCGACGCGGTAGCGGTACATGTGCAACTCGTGGTCGGAGCGGTCGTGCACCAGGATATCGGCCTCCACCTCGACGGCGGCGCGCATACGGCCCACCTGTTCCTCGTTGCCGATGACCGTCAGCAGGTCGCCCGGCATGAGGAGGTCGTCCTTGCCGGGGAGGTCGATGATGTTGTCGCCACGCTCGATGGTGACGACGTTGGTGCCAAAGTCCTCGCGGATGCGGCAGGCGGCAAGGGTCTTGCCCGCCAGGGGCGAGTACTGCGTCATGCGCAGGCGTTCCATGGAGAATTCGTTCTCCATGCCCTTGGGTATGCGGAACGAGGTCTGCGCCTGTCGCGAATTGAAGTTGCTGAAGAAGCGCTCCTCTATCTGGGCGTAGAAGCCGTTGGCCTTGCGCGAGAAAAGCACCACCATGACCACCATCAGGGCTATGACCATCAGGAATCCGAGGGCGAGGTTGACGTAGCTGCCCACCACCAGACCCGCGAAGAACAGGGCCACGAAATAGCGCAGCAGCATCACCGGGATGACCACGGCCTGGCTGTGGCGGTAGGTCTCGAAGATTTGTTTGAAGCGTTCTTTGCTGACATTCTTCACCGCCACAGCCCACAGGAAGGGCGACATGAGGATGAGCGTGGCCACCATGCCCGTCAGGCGGCTCCAAATCTGCGGTATGCCGGCATCGGCAAAGAGCGTGTCGAGCAGCGGCCGCAGCAGCGACGTGGAGAGCAGGGCGATGGCCGCCAGGATGACGCCGTAGATGAGTATGTTGGTCAGCTGCTTGCGCAGGAAGGTGCGTATGCCCGCCTTGTCGCCGGCGCCCTTGCTGGCGCTCTCGCTGTACTGGTCCAGACGGTGCTTGATTTTGGCGGGAATCTTGGGCTCCACCCAGTTGTAGAACGGCAGCGCGCCCTTAATCATATAGGGCGTGACGAAGGTCGTCAGGATGGACACCGAGACGATGATGGGATACAGGTTGGCGTCGATGACCTTGAAACTCAAGCCCAGACTGGCGATGATGAACGAAAACTCACCGATTTGGCAGAAGCAGAAACCGCTCTGCACGGCGGTCTTCAGCGGGCGGCCGCTGAGGATGATTCCGATGGTGGCTGCAAGACTCTTGAAAACAATGATTGTCAGCGCAATGACCAGTATGGGAACAATGTACTTCACCAGCACCTCGGGATTGACCAGCATGCCCACCGACACAAAGAACACCGCACCGAAGAGGTTCTTCAGGGGGGTGACAATGCGGTGGATGACGTCGGCCTCGATGGTCTCGCTGAGGATGGCGCCCATGACGAAGGCTCCCAAAGCGGTGGAGAACCCGGCATGCGCCGCCAGCACCACCATGCCGAAACACAGGCCCACGGCCAGGATGAGCAGCGTCTCCTCGGTCATATACTTGCGCATCCAGCGCAGGAAAGTGGGAATCAGATAGATGCCGAACACGAACCATGCTATCAGGAAGAAGACCAGTTTCACCATCTGGCCCACCAACGCGCCGCCGTCGAAACTGCGGCTGACGCTCACCGTGCTCAGCACCACCAGCAGCAACACCGCAATCAGGTCCTCCACCACCAGCACCGCCGTCACCGTCGAGGTGAACTTCTGCTGCTTCAGTTTCAGGTCGTCGAAGCTCTTGATAATGATGCTTGTAGAGGAGATGGACAGCATGCATCCGAGGAAGGTGCACTCCATCGACGAGAAACCCAGAATCTTGCCCACCGAACTGCCTATGAGGAACATGATGGCCAGCTCGGTCAGCGCCGTGATGGCCCCCGTGGCACCCACCTTCTTCAGCTTCTTGATGCTGAATTCCAGACCCAGACCGAACATCAGGAACACAATGCCGATGTCGCTCCAGACGTGGATATTGGCGGCATCGGTGATGGCCGGGAACCAGGGGAAGTAGGGGCCGATGAAGAATCCCGCCAGGATGTATCCCAGCACCAACGGCTGTTTCAACCATTTAAACACCACGGTAATGACACCGGCGGCCACCAGTATGACGGCCAAATCCATGAATATCGCAGGCAGACTTTCCATCTTTTCAGGGTAGGTTTTTATGTTAGCAAAAGCACCCTTGCTAACGCAAAAAAAGGCCTTTTATTGTGCACTTTGGGCAAAGATGTCCGAAAAAGCTGATTCCCAGCCTTCCACAGCCATATCATCTCCTACCGTGGTAGGAGTTGGTAAGGACTTGGTAAGGACTTGGTAAGGGGATGGTAAGGACTTTTTGCCAAGCGGAACCGTCGGCGCGGGGACGCGCCGGCCCGCGGCATGGCAAAAAGCGGG
This sequence comes from Bacteroidales bacterium UBA3684, assembly GCA_002372855.1. GTDB lineage: Bacteria > Bacteroidota > Bacteroidia > Bacteroidales > P3 > Colimorpha. The sequence continues at coordinate 12,835 of DFIZ01000060.1, forward strand.
CATCGGGAAGATTTTTTTATTTATATTAAAATTTATTCGTATATTTGCAAGTTTAATGTGAATGAGTATGCAGTTTAAAGACATTGTCGGACAGGAAGATATCATCAATCGGCTGACGTCGGTCATCGACAGCGGCCGCGTGAGCCACGCCCAACTCATCCTCGGCAGCGAGCCCGAAGGCAGCCTGCAGATGGCTTGGGCCTATATGCAGTACCTCTGCTGCGAGCACCGCGTGCACCACAGCGAAGGGCCGCTCCGCGCCGACTCGTGCGGCGAGTGCCCCAGCTGCAAGAAGATTGCTTCGCTGATGCACCCCGACCTGCATTTCATCTTCCCCAATCCTCCCAACGGCTCCGACAGCGTCAGCGCCAACGACTACATGAAGGACTTCTACGACTTCATGCTCAACACCCATGGCCTCGGCACCCTCAACGACTTCAACGACAGCCTTTCGGGCGATGTGAAGACCTCCATCATCCGCGAGCGCGACGCCGCCAACCTTGTGGAGGTGCTCAACATGAAACCCTACGAGGGCGGATGGCGCATGGTGGTGGTGTGGCGTCCGTCGCGCATGAAACGCGAAGCCGCCAACGAACTGCTCAAGACCCTCGAGGAGCCGCTGCCGCAGACCCTCATCCTCCTGGTCGACGAAAGCGACGAGCAGCTGCTGCCCACCATCAAGAGCCGCGTGCAGACCATACGCCTCAAAGTCTCGGAGAGCGACAAGGTGGAGGGCAACGCCGAGTTTGCCCAGATGCTCGTCGGGTGGCTGCGCATGCTCTTCAAGCTGAAAATGAAAGAACTGTCGGGGCAGGTGGACAAGATGGCCACGCTGAACCGCGAGCAGCTGAAGCAGTTCCTGCAATACGCCCAAAGCGTGATGCGCGGATGCTTCCTCAACACCGCCGCCGGCGTCGAGGTGCGCCTGGGCTCCGGCGACGAAAAGTTCGACGCACAGTTCCCGAAAATGATTACAGTCAACAACATAGAGCTCATCGAACAAGCCCTCGACGATGCCGTCTTCGCCATAGAGCGCAACGCCTACGCCAAGATAGCCCTCATGGAGCTTTCGTTCCGCATGAGCAAAGCACTGAAGAAAAGATAAAAACAAAGAAAACAATGGAAAACAAAGATAAGCAAGACCTCGTTCCCGAAGAGAAAATCGAAGAGCAGCCCCGAGACAGCAAGCTGCCCGAAGACCTCGTGATAGACGACGAGGAGACCGTGGCCACGGCAGAGGACGTGGCCAACTTCATGAAAGACCGCCGCAAGGCCCATCAGGAAAAGAAAAACATCGAACGCGAAAACCCCGAGGTGGAGGAGTACCACACCGAGGAGAGCCAGCTGGACCCCTACCTGGAGCCCGACCCGGACATCCCGTGGGTGAAATACGAGGAACCCGTCTTCCTCAGCCGTGGCTGCAACCACAAGCCGGAGTGCTACAAGCCTGTGTGCAGCTGCGAGCGCCGCAGCTGTTCCAAGGTCACGTCGACCAACTGGATGGCCGGCATCCGCCAGCCCACCGACCGCCCCTTCGACTGCGTCGAGGTGCGTTTCAAGAACAACCATAAGGACTTCTACCGCCTGCCCGACGGCCTGGAGGTCACCGAGGGCGACATTGTGGCCGTCGAAGGCCAGCCCGGCCACGACGTGGGCATCGTCAGCCTCACCGGCGAACTCTGCCGCCTGCAGATGCGCAAACACCGCATCAACCCCGAGAGCGAGTGCATCCGCAAGCTCTTCCGCCGCGCCAAGGAGGCCGACATCGACCGTTGGGCCGACACTCTCAAGGAGGAACGCGCCGCCCTGCTCCGCACACGCCAGATTGTGGCCGAGCTGGGTCTGGACATGAAGGTGAACGACGTCGAGTTCCAGGGCGACCACTCGAAGGCCATCTTCTACTACACCGCCGACGAGCGCGTGGACTTCCGCGTGCTCATCAAGGTGCTTGCCGAAGAGTTCCATGTGCGCATCGAGATGAAACAGATCGGTGTGCGCCAGGAGGCCGGCAAGGTGGGCGGCATAGGCACCTGCGGCCGCGAGCTGTGCTGCTCCACGTGGCTCACCACCTTCAAGAGCGTCACCACCTCCTCCGCCAAGACCCAGCAGATACTGCCCAACCCGCAGAAACTCGCCGGCCAGTGCGGCAAGCTCAAGTGCTGCCTCAACTTCGAATACGAGGTCTACGCCGACGCCCTCAAGAAGTTCCCGCCCGCCAACCAGGCCATGCGCTTCAAGAAAGGCCTGGCGCTCTACAAGAAGACCGACGTCTTCCGCGGCATCATGTGGTATGCCTACGAGGGCGAAAACGACCTCTTCGCCGTCAAGGCCGAGGACGTGAAAGCCATCATCGAGATGAACCGCCGTCAGGAATACCCCGAGAAGCTGGAAGACTACCAGGTGGAGCTCATGTCCACCTCGGCCCTGGCCCAGGAGAGCACCAACGAGGAGGTGGAGCGCGAGATACAGCGTCTGGCCGAGGGTGGCAACGGCGTGGTCGGCGAAGAGCACGAGGAGAAACCCCGCCAGTCAGAGCGCCGCGAGCGCAACGACCGCAACCGCAATGGCCGTGGCGACCGCCAGGGCGGCGACCGCCGCGACCGCCAGCCCCGCGAAGGACAGGAACGCCGCGAAGGGCAGGAACGCCGCGAAGGGCAGGAGCGTCGCGAGCGCCCCGCCAAAGAGCCGCGCCCCGAAGGCCAGCAACAACACCGCAACAACAAACCCCGCAACAACAACGACCAGCCCCGCCGCAGTGGCAACAACGGCCGCGATCGTCGTGGATAAGACCCCTTGAATATGAAGAAACGACTTGCCCTATTGCTTTTGCCTCTGGCCCTGTGCCTTGCCGCCTGCGACGGCACCGTCTACTATGCCGAATACGAGGACGTCGACGAGAAAGGCTGGCTGCCTACGGACAGCGTGGCTTTCGACGTCGACGTCGAGGATACCAACCTTATCTTCAACTTCCTCGTCGAGGTGCGCAACACCGTCAGCTACCCCTACAGCAACACCTTCCTCTTCATCAACACCACCTTCCCCGACGGCAGCATGGCGCGCGACACCATGGAGTACCCCTTGGCCGACCCCACCGGCGAGTGGTTCGGCAAACGCTCCGGACGCTATGTCGACACCCGCTACTTCTTCCGGCGCAACGTGCGATTCCCCATGCAGGGCAACTATCACTTCGCCATCACCAACGGTATGCGCGACAGCGCCATCGTGGGCCTCTCCCACATCGGCCTGCGCATCGAATACAGCAACATGAATGAGCATTATGAATAAAAGTGCATCCAGAAAGGGTGAACGCCCTAAATACATCAAGTACATGTGGTGGACCTTCGGGGGCCTCTGGGCCTTCGTGTTCCTCTTCTTCTTCTTCCTGTCCATCGGATGGATTGGCGACATGCCGCAGTTCGAGGACATCGAGAATCCCCACAGCCTGCAGGCCACCGAGGTCATCAGCGACGACGGCGAGGTGCTGGGCTACATAGGCTTCGAGAACCGCTCCAACGTCACCTACGACCAACTTTCCCCCAACCTCGTCAATGCCCTCATCGCCACCGAGGACGCCCGTTTCTACAGCCACTCCGGCATCGACGCACGCAGTCTCTTCCGCGTGCTCTTCAAGACCGTCATCGGACGCCACGGCTCCTCCGGCGGCGGCTCCACCATCACCCAGCAGCTGGCCAAGAACCTCTACAAGATGCGCGAGGCCAACGCCAGCCGCGGCACCGTCTTCTCCAAGCTCAGCGAGTGGGTCGTGGCCGTCAAGCTGGAGCACAACTACTCCAAGCAGGAGATTCTCACCATGTACCTCAACACCGTCGACTTCGGCAGCAATGCCCTCGGCATCAAGACCGCCTCGAAGACCTTCTTCGACAAGACGCCCGCCGAGCTGGACGTCGACGAGGCCGCCGTACTCGTGGGACTGCTCAAAGCCCCCACGGCCTACAGTCCCGTGCTGCACCCCGACCACTCGCTGGAGCGCCGCAATGTCGTCCTCGCCCAGATGAACAACTACGGCTACCTCAGCGACGACAGCCTGGCCATCTACAAGGAGAAACCCATCGACATGTCGCGCTACACTCCCCAGACCCACAACGACGGCCTGGCACCCTATCTGCGCGAGTACATCCGAGCCTACATGAAAGACTGGTGCAAGCACCACCGCAAACCCAACGGCGACTACTACGACGTGCACAAGGACGGCCTGAAGATCTACACCACCATCGACTCGCGCATGCAGCGCTATGCCGAGCAGGCCGTGCGCGAGCACTTCAGCAAGGAGATACAACCCGCCTTCGAGCGCGAGCTCAGGGCCCGCAAGGGCAACCCCTTCTGCGACATCACCGCCGAGCAACAGGAGAAATTCCTCACCCAGGCCATGAAGAACAGCGACCGCTACCGCGGCCTCAAGGCCGCAGGCCTCAGCCAGAAGGAAATCCGCGAAGCCTTCAACGAGAAGGTCAAGATGCGCGTCTTCTCCTGGAAGGGCACCAAGGACACCACCATGAGCCCTTGGGACTCGCTCATCTACTGCAAGAAGTTCCTCAACGCGGGCCTGATGTCCGTCGAGCCCGGCACCGGATACGTCCGCGCCTACGTGGGCGGCATCAACTACCGCTTCTTCAAATACGACAACGTGCAGAGCCACCGCCAGGTGGGCTCCACCTTCAAGCCCTTCGTCTACACCATGGCCCTCCAGGACCTCGGCATGTACCCCTGCACCGAGGTGCCCAACTCGGAGGTCTGCTTCGAGGTGTGGGGTCAGCCCGACTGGTGCCCCGGCAACTCGAGCCATGAGCGCGAAGGCGAGATGGTGACCCTCAAATGGGCCCTCGCCCACTCCATCAACTGGGTCTCGGCCTACCTCATGAAACAGGGCTCGCCGGAGCAGGTGGTCGACATAGCCCGCAAGATGGGCGTCCGCAGCCCCATCGACGCCGTCCCCGCCATCTGCGTGGGCACGCCCGAAATCTCCGTGGCCGAGATGGCCGGCGCCATGGCCACCTTCGCCAACAAGGGCGAATACGTCGAGCCAATCTTCATCACCCGCATCGAGGACAACAAGGGCATGGTGCTCGAACGCTTCACCCCCCACCGCAGCGAAGCCCTCAGCGAGGCCACAGCCTACATGATGCTCGAACTGATGAAGGGCGTGGTGCAGAGCGGCACCGGCGTGCGCCTCAACTACAAGTACCACCTCAACCAGTACTCCACCGCCATCGCCGGCAAGACAGGCACCACGCAGAACAACTCCGACTGCTGGTTCGTCGGCATCACCCCCAAGCTGGCCACCGCCGTATGGACCGGCGGCGAGCTTCGCTCCATCCACTTCCGCAACATGACCTACGGCCAGGGCGCCGCCATGGCACTGCCCATCTTCGGCCTCTACATGGAAAAAATCTACAAGGACCCCAACATCAAGTTCTACCGCGGCGACTTCGAGCGCCCCAACATCCCCATCGAACTCGACTGCGCCAACTTCCAGCAGGAAATCCAGAACGAGGCCGTGGACTACGAGTGGGACTTCTGACAGTTAAGAGTTAAGAGTTAAGAGTTACGAGTTATGAGTGAAAAGTTAAAAGCCAATCTCCTGGGCATGACCCTGCCGCAGCTGCAGACGCTGTGCGCCGACCTCGGATTTCCCCGCTTCACGGCCAAGCAGCTCTGCGACTGGCTGTACAAGAAGCGCACCGACAGCATCGACGCCATGACCAACCTCTCCCTCGCCCAGCGCGCCCGCCTCGGCGAGGTGGCCTACATCGGCCGCGACTTCCCCGTCAACTGCCAGGTCTCCCGCGACGGCACCAAGAAATATTTGTTCCGTGTAGCAACGCAAGCGTCGCCGGCCCACGTCGAAACCGTCTTCATCCCCGACGACGACCGCGCCACCCTCTGCATCTCATGCCAAGTGGGCTGCAAGATGGGCTGCCGCTTCTGCGTCACCGGGCAGCAGGGATTCCACGGCTCGCTGTCGGCGGGCGACATTCTCAACCAGCTCTTCTCCATCCCCGAGTTCGAGCAGCTCACCAACGTTGTCTTCATGGGCATGGGCGAGCCCATGGACAACCTCGACGCCGTCCTGGCCGTCTGCAGCATCCTCACCTCCGACTGGGGCCTGGGCTGGAGCCCCAAGCGCATCACCGTCTCCTCCGTGGGCATCATCCCCGGCCTGAAGCACTTCATCGAGGAGAGCCAGTGCCACCTCGCCATCAGCCTCCACAACCCCGTGCCGCAGGAGCGCCTGGCCATCATGCCCGTGCAGAAGGCCTTCCCCCTCAATGAGGTCCTCGCCCTGCTGCGACAGCACGACTGGAGCGGCCAGCGGCGCCTCTCGTTCGAGTACACCATGTTCCGCGGCCTCAACGACGACCTGGCCCACGCCACACGCCTCGCCGAGGCCCTGCGGGGACTCGACTGCCGCGTCAACCTCATCCGCTTCCACTCCTCGCCCGGCACCCCCTACCAGACCTCCACGCCCAGCGCCATCCGCGCCTTCCAGGACTTCCTGAACCGCAACGGCGTTGTCTGCACCCTCCGCGCCTCGCGTGGCGAGGACATCGACGCCGCCTGCGGACTCCTCGCCGGCCGCGAGGGACGATAGCTCGCCCACGTAGACCGACCGCGACGCCCGACCCCGATAGTCCACCGCAAAGAGCCACAACTCCACAGCCTTGTCCTGCCAACAAGGGGGCAGGCTAAGGTCCACCCGACCCTTCTTGCGCCACACGCTTCCGCTCATCGTAGCCTCGCCCAGCTCCGGGCAGTAGGCCGCCAGGTACACCTCGTCCTCGCCGCTGGCCGCCTCGCCCTCGGCGCTCGGACGGAATGAGACCGTCAACTCATTGCCGCCCGACCCCGCCTGTAGGGACGCGGCATGCCGCATCTCCCTGTCGGCATCGCCATCCAATCCCCTCCGTAGAGACGCAGCGTGCTGCGTCTCCCTGTCTGCAACGGTATTCTCCGGAGACGCGGCATGCCGCGTCTCTACAGGTGGGGCAACGTTCATCGTTGCGTGCGGAGACGCAGCACGCTGCGTCTCTACAACGGGGTCGGCCACCGGCACCACCGGGCCGTCGGCCACCAGCACCTGCTCCCAGTCGGCCTGCAGCACTCCCTCCCCGTCCAGCCAGAAACACTGTTTGTTGCGTTTCACAAAGAGGTTGCCCTCCGTCAGGTGCATCTCCAAGGCCAGCGCCCGTAGGCCCATGCGCAGCAGCCCCTTCAGCCTCCCGGCCTCGCGCACCACACACTTGAACACCTCGCGGTTCACCTGCTGCGCCTCCGTCCGCGGATTGCGCACCATGCGCGGCCGCGCCCTCAGACACCACTTGCCGCGCCACTCATACCCGATGACCGTGCCCACCGTACCCTGATAGGCATCATTGATTCCATAACGTTGTTTTGCCATAAAACTATATATTTTAATAGGTTAATAAAATCGATTTCATACAGCGAATTCTTTTTTTAACGGCGAATTTCTTCGAATTTTTCGAATGCTACGCAGGCCAATGTTTGGCGAATAGGCTGCCGCACCTGACCAGCGGCAGCCAATTCTCTTGTAATTAACCTGCGTAGCATTCGAAAATATTCGCCGTTTAAACCAGAATCTTATCGCCGCTAAAAAAAACTCGTCGAAAAAAAACGTATATATATAAAATAAGGCCTTTTTAGCGGAAACGAAAAATTTAACACTTTTTTAACACATCTCCCCCACCCAATCATCCCCCTCCCAACACCTACGATGGTAGGAGTTGGTAAGGAGTTGGTAAGGCGATGGTAGGGACTTGGTAAGGCCGTCAGGCGTTGAGGGCCTGACGGTTAGGCCGCTGCGGGGCGGCGGGCGTCAGCAGTTGAGGCGGAGACGGCGGGCCAGAAGGATGAGGAGCCAGCCCAGGGAGGCACCGAGGAAGTTGGCTATGAGGTCGTTGACGTCGAATCCGCGGTAGGGCAGGAGGTATTGCACCCCCTCGGTGAACAGGCCGGTGGCCACGGCGGCGAGCCAGGTGCACCAGCTGCGGCGGCGTCCGCGGAAGAGGTCCATCCAGAACAGCGAGCAGGGGATGAACACCGAGGCGTGGAGCAGGTGGTCCATGCGGAGGCCGAGGAGGTAGTTGTCCAGCGGAATGCCCACGCCGTTGAGGGGCGCCCACATGAGGACGGCCAGACAGCCGAAATACCACGGGCGCAGCTGCCGACGCCCTTTGGCGCCGAGCCAGCGCACGGCCAGGTGCTTGAGGAGGTGTTTCTTCTCCACTTTCGCGAGGAGGCCCACGATGTCCTGCCGCGAGGCATGCTCGCAGGAGGCGCAGTTGTCGCCGCGCAGGGTGTAGCGTCCGCCGTCGACGGCCACCACGCGGTGCAGCAGGGTGCGGCCCTGGAAGTGGAAGAGCACTACGTCGCCCACTGCAGGGTCGGCCTCGAGGGGCACGAGGGTCAGCATGTCGCCGCCGATGAGGGTGGGCTGCATGCTGGTGCCCTTGAGCACGATGCGCACGGGCTTGCCTTGCTGCAGGCTTTCTTCGACAAGACTGAAATACAACTCGTTGCTTATCGTCATGGCATCAGAGTGTCGTGGCTGAGGTGTGCGGCGTCGGCATTGGGCAGGCAGCCCATGCGGTAGGCGGGCACGTGCTGCAGCACGTTGGAAATGAACTGCACAAGGAGGTCCATGCAGCGTTCGTCCCTGGCCAGTGAGGGCGGGCACGAGGGCTGCAGGGCCGCGAAGGCTTCGACGGAGCCCAGGCGGCGGATGGTGTTCGCCGGCCGCTGCTCGAGGCGCAGCAGTCCGGCAATGGGGTATTGCTCGGGGTGGTAGCAGTGGGTTTTGCCGCTCCAGGGTGAGCCGTAGACGAGCACCTTTCCGTCAGCGAAGCGCACGATGGGGCTGTCGTCGTTGAGCAGGTGGGTGCCGGGGATGTGCTGCAGCCAGAGACGTGTGTGGGTGCTCTTGCCGGTGCCGCTTTCGCCGAGGCACATCACGGCGCGGCCGTCGCACACCACCACCGACGAGTGCACGGGCACCGCCCCCAGGGGCAGGCCGGCCATGGCCACGGCGCTCCACAGGGCGAAGCGCAGCACCGACAGGTCGGACATGGGGCTGAGGTCGACACGGCGCGGCTGGCGGGGGTCGTAGCGCAGCAAACCATGACGGCCGAAGGCATAGTAGTAGGTGCCTTCGGCGTCGACGCCGAAGCGTGTCTGGACGGCGCCGTCGGCAATGTCGAACTGGTGCAGCAGGCGGCAGCGAGGGAGGCTGAGGGGTTGGTCGAGGGCGAAGAGAAGGTCGTCGCCGCCGTCGGCGACGCGGAACTCCGCGATGCCAGGCAGGGCCATGGCACACCGCAGCGTGCTGGCGCCCTGGAGGCGGATGCCCAGGCCTGCTATTTCCAGCCGGAGGTCTGCCATATTACACCAGAAGGTTGTTTTTCCGCATGTCGGCCAGGAGGGCCTCGGCGTCGCGGCGGGCCACGTCGGGAGTGACGTCGTACTCGTCGGTCAGCACGCGCACGGCATCCTCCAGCTCGAAGTCGCGGCCGGAGAGGGCGTTGTAGAGTAGCAGGGCGCTGTCGTTGAGGGCGATGACGCGTGTCATGTCGGTCTGGACGGCACCGGGCATCACCACGATGTGCTCGCTGACCATGTCGCGGATTTTGATGTTGGGGTTTATTCTCATCATTATAGCGGTATTACTTGATAGTCTCGAGGGCGGCACGGACGCTCTTGGCCACAGCCGTGGAGGTGAAGGTGGCGCCGCTGACGGCGTCGACCTCTTTTTTGAGGGCCTTCTTGACGGTGAGGCCGTTCCAGTTCTTGTAGAATCCGGTTTCTTCCACACGGCGGAGGTAGCCGGGGGTCTCCTGGTTCTGGAGCAGGTAGACGCCGAGGATGACCTTTTTGGTGCTGAGGGCGATCATGACGGGGGTTTCGCCGGCGTAGCCCTTGATGCCGTCGGAGGCGGGCTTGGAATAGAGGGCGTAGCCGAGGAGGTTCTTGCTGGCGTCATAGACCTCGGTCATTTTCTTGCCTTTCTGCACGCTCTTCACGGTGGGGAAGGCCTTGACGATGGCCATGTCGATGCCGTCAGCGTTGACTTGGGGCTGCTGGGCCTGGGCCTGCTGGCCGTGGTGTTTGCCGTGGTTGGGGCAGTTGCCGCAGCCGTGACCGTGGTCGTGGCGGGGCTGGTGCTGCTCGGTGCGGGGGGCGTCTTTCTTGACGGGTTGCTGGGCCGATGCGCTGCCGGCCGCGAAGAGGGCCACAATGGCCAAAGCGATGATTTTCTTCATTGTAGGTTTGTTGTTATTACTGGTTTGAAAGTGCAAATATACAAAATATTTTTAATTACGGCCCCGCGGGCACTCAATGGGTCAGTAGCCCAGCCACTCGTCCACGCGACGATTGTGGTAGAAGCGGTGCTCCGTGATGTTGGCTCCGCCGGGGAGGGCGCAGGAGTCGAGACGCGCGCGGGTGTTGGCGCTGAAGCGCTGCAGGGCCTGGAGCAGGTCGCCGGAAATCTGGTAGCTGTCGGGGTGCTCGACGGCATCGGTGGAGGGGACAATGTAGTACTGGTAGAGGCCGTCGTAGGTGCCGCGGTGGACCCAATAGGGCATGTAGCGGCAGGCGGTGACGCGGGTGTCGAAGAAGGTTTTCTGCAGGTCGAGTTCGATCATGATGCCGCCGTCGCAGTTGACGTCGCGCTGGTTGCTGACGAGGTTACCCATGGAGTAGACCACGATTTCGGGGTAATGGTTGTTGCCGAGGACAGCGTCGAGGGTGAAGTTCTGCACCACATGGGGGTGGCCGCCGATGACGGCGTCGCAGCCGTGGTTCAGCAGCCAGCGGGCGGTCTGCTCTTGCTCGGCGTTGGCCTTGAGGGCGTACTCGATGCCCCAGTGGATGAGGGTGATGACGAAGTCGACGCCCTTGTCGCGGGCAAGGCGGAGGTCGCGGGCCATCTGGACGGTGTCGATGAAATTGACGACGTTGGGCTGCTGCACCTCGATGCCGTTGGTGCCGTAGGTGTAGCAGAGGAGGGCCAGGCGGACGCCGTTGCGCTCGACGATGAGGGGGTGTTCGCGGTCGCGCTGCTGGCGGTCGCGGTAGGTGCCGAGGTGGGGGATGCCGAGGGTGTCGAGCACGCGGAGAGTGCGCTCCAGTCCAGCACGGCCGCGGTCGAGGCAGTGGTTGTTGGCGGTGGTCATGACGTCGAAGCCCGCCTGCTGTGCGGCCTCGGCTAGCTGGCGCGGCGAGGAGAACTGGGGGTAGCCTGTGTAGGGAGGCCCGGCGAGGGTTACCTCGAGGTTGAGGATGGCCAGGTCGGCACTCTTGATGTAGTCCTCGACGAAGCGGAAACAGGGCGTATAGTCGTAGCTGCTGTCGGCGGTGCGGGCGGCCTTGTGCTGCGGGCCGTGGCCCATGAGGTCGCCGGCGAAGATGATTTTCAGGCTTTGCCCCTGCGCCACAATGCCGGACGAAAGGCTGAGCAGGAGCAGCAGGACCAGGGCCTTGTGGATGATACGCATGGCTTAGAGCTGTTGCACGGGGAAGGTGAAGTAGGTGTCGGGGAAGGGCTCGTCGCGAAGGGTGAAGTGCCACCACTCGCTGTCGAGGGCCTTGAAACCGTGGCTGAGCATGGCGCGGCGGAGAATCATACGGTTGGCGAACTGCTCGGCGGTGATGCTGCGGCCGGTGGGGCTGGCGCTGTTGTCGCCGGTGTATTCGCCCGTCTCAGGGTTGCCGCAGAAGTCGGGATG
>DFIZ01000060.1:24652-41443 GCA_002372855.1 Bacteroidales bacterium UBA3684
CTCTCGGGGCCGAACCAGTCGAAGGTGCCGCCCATGTCAACCTCCTTCTCGGTAGCCATGTCGAAGAGGGTCAGGTCGACGGTCGAGCCACGGGTGTGACCACTCTTCTCCATGATGTACTCCTGTTCGAAGAGGACGCTCTTGTCGAGGTCGGGGTAGAAATAGGGTTTCATGGCGGTGTCGGCCAGGTCGGCAGCCCAGCGGACGAAGTGGTCGACGGCACGCTGGGGACGGTAGGCGTCGTAGATTTTGAGGCGGTAGCCCTGGGCCATGAGGTCGTCGTTGACGGCGCGAAGGCTGTCGGCAGCCTGGCGGGTGAGCAGGGCGGTGGGCTGGAGGTAGCCGTCGATGCGGGCGCCGACGAAGTTGTAGGTGCCGAAGTAGCGGATTTCGAGGATGGCGTCGGGAACAGCGTCGGTGAGGGTGACGAAGGACTTGCTGTCGTCGGTAGGACTGAGGGTTTTATTCTCATCCTTCGAGCAGCAAGAGAAGAATGTGAACGTAACGGCCAAAAGCACTAGGATCTTTTTCATATCTGTCTATCTTTTTATTAAGGAAACAAATTGCAAAAATACGTATTTTTTACGACATGGCAAAAAAATAATAAAATAGGGTCGCGGAAGGCGCAACACAATGCCCTCCGCGACCCTGGCAAAAGAGGATGGTTCAGTCGTTCTCCATCATCTGGTAGAGACGCACGGAGCCGTCGATTTCCTTTTCCTTGGCCTCGTTGCCGTACTTGTCCACATCGAAGACATTCTTCGGGGACCGCGTGATGCTCAGTGGGCCGCCGACGCAGCCGCCGTCGCAGGCCATGCCCTCGAAGAAGTTGGCCGTGGCCTTCTTGGCGCGCAGCAGCATGAGGTGCTGGCGGCACTGGTCTATGCCGTTCATGGACACGGGCTTCACGCCGGTGACGCCCATCGTTTCGGCCACATGGGCCACGCCCTGGGCCACGCCGCCGCTCTTGGCGAAGATGCGGCCGTAGTAGGAGGCGTTGTCGAGGGTGGAGTCTTCGCACTGGGTGGTGTCGATGCCGCGGGCGTCGACGAAAGCCTGCAGTTCCTCGAAGCTCATCACGCTGTCGATCATGCCGTGGGTCTTCTCGAGCGTATACTCGAACTTCTTGGCGGCACAGGGGCCGATGAAGACCACGCGGGCCGTGGGATCGGAGTGCTTGATGAGGCGCGCGGCCATCACCATGGGCGATACCGAGGAGGAGATGGCGTCCTTCAGTTCGGGGAAGTTGTTCTCCACGAAACGCACGAAGGCAGGGCAGCAGGAGGTGGTCATGACGGGATTGTCGCTCTCGGCGGCTTTCTCCTTGAACTCGCGGGCCTCGTTGTAGAGCGTGATGTCGGCGCCGATGGCAGCCTCGACGACCTGATGGAAACCCAGTTTCTTGATGGCGGTGACCACCTGGGTAATGCGGCCGAAACGGCACTGGCTGACGATGGCCGGGGCTATGACGGCGTAGACACGGTAGCGCGTGTTGTTCTCGGATTCCTTGAGCATCTTGATGATGTCGAGCACAAGGCTTTTGTCGCTGATGGCGCCGAAGGGACAGCTCACCACGCAGGCACCGCAGGAGATGCACTTCGAGTTGTCGATTTCGGCCTTGTCCTCGTCGTTGATACTGATGGCCTTCACCTTGCAGCTCTTGATGCAGGGGCGTTTCTGGGCGATGATGGCGCTATAGGGACAGGCCTGGGCGCACTTGCCACACTCGATGCACTTGGACTTGTCGATGGTGCAGCGGTGGTTGACGATGGTGATGGCACCCTTGGGGCACACCTCCTTGCAGGAGTGCATCAGGCAGCCACGACATACGTCTGTGACCATCATGCCGCCGGCGGGGCACTCGTCGCAGGCCTCGTAGAGCACCTCGATGACGTTGGGGTTCTCCTTGTTGCCTCCCATGGCCATGTGGACACGGTCCATGAGCACGGCACGTTCCTTGTGTATGCAGCAGCGGGTTTCGGCCTTGGGGCCAGGGGCGATGGTGCGCGGAATGGAGTAGACATTCTCCAGGCCACCTTCGTAGGCACGGCGGATGACCTCGCGCAGCACTCGGTATTTAATCCATTGTACGTTGGTATCGAAAACTTTCTGTTCCATTGTTCATTAATCGTAGTTCACAGTTACATCCTTGCCCATGCGGCGAAGGTTGTCGGCCAGACGTTCGACAAGCTTGAGTTTCATGGTGATGTCGATGTCCAGGCCCTGATGGGCGGCATTGACGTTCTGGCCGACGAAGAAGACCACATGGGTGGCCTCTTCGAAGATGATGTTGGCCAGCAGCGAGCCGCCGTCCTTTTTGGAGTATGTTTTTGGGGTGAGGTCCTTGACGGAGACATACTTCTCCGAGAGAGCCAGCAGTCGGCGCAGGGTGATGACGCCCTCGGTAACGAGGTCGATGCCGTCGATAAAGCCGATGGGCGGCACCTCGCGGTCGGGGAAGTCGAAGCTGGTCTTCAGCTGGTGCCCCATGCAACGGGCCACCACCTGGCTGGTGGTGCCGCCGCAGACGATGCGCTTGTCGGCACCGTCGAGGAAGCGTTTGACATACACCTCGTCCTTCTCCTTGTCCACCGGCGGGCCGACCATGATGTGCACCTCCATGCGCGGACGCACACGGATGGCAGCCACGGTGGTGTCGTCGCCCGGACGGTCGAGGTAGAGGTCGTTGCAGGCCGACGCCAGCAGACAGGCGGCAGCGCGGGCCGACATGTGGGCGTCGATGTTGGTGTCGAGGTGCTCCATAATCTCCTTGCGCTGCCATCCGAAGTTGAGTATCTGGCCGATGCCTGCATGGATGGTGCCGTCGCTCATGACGAAGACCATGTCGCCCGACTCCAGTTCCAGCGGCGTGTGGAACACCTGCTTGCCGCAGATGTTCATCTCCTCGCGGGGAAAGTCGCAGGTGTGGCCGCGATGGTACCAGATGGCCTCGGGGTTGTCGAATTCGAAGAGGTGTCCCCTACCCTGGTTGTCCACGTGGATGACCGAGAAGGTGCTGTAGGCCACGCCGCGCTCCTTGCAGACCGGAAGGGTCTGGATGATGGTCTCGACGCAGTCCTCCATGTCGGCGCCTCCGGCAACCATGGTGCAGAGAATCTTGCTCGTCAGGGTGGAGAGGATGTTGGCTTTGACGCCACTGCCCAGGCCGTCGGCCAGCACCACGGTGGTCCAGCCGTCGGCCACGCTCATCTCCACGTTGTCGCCGCAGAGTTCCTCGCCATAGTGGTTCAGCGAGGTGTATCCGTATTCAATGCATAGTTCTTTCATTGCTCAATCCCCTCACACTTTCTTCGCCGTCTTCCAGTCGGTGGGGCGGCCGTCCTCGTTTATGTCCATCTTGCCGTCGGCAAGGGTCTTCTTCAGCTTGAGCAGGGCCACCTTGGTCTCGGCAGTGGTCTCGCCGAGGAGCGAGGCGATCTCCTGCGCCACACGCATCTGCTTCATGATGAGCTCGTCGGTGGTGCTGATGGTATCCATCTTCACCTTGTCGAGCTTCTTGTCGTAGTTCACCTCGTCGCTGATGTCCTTCATCAGGCCGAAGAGCAGTCCCTGCTCGCCGAGCCAACTGACGGTCAGCGAGATATAGCGGTCGGTGGAGCTGATGTGCAGGCAGCGGTTCTCGGTGCGGCGGTGCTGGTTGTAGGCGTTGTAGAACTCCAGCGGGGGGAAGTACTGCGCCACGGCACGGCCCACATTGTCCTCCGGGCGGCCGGCCATGCCGAGGAGTTTCATGGCGGTGGCATTGCAGTCCACGATGTTCATGTCGCCGTCGACGATGATGACACCCTCGGGCGAGTTGCGCACAATGTCCACAGCCAGGCTCTCGGCACGCTTGCGCATATAGGGCAGGCAGATGTCGATGTCGGCGTAGCCGTTGACCACGGCCCAGGCCTTCTCGCGGCAGGTGCTGTAGCCGCAGGCGCCACAGTTGAGCTCGTCCTCCTTGGAGTACTTGCCCGTGCGGTGGAGCACATCCTCGATTTCCTGTTCCGAAGCGGGACGGCTCTTGGCACGCAGGCGCGGATGGGCGTAGGCCAGGTTCACGCCCGCGTCGGGGGCGGGGCGCATGGGATGCGTGGCCTTGTCGTGGGCCACATAGACGTCGATGTCGGCCTCGGCCTTCACCATGCCGCCGGGACGGGCTATCGACTTGGGACCGTTGATGCAGCCGCCGGGGCAGGTGTTCATCTCGATGAAGACATGGTCGAGGCTCTCGATGTTTTCCAACACGTCGGTCAGGCGGTCGATGCCGTCCACGGCCATATAGGTATAGCCCTCGGGCAGGGCGTCGAAAGAGCGGATGATGCCCCTAGTGACGGGGAAGGCCTTGGCCAGGTTCACGCCGCCGCCGTCGCCGGCAATGGCCAGGCGGTTGATGGAACCGAGGTCGATGCCGTTCTCCTCGAAGAGCGAAAGCAGTTCGTCGAAGGTCAGCACCCCGTCGATGCCGTGCTCGTCGGCCTCGCGCTTCTTGGCCAGGCAGGGACCGACGAAGACCACCTTCAGCGAGGGGTCGTTCTTGCGCAGCATCTTGGCGTGGGCCGTCATGGGCGAATCGACGGGCGCCAGGTAGGGCAACGCCTTGGGGTAGTACATCTGTATGAGGCGGCAGGCAGCCGGGCATGCGGAGGTGATGAAGTTGCGCATCTCGCCCTTGGCAAGCACGCGCTTGTATTCCTCCACCACGGCCTGGGCACCCAGGGCGGTCTCCTCGACCACCGAGAAGCCCAGCTTGGCCATCGCTATGCGCACCATCTGGAAGTCGTCGACCCCCAGACTGCTCACAAACGACGGCGCCACCGAGGCGGCCACATGGCCCTCGCGCAGCAGTGCGCGCACCTTGTCCAGCCCGCTCACAGCCACCTTGGCCTCCTGAGGGCAGGCCAGGGTGCAGTGGCCACAGAGGATGCAGTGCTCCTCAATGACGCTGGCGTGATGTCCTTTGACTTCGATTGCCTTCACGGGACACTCGCGAAGGCAGCGGTAGCAATCCTTGCATTGGACAATGCGAGATTCGATATAGTTTGCCATTGTTCTTGTCTTAGGATTTGGGACGCAGGCTGCCAGCCTGCGAAAAGTTGTTTTTTTAATTGAGTTTCAACGAGGGGTACACCTCCGTGGCAAACAGCTGCTCGGCATTCTCGGCATTCACGCTGTGCAGGATGAAACCACCCTCCGTCTTCTCCACCTGGGGACCGCCGGCGGCAGGCTGCACACCGTCGCAGTCGACGGTGACGCCCTTGGCGCAATGGCCCAGGCAGAAACTCGCCTGAAGATCCACAAGGTCTTCTACGTCATACTTTTTCAGTACACGCTTCATTTCTTCTATCACGGCATAGCTCCCTTTCAGATGGCAGGAGCTGCCGACACATACTTTAATAGCAGTCATCTCGTTTTTTTGTTATATTACTCGTTTATATCCTGTCCAAAGATGCAAAAATCAGCGCCATGGGCCTGATTGCCACGGAAGAAGGAGCCATTGAAGCGTGTGAGTGGGTCGAAGATTGCCGCCAGGCGGCAGGAAGTTCGTTTTCCGTGGCAAAAATCAGGGAGACTATGGCACTTTGGTGTTTTTTCTTCAAAAAAAGGCAGCGAAACACTATGAAGAAACACTATGATTTAACGTTAAACGCTTTTTTGCCCGCTGCCCGTCAAATATTCTATTAATCCTTAAACTATTTCTTTGCTCTATTCTTTTTCAAAGCACTCTTTTTCTCTTTTTGACGGCGCAAAAGTACAAAATAAAATCAATCCGCCAAATAAAACTTTGTTTTTACCCCTTAACACTCAGATTTCCAGACAGAAAATTTTTCACATTTCGATATATACGTATCGATTTTATTCAGTTTTTCGCGAAAAATTTATCTATTTACGCCCCCCAGACAAACTCGCCAACCTCAAAAAACGGAGCAAGAACGGAGCAAGAACCAAGAGGTACCATTTTGCATTTTTACCTCTGTCAAAACCCTGTTTTCGCCCTATCATCTCCTACCATGGTAGGAGTTGGTAAGGAGTTGATAAGGACTTGGTAAGGGGATGGTAAGGGCATCGTGCTTACACAACCCCTTTCGTTCACAGTGTTTTACGTGCAGAAATTGCCGGCGGGACGCCGGCGCTCCATTCAAGAGCGGGGCGAATTTGACATTTTGTCGCTTTTTCGTTCCTGTCCGGGGAGGGTGCAGTGTGCCATCGCGAGGGGGTGGGTGGTCACTGGCCTGCAGCGCCGCCGTGGGCCTGCCATTCGAGGTCGAGCTTGCCGAAACGCCAGGAGAGGCCGAAGGTGAGGTAGCGGGAGGAGTAGTGGCGCGTGGTGTAGGCGGCGTAGGTGGGAGCGGAGTCCCAGCTCTGGTAGCGGTTGGCGTCGAAGAGGTCGCTGACGCTGAGGCGTACGCCCAGACGGCCGTCGAAGAAGGTGGCCGAGGCGCCGAGGTCGACAGTGAGGGCGTACTGCTGTTCGTAGTAGAGGCCGAGGGTGGGAGTGCCGTAGTTGGCGCTGACTTCGAGGTTGACCAGCTTGGCCACTTTGGTCCACAGGCGAGCGTAGAGCGTCCACGAAAAACGTTCCTGCCAGGGTTCGCCCTCGACGCGATAGCCTTGCCGGAAGAGGCTGGCGTTGAGGCTCAGGCTGGCCCAGGCGGCGGGGCGGTAGGTGAGGTTGGCGTCGGCGCCCGTCTTGTAGGAGGAGGCGATGTTGAAGGGCATGGAGTAGGTGATGACGCGTCCCAGGAAGGGGTCGGCCGCGGGTGTCGAGGCGGTGATGCTCTCGATACCGCCCGAGGTGCTATTGGCGTAGGCTTCGATGCTGACGTTGCCGATTTTCTCGAAATAGCGGTTCCAGGAGAGCGAGGCCTTGTGGGTGGCGGCGTTGCCGAGATGGCGGTTGCCGACGGAGTAGGAGTCGTCACCATAAATGCGGCTGCGCGTGAGGTCGGCGCCCGAGGGGGTGGAGACGGAGTAGGAGTAGTTGAAGCGGAAGTAGTGCATGGAGGGGGTGCGATGGGTGAGCGAGAAGGAGGGTTCGAGGGCGACGAAGCGGAAGAGGGTGTCGTCGGGGAAGAGACCGCGGCCCACGATGCGGAGCCAGTCGTGCGAGGCATGGAGGTCGGCGCCCAGGGTGGTGCGTTCCCACTCGTGGCGCAACGAGAGGCTGGCATAGAGGCTTCGGGTGTGGTAGTCGCTCACGTAGTTGCGCAACGTGTCGGGCTGCGTCCCCGCACCGGGGGTTGCGAGGCGAATGTTGCGGTCGCGGTGGCTGTTTCCGTAGGGGCGACCGCCGAGGCGGATGGAGAGCTCGTCGTGGGGACCGAGGGGTCGGTTGTAACGCAGCGAGAGGTCGACTGTGTTGCGGTTGTAGTGGTTGTCGTTGGTGCGGTCGTAGGGCTCGAGGAGGAGGGCTGCGGGGTTGCCTTCGGCCAGGGAGATGAGGCGTTGGCTCTCGTTGTGATGGGCGCTGAACAGATAGTTCCACGTGCCGCCGAAAGTGATGTTGTGCCCCTTGCGGCCGGGCAGGCGACGCTTGATGTCGAAATTGGTGAAGCCGTTGACGCTGTAGTATCGGCTGTCGGAGGTGTCGAGGTAGCGGTAGTGGGCGGTGTCGGGCAGGTAGTCCCACTGATCGTAGCGGTAGCCGAGGTGGTCGTTGTAGCGGCCCTGCAGCATGTTCCACGACATGAGGCTGAAGTCGGTGAGGGAGTCGATCTTGTAGTCAATGTGGATGTTGTTATTCCCGAAATAGCTCGACCCGTCGGAGTGGCTGCGGTAGGTGCGTTGGCTGGTGGTGTCGTCGCCGGAGGTGAGGGTGTAGCCTCCTTGGCCGTCGTTGATGAAATGGCTGCGGCTGCCGGCCATGTGGAAGGAGAACTTCAGGCGGTCGGTGTTGCGCACATAGCTGAACCAGGGCGAGTAGTAGGGGCGCGTGTTGCCGCTGAGGCCCAGGATGAGAAGCTGCGAGGTGCGCAGGCGGGCCGAGGTGACGATGTTAAGTATGTGGTGTCCTTCGGCCACCATGTATTTGGCCGAGGGGTTCTTGATGACCTCCACCCGGGTCAGCGCCTCGGCGGGCATGCTCTCGAAAAAGGCTTTCAGCGTGGGGCCGTTCATGCCGGTGGGGCGGCCGTTGAGCCACACGTCGACATGGTCGGAGCCGCGCATGGAGAGGTTCCCCTCCAGGTCGATCTGCACGGAGGGTGCGTTGCGGATAGCATCCCAGGCGGTGAGGCCAGCCACCGTCTCGTCGTTCTCCACGTTGTAGTTCACCACCTCGCCGGTCATGCTGTAGACAGGCTTGGGGGCGGAAATGCTGATTTCCTTCAGCTTCATGAGCTTCATCTTGGCGTCGATGCTGTCCAGGGTGGCCTGGCTGACGCTATCGGTGCTTTGGGCCCAGGCCAGTGCGGGGAGCAGTGCCAGGGCGAGTAGCAGGGTCTTCTTCATGGCTATTTCTCTTTTTCGTTCTTAAACTCGGTCGACAGCATGTGGCCTGCCACCTTGAGGCTCTCGGCGTCGCTGCCGACGAGGAAGGCCAGGACGACCATGCGGTCGGAGGGGCAGTAGATGGTGTAGTGGCCGCGGTCGCCCGGCAGGCCGTCGGCGTTGAAGACCACCAGGTGCTTGTGTTCGCGCCAGTACCGCTGCAGCGAGTCGGCCTTCTGCTTCATCTGTTGCATCGTCCCGTCGGGTATCTTGGGGTGCGAGTCGAGGTCGTCCGACTCGATGCTTATCGAGCCGTCGATATGTGGGCGCGTGGTGGTGTAGGGCAGCTCGTGCAGCTCGCGGCAGAGGGTGCGGTAGACGGCGGAGTCGTCGGTCTGCAGCAGGGTGACGCAGGCGCTGTCGCCACCGCTCAGGGGGTAGCGCTCGACGCAGTAGGCCTGCACGCCTGGGCGCGAGGCGTAGCGCTTGTAGAGGCCCGTCTGGGCTTGCAGAGCGGAAAACGGAAAGAGGAAAGAGGAAAACAATGCAAGAAAGAGGGCTGTGCGTTTCATGACTGTTGTATTTGTTTGATATGGTTGATATTGTTCCCGATGAGGGCCATCACGTCGTCGGGGTTGCACTGGCTGTTGCAGTAGATGCCCGGAGCGGGGGTGGAGGCCTGGGCTTCGTTGCTGCGGGGCAGGAACACTATGAGCAGCACGGCGGCCACTGCTGCGGCGGGCAGGGCAAAGCGGCCCACTTTTCGCAGGCTGGTGGCCCCAGCTGCTCCCCTTTCCAAGGGGAGCTGTCCGAAGGACTGAGGGGTTTCCCCACTCTCCGCTCTCCGACGGAGGGCGTTGTCATCGTGTATGGATTCTATCAGATGGTCTATATTCATATTTCGTTCATTTTTTTCAGTTTCTCTTTGGCGCGGCCGATGCGTGTGGTGACGTTGGTTTGGCTGAGGCCGAGCATCTGTCCTATCTCGGCCGTGGAGAAGCCGTCGAGGTAGAGCCGCAGCAGCCGCTGGTCGGCCACGGGGAGCTGCGCTATCAGCGCCCGTAGGTGCGTCGCCTGCTCACGAAGGACGGTGTCGTCGGGCAGGTCGAAAGTGTCGAGGGGAAGGGTTTCCTCCCGTCGCACTTTGTGGCGGCGCCAACTGATGGCAGTGTTGAGGGCCACGCGGTAGAGCCATGTGATGGGCCTGTGGTCGGGCCGGTAGCTCTTCCACCCCTGCCAGAGGTGCAGTAGGATGTCCTGCCGCAGGTCCTCGCGGTCCTCCTTGACGGAACAGAACGAGCGGCACACGCGCTCGATGGCTGCCGTGTGTCGCTCGATAAGTTCTATGAAGGGGTGTTCGTCCATTGCCGTTGTTGTTTCTACACCCTTATTAAACGTCCGAAAGTGTGTTTTGTCACAATCAACGTTTTATTTTTTTCCGCCGGAGGCGGGGAGCGTCAGTATTCCACGATGAGCACGCCGCTGACGGCCCAGTGGCTGAACATGCCCTCGACGGGCTTGCCCTGGGGGATGGCGACGGTGAGGGTGTGCTCGCGGCCGTCGGCCCAAGGCGTGAGGTCGAAGTAGACGGGCTGCGTGGCCGTGCCGGGGCACCAGCCACTGCGCGAGAAGTCGGAACTGCTGAGGCCGTTCCAGAAGTTGCCGCTGACGGGGTTGAGGTCGCGGTAGCAGCCGCAGTCCTGCCGCCAGGGGGTGTGGGTGAAGGCGGGCTTGCCGTCGATGAGGATGGTGTTCTGCTTGGGCACAAACTCGTCGCCCTCGCCCCAGCCGCCGTGGCCGGTGGAGATATAACGCAGTAGCACACGCTTGGCATTTTTGGGAATCCACACGCCGCCCCACGTGCTGAGTGAATCAGTAGCAAAAAGTTTGCCGTAGTTCTGCCCAGCCATCTCCAGCACGTTGCAGGTGTTGAAGAGCGCGCGAATGTAATGTTTCTCGCCACAACTGTCGGGGACCGTATAGTCGTTGGGGTAGGACTTGAGGTCGAGGCTGACAATATGACCGCCTGCGTCATAGTTGCCTATCCACACACCGATAAGCACGTCGCCCTGCAGCAGCGGGGCCAAATCGCTGACTTCCTGCCGGTAATAGGTCTCGTCGGCCCAGTCAATGCCATAGCCCGCCATGCGCTCGTTGAAGTGACCCACGCCGAAGGGGGTGAAGAAGCGCATCAATTCGACTGGCGGGTCGTAGACAAATGACGAATAGCTGTATTTTTTTAGATGGCTGATACCAGAACGTACGCCTTGGTATTTTTCACCGTTGCGGTCAATAAAGAAAGGCAGGGAGTCGGGAGTGCCGTCTATGCCATCGAAGAAGGTTGGCATGAGGCTATTGGAGAACCCCGGAATGACAAATACGGAACCCGTGCGATCATAGGCGTCGCCGTTGCTGCGTTGGTGTAATTCGAGGAAATGCTGGTAGTGTTCTGGCAGTACAGGAAGGTGAAGCCTCTTGAGGGCCAGGGTGCCTCCGGCATAGTGAAGCACCGTGTCGAAGGGGATGCTGTCACTCACATGTGCATTCTGGACACCCCAATGCAGCTGTACGTTGTCGAAGATGCGGGTGGTGACCACGAGGCGCTCTTTCATGATGCGGTCCAGCTGTCGCGGGGAGACCCTTTGGAGCGCCGGCATCTTGCCGGCATTGGACTTTCTGGCAGACGCTGATGCCGGCGGGACGCCGGCGCTCCATTTCACCTTCTCGGCCTTCGCCAGCACCAGACGTTTCTGCCCGTTGCGGGTGAACGAGCGCAGCACGCCCTTGTTCAGGCCATAGTAGGGCAGCGGGTTAACGTCGACCAGAGCCTTCTCGTCCATCTCGAACTCCAGCGTGTTGCTGTTGACGGAGGTTTTCCACTTTCCGTTTTCCACTTTCCACTCCAGGTCGCTGCGCGAGAAGGCGGTGCGGTAGAAGAAGACGGAGTCGTCGTAGTAGGCGCTGACCGTTATGCTGTCCTGCGCATAGTCCACCTCGGTGACCGTCTGGGCATAGCCGGGAATGAGCTTGCCCTCGGGCTGCGGGGTGACGATGGTGATGACGTCGCCCTCGCGGTAGACGGTGACGACCGACGTGTCGTTCCGCTCGCCGTACTCAATCTGCCAGTAGGTGAACTCGTTGGCACCCTTCGGAATCTTCACATTCTGCGCCGTGGCCACCAGCGGCAGCAGCGCCAGCGCAACACATAAGAGTCTTTTCATTGTAGCTGTCTTTTTGTAGGAGTGTGGGGGGGGGTTAGAAGCCCATACCGAAGAGTTGCCAGTACTTCTCTTCGAGTTGGCGCCAGGCGTAGGTGGCGTTGTCGTAGATACGGTAGGTGTAGTCGTTCAGCATGTCGGCGCGACGGTCGGCCGGGAGGCCCTTGACGGCAGGTTCGAGGGTGTTGAGGCCGTCGATGGCGTCCTTCTCCAGGCGCAACACCTCGTCCATGTGGCCTTTCTTGGTGCTCTGCCAGGCCACGGTGGCCAGCTTGTTGGCTTTGCGGAACTGCCAGAGGACGGTCTGCTCGTTGTATTTCTTCTGTCCGCAGAGGCTGAAGGCTTTGGGCAGACGCGTGGTGCCGCAGAAGATGGGGATGCGGGGCGACTGGCCGGGATTGTCGACCGACACCCAGCAGACACCGCCCACCTCGTCGGGCAGCCAGTCGCGCAGCTGGGCCACAAAGGAGTAGGAGCACCACGCCACGCTGACCGTGCGCTTGAAGTCGACGGTGCCGGGGGCAACGAAGTTGAGCATGCGCTGCATGTTGCCGCTAAGCCAGGGGTTGGCCACGGGGCTGAGGATGGTGTCCTTGTACTTGCTGCCGTCCTTGCGCTTGCGTTCCACCACCTGCTTGAGATTCTTTGTCATGTCCATGTCGGTGCCCTCATAGGTGGAGCGGAGCAGGGCCATGACGTCGGTGACATTGACGTTTTGGTCAGGCTTGACGCTGAAGGGCAGTTCGGCCATGTCCATGGTGAAGTGCTGCGAGGGGGCGAGGGCGTTGAAGATGAACCACTCGCGCTCGCGGAAGTTCTTGCCCTGGGCGTAGTCGTCGTTGAAGGCACGCCAGAAGAGGAACTCGCCCTTGCCGTCCCAGAGTTTGTATTTCTTGGCCACAGCCTCGACGTTGTCGGAGCACATGAAATAGTCGGGGTTGTTGCGCTGCAGGCGGCCGATGCGGGCGATGTTGCAGCTGACGGCCACGTGGTCGTCCGGCACACGCTGTGCCACCCAGATGCCGCCGTTTTTCTTCGGGCCCTCGCCGAGGATTTCCATCTGCCACACCTCGTGGCGGTCGGCGATGGTGATGCACTCGCCGCCGTCGCCGTAGCCGTACTGGCGGATGAGGTCGGCGATGAGGCGTATGGCCTCGCGGGCCGTGGTGCAGCGCTGGAGGGCTATGCGTTCAAGTTCCTCGATGAGGAACATGCCGTTCTTGTTGCGCAGCGTGTCGGGACCGCCGAAGGTGCTCTCGCCGATGGCCAGCTGGCGCTCGTTGAGGCAGGGGTAGGCGGTGTTGAGGTAGGCGTAGGTGGCGGCGGCCTGGGGAATGGAGCCGGCCTGGCTGACGCCGGTGGTGTCGGTGGGATAGGAGGTGTGCAGAGTGCCCTTGCGGATGGGGGTGGTGGCACCGGCGGCATACTTGGCGGCGGGCTCGATGGTCATCCAGGTGCGGTAGCGGCCGTCGCAGGTGTGCGAGGTGATGACGCTGCCGTCGGTCGAGGCTCGTTTGCCCACCATGATGGAAGTGCAGGATTCGCGTTGGGACATTTGCGCCTGCAGGACCATGGGCACCAGCAGGGCCAGAATCAATAATGCTTTCTTCATATATATTTCATTTTTATTTTAAAATAACAGGTTGCAAAAATACACAAATTGGACGACATGGCAAAAAAAATGTTTCCAAAAGCATTTTTTTTCTTCCATGTCAAAAAATATTCGTAATTTTGCATCCCGTATTTTTTAATTTCAACATATATCAAATTATCATTTATTATGAAATACGGTTTTGACAACGAGAAGTATCTTCGGATACAGTCCGAACACATCAAGGAGCGCATCTCCAAGTTCGGAAACAAACTCTACCTTGAATTTGGCGGTAAACTTTTCGACGACTACCACGCCAGTCGTGTTCTGCCCGGCTTCGAGCCCGACAGCAAACTGAAGATGCTCACACAGCTGAAAGACGATGCCGAGATTGTCATCGTCATCAGCGCCACCGACATCGAGAAGAACAAGAAGCGCGGCGACCTCGGCATCACCTACGACGAGGACGTGCTGCGCCTGCGCGAGGTCTTCATGCAGCGCGGATTCCTGGTCAGCGGCGTCGTCATCACCCACTACAGCGGCCAGCCCGGCGCCACGGCCTACCGCGAACGCCTTGAGCGCATGGGCATCAAAGCCTACTACCATTACATGATTGAGGGCTACCCCACCAACGTGGAGCTCATCGACAGCGACGAGGGCTTCGGCAAGAACGACTACGTCGAGACCACACGCCCCCTGGTGGTCATCACCGCCCCGGGCCCCGGCAGCGGCAAGATGGCTGTGTGCCTCAGCCAGCTCTATCAAGAGAACAAGCGCGGCATCAAAGCCGGGTACGCCAAGTTCGAGACCTTCCCCATCTGGAGCATCCCCCTGAAGCACCCTGTCAACATCGCCTACGAGGCCGCCACGGCCGACCTCAACGACGTCAACATGATCGACCCGTTCCACCTCGAAGCCTACGGCAAGACCGCCGTCAACTACAACCGAGACATCGAGATATTCCCCGTCTTGAACGCCATCTTCGAAGGCATCTACGGCGAGAATCCATATAAGTCGCCCACCGACATGGGCGTCAACATGGCGGGCTTCTGCATCAGCGACGACGACGTCTGCTGCCGCGCCTCCAACGACGAGATTATCCGCCGTTACTACACCGCCCTCTGCGACTTCGCCATCGGCAAGTCGAGCCAGAGCGAGGTGAACAAGATAGCCCTCCTCATGAAGCAGGCCAAAATCACCACCGACGACCGCCGCACCACAGTGGCCGCCAAGGAGCGCCGCGACCGCGAGGGCGTGCCCGCCGCCGCCATCGAACTGGCCGACGGCACCATCATCACCGCCAAGACCTCCGACCTCCTCGGTGCCTGCGCCGCCTTGATTCTCAACGCCCTCAAGCATCTGGCCGGTATCGACCACGAGGTGAAGCTCATCTCGCAGAAGATGATCGAACCCATCCAGCACACCAAGGTCTCCATGCTCCACGGCAGCAACCCGCGCCTGCACACAGACGAGGTGCTCGTAACACTCTCCATCCTCAGCCTCCTCGACGACAACTGCCGCCGCGCCCTCGACTGCCTCCCCCTCCTCGACGGCTGCCAGGTGCACACCACCGTCATGACCAGCGAGGTGGACCGCAAAATCTTTAAGAAACTCGGCATCGGCCTCACCAGCGAGCCCGTCCAAAAGGACTGATTACACATTGACATCTTAAACATCACCGCCACCCCAACCCGGTGGCGGTTTCTGTTGAGCGTGAGGATAATAAAAACGGTAATTTTGCGTTTATATGGGCGTGATGTAACTAATACAAATCATATATGGAACCATTATATAAACCGACCAAATCAATCAGAGATTATTTCGATGGTTTTGCACACGAGTTTTCCTATTCAAGCAAGGAAGATAAATTGGCAGAGATAGCTAATTGTGTGTATCATGGATACGATTTCTTCGATGAACTAAACGAACAATGTGTTGAGCACCCAGATAGGACAAAAACCATTTGCGGAACCATATCCAATTATATTGGAATGATACGTGGTGTAGGATTCAATCCCATTGATAAATATGTCTCCGATGATAAAATCAATTTGAAGCAGTTAGTGAAATTGTTTCAGGATGAGATTCGGAATCTCTATAGATTTCCTCTTGCACAGAATCCCTATTTTGCAGATGTAAGAAATTATTATGACGAATTAATTAAGCGACATTACGTAGATGCTGACGAAAAAATGCAGCTATGGTGTGGGCCAACTCCACTGGATAGAATACCCATCTCGGAAGAAGAGGTTTTGTCCATGAATCCGTGGGGTTCAAGTCTCGAGTACGTTGACCCCATACGTGGTGGGTCAACGATTTACGATGACAATGCACAATGTGTCCTTAAATGCGATGAGGCTTATATTAGCGAACATAATCGAAATAACGATGCTGAATATAAATACCGGATTCAAAAGTGGCCTAAACCATTTATGGGCAATCCCCTTACAGCAAAGGTTGTACTGCTAAGTCTTAATCCAGGATTTAAAGATTGGCAAAAAAGAGTGTTGGCAAAAGCTTTGACTATATACTATCGCGAGGCAATCTTCAAACATTTAGTTGAACAATCTGGCTTAAAAGCGGTATCAATGTTTTGCCCAAACGAAAAACCAGGTGATTTGGACATTACATACCTTGAAGCTCACACATTGGTTGACAACTATTGGTATGACATGATTGAAAAATTCAGGAACGCTGCGGGAATACCCAAAAGCGACGAAGTCTTTGACCCTCTTTATACACAGCTATCGGTGATAGAGTATATAGGCTATGCCTCCAAGAATTATAGGGATTTGGCCAAAGGAAGAATCTTGCCGTCACAATATTTTTCAAGAATGCTAATCCAACATTTGACGATGAATCGAAAAACAGTATTTGTCGTGGTCCGCGCAGAGGTGCAGTGGAGGAAACTGCTTGGCGAAAGAATATGGAATAAATTAGAGCAGGAAGACCGCCTGATAGTCGGTAGGAAAATCAGACGTCAGAGTTTGACAGCAACTGGATTGGGCGAAAATGAATTTCGCAGATTAGTAAATCTATTAAAATGAAAACGGCTGAAAAGAGTGTCGCAGGGGCCAAATGATTTTGAAAACGGCCGTCGCAGATTGCGAAAGTGCCAAACGTTTTTGAAAATGGGTGTCGCAGGGTGCGACGGGGCGTTTGGGAAGGGAAACAAGGTTTCGCAGCGTGCGAAAGTGTGTTTTGAAATGAAAAGTGGGTGTCGCAGGGTGCGACGGGCGTTTTTAAAATGAAAACATGGTTTCGCAACGTGCGACGGTAGGTTAGGGAAATATTTCGCGTTAGCGCATTGTGCGCAGGACAAAAAAAGGGAACCACTTTCGTGATTCCCTTTAAAAGATTGGCGGCGACCTACTTTTCCACAAACAAGTGCAGTATCATCGGCGATGTGAGGCTTAACTTCTCTGTTCGGAATGGGAAGAGGTGAACACTCACTCCATAGCCACCAAAATAAACTGTTTGACATACGGAACAAGACATATAAGAGAAAGCGTACAAAGAATGTACATACGGAAAGTCTTCGGGTAATTA
>DFIZ01000024.1 GCA_002372855.1 Bacteroidales bacterium UBA3684
ATTGTTTTTCGTAGTGGGTCATAATTGTTATTGTTTTTATTGTTTGTTTATCTTAATTATGGGGTTAATGGGTTTTATGGGTTTAATGGACGGTCTGTTTATCGTTGCCCATTAGGCCCATTAAACCCATTCTGCCCATTAAACCTATCTTGCCCATTAAACCTATTTTGCCCATTAACCCCATTCCTATCTCTGTATGCTTTCCTTGCTCTATACATCTCTTCTTTGATCCCTCCGTTCTCGAGGAAGTTCCGCTTCTGCCATTCTATCAGGCCACGTATGAGCACATCGCACTGGTGTATCAGCGTGATGGCGATATTGGCGATGGTTTCGTCAGAGCGGTCTTTAATCTTCTCCCGATACACCGCCGAGTCCAGATGCTTCTTGCAGAATGCTCGCGTCTGCACACAGCGCGGATCGTCGTAAGGCCACTGCTCCAAGCCACGCACCCGCAGGTAGTCCTCGTAGTCCAGCAACAGTTCGTGCAGCGAGGCACGGTTGACGTTGGTCAGTTTTATCTCCATCTCCTTCGAAGTCACCCCGTCGATGTTGCCCTCTGCCAGGTTCTGTTTGCCGCTCCGCGCCGCCTGCACCATCTGGTCTATCGTGCGGTCGCCCTTGCACAAGAACTTGTTGGCAAAGTAATACGTCACGTCATAGACGCACTCCGCTTTCTGGAACGCCTTCAACGTCCTGTAGTTGTTATCCTGCCGTATGAAGTCCTCGTTGTCCATAACTTCTTATTTAATCAAAGCTAATAGTGAATCGTTCTGTTCCTGTTTATACCGTTTTCCATCGCTCAGGCGGTAGAATATCGTATCGTGACTTAATACCCGGTTGCTTTCAAAGGCACAGACATCATATTCTTTTTTTATCAAGTCGAGGGGTTCGTAAATAGTGAACTGAACATCCTTCACCATACCAAAGTTGTCTGATCCAATGCCATACATCTCCTTGTTTAAAATGCCTTTACGTTTATATAACACATACTCGTCAGGGTCGATGGCACCGCGATATTTGCTATACACTGCATAGTCTTTGTTGTCCCATACTTTGACGTATAACCAAGTTCTGGCACTAATGAAAAAAACAACACAAACCAATGCAAATATAATACAGCTTATCCATACCGATAATTTGACAATCCGGTTCTTTCTTTGGGCGATATTTATCAGCATCGCCGTGTATACCAAAGTAAGGAGTGGGGCAAAGAGCAACGCCCAGTTGTCCAGTTGCCATACCAGCATATCTTCGCCAAGAAGGAACTTTGGCACAATGGCCAACACCCACAGCACAAGTGCCGTGATGCCGATAATCCTGCGTATGGTTTTTGCTTTCATATTATTTATTATCGGTTTTATATCCTATCTTGTTTCTTTTGGGGGAGGGCTTCTCGCGGAGCTGGTCGAGGGCGTTGTTGATGGCCTCGATTTGGAGGGCCACCTCGTTGTTGGTCTCGGTCTGCTCGCGGTTGATGTCGCGCTGTTCGTGCATCAGTTCGTCGATGTGCGCATCCATCTGGTCCACCTTGTGCGCCAGCTGTTCCACTTTCATGTCGGCGCTCTGCATCGCCGCCACCGCGTTCCTCATCGCCACAAACGCCCGCATGATATTAATGTTCACCTGTATGGCCGTCTCCGACCGCAGCACCGAGCTCAGCATGGCCACACCGAGCTCCGTGAAGACGTAGGGAAGTTTGCGAATACCACCCCAACTTGAGGTCGCAAATTGCGACCTCAAGTTGGAGTCGTCTTGACTTGAAGTCACAATTTGTGACTTCAAGTCTGTAACCACAACAATTTGAGACATTAAAGAATGAACTTCAAGACGGTTTAACTGAAATCTAAAGTCCTCAGGAAACCTGTCAAGGTTACGCTTGACTGCCTGATTGAGTACCTTGGTTTCCACCCCGTACAGCTCAGCCAAGTCGCGGTCGAGCATCACCTGCTGACCTCGGACAATATATATCCTTGACTTCAAATCCTCAATGTCGAGGCCTGGGTTTAAGATTATTTCATTTGCCATAATATCAATTTCTTGTAGACTTGAAGTCACAATTTGTGACCTTAGAACTGTATCTTCGTGGTCTGGCTGCTCTCGATGACGAACCGCTTGGTCTGGACCTTGTTATACGACGTGGTGCTCTGGGGGTGGAGGACCACCTCGTACTGGCCGGGCTGCAACAACAACCTCTCGCCGGCGGTGCTGGGATTGAGGTCGGTGGCAAACTCCACCTGGCCGTCGCGCAGACGGAATATGGCGCCGGTGGTGATACCCTTCGGCTTGCTGAGCACCAGCATGCCGGGCATCGGCACCGAAAGCTCCGTGGCGGCACCGCCGCGCACCTCCACGCCTCGCAGCGTCGTCACCGGCAGCGTCTGCACCTCCACGTCGTAGCGGCCCGCCAGGTACTGCCCCGTCTCCCCCATCTCCTGCGCCGCCACACGGTCGCCGCTGCCCGCACGGCGCACAATGACATCCACCGACGTCTGCTGCCACTGCGGCCGCTGCCCGCTGTACATCACCTTCATCGTGCCCTCGCTGACAGTGATGTCGATAGGGTTCACACGGTCAATGTCGAACTGCATCGCCTCGCGCCGCAGCGGCGGATGGGTGAAAACCGTCATATCGTAAGTCACCAGCGGGTCCATCAGCAGCGTGTCCGGCTTCAGCCTGCCGTCCACACTGTAGATCGTGCTCTGGCGTATCACCCCCGTGCGGTGGTCGTAGAAAGCCACGGGGTGCTCCGTCTCGTACAGCTCGCCGCGCACATCCACCATATTCAGCAACACCTTGGCCTTGTGACCGCTGAGGCGGAAAATATCGTAAAGCGTCTTCGCGAAATCCTCCTCGTGCTCCACCGGAAACACACTGCCCGCACACGAGGCGTGGGCCGAAACCTCGCCCCCGATGCAGAGCACGAAAGTCTGCACCACCACGCCGCTCAGCTGCACCTGCCGCGCCACATCGCAAATCTCCGCCTCGCAGTCGTCCATGCCGTCCGTGATAATCAAAATCAAATTGCGGCTCGAACCCGTGGCCGGAAAATCGCTCAGCGCGTCCGTCAGCGCCGCCGCAGCCGTGCAGCCCCCCTGCGGCACCAGCGTCTTGATCTTGCTCTGCAAACGGTAGATATTGTCGCCCCCGAAAGGCACCTCAAGCCGCGTGCCGAACTGCTCCTTGTTCAAGTGGCCGAAAACGCGCAGCGCCACATCCACCTGCTCCCCGTCCCCACGCACCCCCGCCGCCTGCGTACCGCTCACCGAGTCCAGGAACGACAACAGCACCTGCTGCGTCACCTTGATCTTCGCATTGCTCTGCCAGTGGTCCCACATCGAGTTCGAACAGTCCAGAATAATCAGCAACCGCGTCTTCTCCTGCTGCCCCTCGACGCCCGCCGACTGCCCGATGGCCGCCGTCCAGCAGCCGCCAGCCAACACTAATATCAATACTATGAACAACCTGCGCATCATAAATAGTAATATTTAAAAAGGCAAAAATACAAAAAAACAACGACATGACCAAAAAAAACTCATAACTCTTAACTCATAACTGATACCTCCCATCACTCATAACTCATAACTCTTAACTCTTAACTCATAACTGATACCTACCATCACTCATAACTCTTAACTCTTAACTCTTAACTCATAACTGATAAGCTGTTTGGCGGGGGTCGGGGGAACGGAATAGGCGGGATTTTTTCTCCGTTATTAAAAATTTTTTGTATATTTGCACCGGAAATAAAGAATAAAAAAATCAATAAACAACACAATATCAGACAAACAATGAAGAAAGCATTCCTTACTCTCGGCGCCATTGCCATCTGCGCCACCTCTGTGTTCGCACAGGAAGAGAAAAAAGAGGACGAGGGCTACAAGTTCGACACCCTCAAGATCATCCCCGTCACCTCCGTCAAAGACCAGAACAACGCCGGCACCTGCTGGAGCTACAGCGGCATCGCCTTCCTCGAGGCCGAGCTGCTCCGCCTGGGCAAAGGCGAGTACGACCTCAGCGAAATGTACGTCGTCGAGAAAACCTACAACGACCGCGCTATGGCTGCCGTCCGCACCCACGGCGACGTCTCCTTCTCCCAGGGCGGCGCCTTCAACGACGTCATCTACTGCCTCAAGCACTACGGCATGGTCCCCGACAACGTCATGCCCGCCGGCGCCATGTACGGCGACACCCTCTCCAACCACACCGAGCTCTCCGCACTCACCGACGTCATGGTCGAAGCCGTCGCCAAAGGCAAACTCAAAAAACTCCAGTACAGCCCCGACGGCCAGCCCCTCTGGCTCAAAGCCGTCCAGGCCGTCCACGCCGTCTACCTCGGCCCCATCCCCGAGAAATTCAACTACAAAGGCGTTGAGTACACCCCCAAGAGCTTCGGCGAAAGCCTCGGCCTCAACCCCGACGACTACGTCTCCATCACCTCCTACACCCATCACCCCTTCTACCAGCCCTTCGTCCTCGAAATCCAGGACAACTGGCGCTGGGGCCAGAGCTACAACGTCCCCATCGATGAACTCATGGACATCTTCGACTACGCCATCGACAACGGCTACACCATCGCCTGGGGCTCCGACGTCAGCGAACCCGGCTTCCGCTACACCCGCAAAGGCTTCGCCGTCCTCCCCGCCACCGACGGCAAAGCTGCCGCCAAGGTCGGCACCGACCAGGCCAAATGGAGCGGCATGAGCGCCTCCGACATCGCCGACGAGGCCGCCAAGCACCCCACTCCCCAGCGCTGGGTCACCCAGCAAGAGCGCCAGCAGGCCTACGACAACTGGGAAACCACCGACGACCACGGCATGCTCATCTTCGGCAAAGCCAAAGACCAGATGGGCAACGAATACTACATCGTCAAGAACAGCTGGGGCCTCTACAACGGCCAGTTCGGCGGCAACTTCTTTGTCTCCAAAGCCTTCGCCCGCTACAAGACCATGAACATCGTCCTCCACAAGGACGCCATCCCCGCCGCCATCAAGGCCAAACTCGGCATCCAGGACTCCAAAGCCAACAACACCAAAAAAGGCAAAAAGAAATAACCCTGCCCGATGACGGCATATAGCAAACCATCTCAAGCCCGCCGTCCGAATTGGATGGCGGGCTTTCTTCTGGCCCTCTTGCTCCTGACGCCCCTGGCATCGGTAGCACAGGTCGACACCCTTTTCTGGTTTGCACAACCCGACGTGTGGCGACGCTACACAACACTGCCCGTCAACTACTGCGTCACCACCTACGACCAGGCGGCCACCGTCACCATCGACATGCCCGCCGACCCCTCTTTCGCGCCCATCACCTTCTCCGTTCCCGCCAACAGCTTCCACCAGCACAACGTAGCCTCCCTCTACTCCCAGATGGTCACCAGCACCTCCAACGCCGCCCGCAACCGCGGCGTGCGCATCTGCGCCACAGCCCCCGTGTCGTGCTATTTCGAGGTTACCGGCGACAACAGCGAAATCTATACCCTCAAAGGGCGCAACGGCCTGGGCACCGACTTCCTCGTCCCCACTCAGACCATTTATCCCAACCATCCCACATTCAGCATCAGCTCGTCCATCGAGATTGTGGCCACAGAGGACGACACGCAGCTCGAGATAACGCCGCGTGTGGCGCTCACCGGCGGCGTGGCGGCCGGAAGCACCACCTTCTTCAGCCTCAACCGCGGCCAGACCTACCGCGTCCGCTCCTCCAGCCTCTCCGCCAACGGCCACCTCTATAACACCCTCATCCACACCACCAAACCCGTCGCCGTCAACAGCACCGACGACCTCGTCGAGCCCACGGCCAATGCCGACCTCGTGGGCGAACAGATTCTCCCCGTCAGCCAGATCGGCCGTCGCTACGTGGCCCTCAACAGTTTCTACAACATCTCCTCGCCCAACCAACACCTCTACTCGTCCAACATCTTCATCTTCCCCACGCAGGACAACACCATCGTCACCGTCAACGGCGGCCCCCTCTCGCCCATCCAACGGGGCTCCTCCCTCTCGTTCCGGCTCTCGGGTGCCGCCACCCTCATCGAGGCCAACAACCCCATAGTCGTCTTCCAGACCACCACCTCCGGCTTCGAAATGGGCGGCACCATGCTCCCCCACCTCGAATGCACAGGCTCCCACCGCGTCGTGCACAAAGTGCCTTCGGACATCAACCAACTGCCCAAGCTGGCCATCGTCGTCGCAACCGAACACAAAGCCCATTTCACCCTCAACGGGAATCCCATGCCGGCCTCCTGGTTCCAGACCGTCCCCGGCGACCCGTCCCTCTCCTACAGCCTTCGCACCGTCGCCATACCGACGGACAGCATCATCTCCGTCGAAAACAATGCCGGACGGTTCCAGATGGGCATCATCGACCTCACATTCAACGTCGGCGCCAGCTGCACCTACGGCTACTTCTCCGACTACGCCCAGGCCTCCTACGTACACCTCCTCATAGACACCGTCCAGTGTTCCGACTCCGCCATCGTCTTCACCTACGACGCACCCAACATCGACAATCTGACCCTCACGGGCCCCGACGGATTCGAACTCACGGCGCCGCCCTTCGTCATTCCCGCCGACGCACCCCACCTCTCCGGCCGCTACTACCTCAGCGGCGTCGACACCGCCAACTGCCACAACCTCCTGTCCGACTCCGTCGACATCACCTTCCGCCGCTGCAACACCCGCATTGCCCTCCCCTATTGCGAAAACTTCGACTCCTACCCCTATGGCGAGGGCAATATGCCCGACTACTGGACCGGCTACAACACCCTCAACATCGACAACGGCCGCTACCCCCTCATCACCCGCGAATACCACCGCTCCGGCAACCAGAGCTTCGGATTCCATATCATGGACAACAACCGCTGCTACGCCATCCTTCCCGACTTCGCCGTCGACTCCGTCCAGCAACTCAACCTCTCCTTCTTCGCCCGCATCAAACCCTCCGAACGCGGCCAACTCGTCATGGGCGTCCTCACCGACTCCACCGACATCAACACCTTCATTCCCCTCGACACCCTCAACATCTCCCACCTCCAGTGGCAACCCGTCACCTACTCCTACAGCCTCTACCACGGCCCCGCCCGGCGCGCCGCCATGCTCGACATCCAGCTGCCGGGCTACACATTCGGCAACATCTACATCGACGACTTCGCCGCCGGACTCTGGCAGCAGCCCTCCATCCTCGTCTCCTCCCCATCCTCCGTCACCGTCACAGCCGCCCCCGGCCAGAGCGAAGACTTCTGGATCGAATACGGCGCCCCCGGATTCCATCCCGGCGTCGACCCCTCCACCATCGTCCACATCACCTCCAGCCCCTTCGTCGTCACAGGCCTCCAGCCCTCGACCACCTACGACATCTATGCCTATCCCTACCTCGACGACAACACCCTCGTCCGTAGCACCTGCAACCCACCCGTCACCGTCTCCATGCCCCAACCGCCCCCCGGGACAATCATCGACACCTCCGTTTGCATCAACCATCTACCTCTCGTATGGCATTCACATACACTCCTCTCCGACACCTCCATAAGCGACACCCTCGCCCTCTCCCCCCTCGGCTACGACAGCATCGTCACCCTCCGCCTCTCCCTCCTCCCCACCTACAGCATCGACACCCTCGCCTCCCCCTGCGACCAAATCGCATGGCGGGGACATACCTTTACCTCCGACACCCTTTTCGTCGACAGCCTTATCGCCACCAATGGCTGCGACTCCGTCACCACCCTCCACCTCACCCTCCGTCACTCCTCCTCCTCCGTCATTCTCGACACAGCCCTCGAGAACGACCTGCCCCGCACACTCCTCGGCCACTCCTTCCTCTCCGACACCGCCCTCGTCGCCATCACCACCGCCAACGCCCAGGGCTGCGACTCCCTCATATCATACTCCCTCCACGTCCTCTGGAACAACCGCACCTCCCTCGACTCCACCGTCTGCCAATCCCTCCTCCCCCTCCAATGGAACCACCGCACCTTCCACGCCGCCGGCACCCTCCTCGACACCCTCGTCAACTCCCTCGGTTCCGACAGCATCATCGCCATGACCCTCCACGTCGCCCCGACTTTCGATGACACCCTCGCCGTCTCCATCTGCGACAACCAGACATACAGCTTCGAAGGCACAACCTACGCCCTCGCCGGCACCTACAGCCACCTCCTGCACACCGCCGCCTTCGACTGCGACTCCCTGCGCACCCTCAGCCTCGACGTCCGCAGCACCTCCTCCGGCGACACCCTCGCCAACCCCTGCGACGTCCTCCTCTGGCGCGGCGCAACCTTCACCTCCGACACCCTCATCGCCGACACCGCCATCCTGCACCGAGTCTTCTCCACCAACGCCGTAGGCTGCGACTCCGTCACCACCCTCCACCTCACCCTCCGCCACTCCTCCACAGCCACAATCCTCGACACCGCCCTCGAGAACGACCTGCCCCGCACCCTCCTTGGCCACTCCTTCCTCTCCGACACCGCCGACGTCGCCATCACCACCGCCAACGCCCAGGGCTGCGACTCCCTCATTTCATACTCCCTCCACGTCCACCGGAACCGCTTGACGAATCTCGACACCAGCGTCTGCGCCAACGAGCTACCGTTCGAATGGCATGGCAAGTCCTTCGCCGACAACGGCACCACGCCCCTGCGCGACACCCTTTGGCTGAATGCAAGCAGCGGCGCCGACAGCACCGTGGCTCTCTCCGTGGACGTGCACCCCGTCTACGACCTGCACATCTACGACACCCTCTGCGACAACCAAAGCCTCACCTTCGAGAGCCAAGAGCTCGCCTCCCCCGGCACCTACGAATACAGCCTCAGCACCCTCACCTATGCCTGCGACTCCCTGCGCACCCTGCACCTCACCGTCCACCCCACCTACAGCGGCATCCTCTACGACACCATCTGCCAGAACCAGAGCTACTCCTGGGGCACCCCCCTGCGGGACATCCACCTGCCCGACTCCACCCTCCGCCACCTGTCCGCCGCCGACACCGCCACCGCCATCCCCGCCGCCTCGAACACCATCACCCTTGGCGATACCCTGACGTCCATCCACGGCTGCGATTCCGTCTCACAGCTCTCGC
Source organism: Bacteroidales bacterium UBA3684 (assembly GCA_002372855.1). Taxonomy (GTDB): domain Bacteria; phylum Bacteroidota; class Bacteroidia; order Bacteroidales; family P3; genus Colimorpha. The sequence continues at coordinate 9,073 of DFIZ01000024.1, forward strand.
TCACCGTCCATCCCGTCCTCGACATCCACTATTACGACACAGCCTGCTATGCCGCCCACGGCGCCGACGGCTGGGACACCATCGACTACCCCTTTGAGGGTCAGCATTTCGATGCCACGACCCTCTACACCCACCACGCCGCCTCGGGCGCCACTGGCTGCGACTCCCTGCGTACACTCCACCTGGTGGTCGCCCCGACATACGACCACCACTTCTACGACACCATCTATCAGGGCGATGCGGCTCTCTTCGAAGGCCACGAGTACACCGTCCCCGGCCGCTACGAGCATCCGCTGGCCACCGCCTCGCGCGGCTGCGACAGCATCCTCACCCTCCACCTTACCGTGGCCCCCGTCAGCCGTTTCGACACTACCCTCTGCCGCAACCACCTGCCCCTGCTATGGCACGGACAATCCTTCCCGTCGGTCAACGACATCGCCTTCAGCGGCAACCGCCACACCCTCGTCGACAGCCTCCATACCCCCCTGTCCGACGGACGCGACTCCCTCACCGTCTTCACCCTCACGCTCCTCGACACCTCCGCCCGCACCGATGTTGTGCTGGCCTGCGGCAACTACACCTGGATCGACAGCGTCAACTACACCGCCTCCACGCAGTCGCCCGCTGTCACCTTCGCCAACGCCCTCGGTTGCGACAGCGTCGTCCACCTCGACCTCCGCCTGACCTTCACCCAGATCATCGACGACTACCATTCGCCCTGCGACTCGCTCGTATGGCTCGACGGACGTGTCTTCCGCAACGACACCGTGGGCATCATCGACACCCTCCACACCCTCTCGGGCTGCGACTCCATCATGCGCCTGCACCTCACCCTCCGCCACTCCTCGCACATCGACCTTGCCGACACCTCCTGCCCGCACAACGCCTACAGCTGGCACTCGTTCGGCATCCCCGCCGACACCTCGGGGCGCTTCCTCCTGTTCGACACCCTGGTCAACGCCGAGGGCTGCGACTCCACCCTCCGCCTCGACCTCTTCAAACCCGGCGAGACCGTCATCGACATCGTCTCCGACCTCGACTGCCGCCTGCACGGCCACCACGTCACGGCCACCGCCACCGCCGCCCTCGCCGCCGCCGACAGCCTGACGCTCCCCCACCTCGCATGGAGCGCCCGTCCCGCCGACCCCCTGCTCGACAGCCTGCTGCAGTCGCCCGGCTACACTTTCACCTCCGGCGCCACCATCCTCCTGCAACCCGCAGTGGAGACCCAATACACCCTCACGGCCGACTACAGCGCCACGCACCGCTGCCCCGACACGGCCACCATCACCCTCAAGCCCGTCGTCACTCCGCAGGTGCAGCTCAAGGTCACGCCCCTCCTCATGCCCTACAGCGAGCGCCACTTCACAGCCTACGACCTCGACCACAACCACTCCTACGCCCGCACATGGTACATCGACAACGAGCCCCTCGGCGACCACTCCCCCGTCATCCACGGCCAAGCCAGCTTCGACGCCGACTCCGTCATCGTCACCCTCGAACTGGCCGACAGCATCTGCAGCGACACCGCCACACGCGTCATCCACATCGACGACCTTGCCGTCTACGCCCCCAATGCCTTCACCCCCTCGCGGGAGGACAACAACCGCTTCGTCATCGTCACCCGCGGCGTTGCCCGGGGCGAACTCACCATCTACCAGCGCGACGGTCTCCTCGTCTACCACACCGACGACTACACCCAGGGCTGGGACGGCCGCACCAGCGACGGCACCCCCTGCATACAGGGCAACTACGTCTGGAAACTTGTCTACCAGCCCACCCTCTGGCCCGGCACCCAACGCACACAGGTCGGCTCCATCCTCCTCATCCGCTGACCCCCATTCGGAACACGTTCCGCCAGCCTGCATCTTTTGACAAAAAGTCGGTTCCACCCCATCCCTTTCCACCCCGTCACCCCCTTGCACCGCTCTTTCCTCAAAAACACAACTTCCATAAAACCAACAAAATAACACAACTCAACCAAATTGGAAACAAAGCAAACCGCAACATCCACATAATCAACATAATCTACCGACCAACTCCTTATCAACTCCCAACCAACTCCCACCCAAGTCCCACCACGGTGGGAGATGATAGGGTGGTGGTGGGCCGTTGGCAGGATTTTTGACATTTTGTCGTATTTGAATCAGCTCCATTTGGCCATTCCAAAAGTTATTTGTATCTTTGCAAAGTCATTATGAAACGGATTTTGATACTATGGATGGCACTCTGCCTGTCCGTCGCAGCTGTGGCTCAGCATGTTCCCACAACGGCAACCGACAGTGGTTGTCCGCTGGATTCCTTGCCACCGCTCAGCAAGAAGGAGCGGAAGCAGCTGAAAGAGAACCTCGACAGCTACATCGACCTATGGAAAACCATCGGTTCCGAGGGCAGCAACCCCAAAGTGACATTCAAAGACATCGACGACAAACGCATCGTCGCAGATGTGGAATATCAGTCTACAAACAGCACACCCGACCAAACGCCAAATTTCGTACAGTGGCAGCGTGTCTGGGCTCTTTTTGTTGCCAGCCATCAGGGAATAGGGCTGAACGACATCTTCGACATGGTGGCCCGGCTCGGCATGAACGCCGTCGTGCATGTCGTTTTGAAAACCCAACAGAATGAGGCCACCTCCATCGACGCCTCCATCATCGCCTACGACAACGCCACCCTCCGCCGCATCATAGCGCTGGAAAACTACACACAGGCCTACATCTACGCCGACATGCTGGCCACACGCCAGCAACTGCCCCTGCAGATCGACGACAGCCTCTTCGTCACCGCCGTCAGCTACTGCAACCACCTCTACACCCTCCACATGCACTCCACCGCTGCCGACGACCCCACGGTGTCGTCGCAGTTCTTCTGGATGATTTCCAACAAATGGTTCATCGCCAACAACACTTTCCTCCCCTACCTGGGGCAGGACAGCACGACGCTGCGCATCGTGGGCAGCATCGAGGGCAACCACGACACCGTGGTGCTCGACTACCGTCCCGCGCAGCTGCTGGGCCAGGAGCCGGCCATCGACGTCGACCTCGCCGGCCAGTATCTGGCCATGGCCCTCGGGCGCGAATGCCCGCAACCGCTGGACGACAGCACGGGCGTCTGGACCCACTGCAGCTACGACCCCACGCTGAAGGTCGTCGTGATGCACTACACCGTCGACGAACTCTCCATCCTCTCCAACCAAGGCAAGGAGCAGCAGCTGAAACCCATGCTGCTGGAACACCTCATCTATGCCGACGGTGCCGAGTTCCTCGGGCTGCTGGCATCCTCCGAGGTGGGCCTGGAGCTGCGCTGGCAAAGCCGCACCACCGCCCGCAAATTCACCATCACCTTCACGGCCGACGAATTGATCAATTACATGTTCGAAGAAGAATAGCCTCCCGTTTATGCGAATACTGCTCATCACCCCGCCGCTCACGCAGCTCAACACCCCCTACCCCGCCACGGCTTACCTCAAAGGGCTCTTCGCGGCCCAGGGGCATGAGGTGCGCCAGCTGGACCTCGGCATCGAGTTGGCCGACCGTGTGCTGTCTAAGGAGTTCCTGCAAAGCATCGGCCTGGAGCGCGAGGCGCAGCTGATAGAGCCCGTGAAGCGTTTCCTGCGCGGCCAGGACGACACCCTCGGCCCCCGCATCGCCAACCGCTCGCTGCTGCCGGAGGGCAAACGCTTCGAGCAGCTGGACGAGGACCACCTGGAGTGGAGCTTCGGCGTCAGCGGCACCACCGACAAGGCGCAGCACCTGGCCACGCTCTTCATAGAAGAGGTGGCAGACTATGTGCGCGAGCATGTCGACCCCCACTTCGACCTGGTGCGCTACGCCGAGTACCTGTCCAACGACGCACCGTCGTTCGACCCCCTCTACGAGGAGCTGCAGCGCGAACCCTCCCCCATCGACCGCCTGATGCTCAGCATCTTGGAAGAGAAAATCTCAACCTTCAACTTTCAATTTTCAATTGACAGGGTCTGCATCACCATCCCCTTCCCCGGCTGCCTCTACGGTGCCCTGCGCTGTGGCCAGTGGTTCAAAGCCAATACCAAGGCCACCATTGAGCTGGGCGGAGGATTCCCCAATACGGAGTGGCGCCAGATGGACGAGCCGCGCATCTATGAGTTCTGCGACGAGGTGGTCGTCGACGGCCACCCCGAAGCCATCGACCACTGCCCCGACTTCGGCGACCTGCCGCTGGACAAATACCTATCGATGAGCGAGATGACCAATCCGATGCACCGCCTGTGGAGCCAGGGACGGTGGAACAAGATGGTGATGGCGCAGGGCTGCTACTGGCACCGTTGCGCCTTCTGCGACACCTCGCTGCCCTACATCGGCGACTACCGCGCCCCCAAGGCATCGTCGGTGGTGGACCGCATGGAGCGCGTGATGGCCCAGACGGGACGGACGGGGTTTCACTTCGTGGACGAGGCCCTGCCGCCCAAGCTGCTGGGCGAGGTGGCGGAAGAGATTTTGCGTCGGGGACTTACGCTGAGTTTCTGGGGCAACATACGCTTCGAAAAGGCCTACACCGCCGACCTGTGCGACCTGCTGGCCGAGGCAGGCATGGTGGCCGTCAGCGGAGGTCTGGAGGTGGCGAGCGACCGTCTGCTGAAGCTCATGGACAAGGGCGTCACCATACAGCAGACCGCCGAGGCCTGCCGACACCTGCGCGACGCGGGCATCATGGTGCACACCTACCTCATGTACGGCTTCCCCACCGAGACGCTGCAGGAGACCGTCGACGCCCTGGAGACCGTGCGCCGCATGTTCGACGAGGGCATCGTGCAGAGCGCCTTCTGGCACCGCTACGCCATGACGTGCCACAGTCCCTCGGGCCTGCATCCAGAAGCTTTCGGCGCACGCCGACTGACGCTGGTCCCCAACCCCTTCTGCAACAACGAGGTGGACTGGGAACCCATCGACGGGGGCCAGCAGTTCGACTACGACATCGACGCCGTAGGCGCCGCCCTGCGGTTGGCCACATACAACTACATGAACGGCCTCGGGCTGGAGCAGCCCGTGCGCTCGTGGTTCCCCATCAGGGTGCCACGTCCGACGCAAGAAAGAAAACACTAAGCGGCGATGTCCTTGTCGTTGTCGTCGTCTTTGGGGTCGCCGTGCCGGAGGTGCTTGATGTAAATTTCAATGCTCTTCAGTCCCCAGTTGATGAGGATGATGACGGTGACGGCGATGAGGGCTTCGACCCACATGCCGTAGCCGCAGAGGCATCCCACTGCGGCGGAGCACCAGATGGTGGCTGCCGAGGAGAGGCCGTGGATGGTCAGTCCGTTCTTCATGATGACGCCGGCGCCGAGGAAACCGATGCCCGTCACCACCTGCGAGAGGACGCGGAGGTTGTCGTTGTTCACCGGCCCGCCTGCCGCCCGGGCGCCCATGATGACGCTCTCGCTGATGAGGATGAAAATGCAGGCGCCGACAGCCACCAGGGAGTTGGTGGTCAATCCGGCCTGACGCTGTTTCAGCTCGCGCTGCGTGCCGATGATGATGCCTGCTGCCAAAGCGCAGGCAAGACGGAATATGAATATTTCGATGGGCATAACGACTTAATGTATTATTCCTTCCCGGCAAGGACCACTACTATCTCGCCCTTCACCTCCTTCTGTTGGAAGTGGGCCAACACTTCGGCCACGGTGCCCCGGGCGGTCTCGGCGTGGAGCTTGCTGATTTCGCGGCTGACGGAGACCTGGCGGTCGGGACCGACGGCTTCGACAAGCTGTTCCAACAACTTCACCAACCGGAACGGGCTCTCGTAGATAATCATCGTGCGAGTCTCGTCGGCAAGGGCGTTGACGGCCGTCTGACGGCCTTTCTTATGAGGCAGGAAACCGAGGAAGACGAAACGGTCGCAGGGCAGACCGCTGTCGATGAGTGCCGGCACAAATGCCGTTGCTCCGGGCAGGCATTCCACCTCGATGCCCTCCTTCACGGCCTCGCGCACCAGCAGGAAGCCCGGGTCGGAGATACCGGGGGTGCCGGCATCCGTCACCACGGCGATGGTCGTGCCTGCCTTCAGGCGCTCCACCAGCCCGGCAACGGTCTGGTGCTCGTTGAAGATGTGGTAGCTCTGCAACGGGGTGTCTATGCCGTAGTGCTGCAACAGCACTCGGCTTGTACGCGTGTCTTCGGCCAGGATGAGGTCGACAGACTTGAGAACCTCGACGCCACGATAAGTCATGTCGCCGAGGTTCCCAACAGGTGTCGGAACTAAAAACAATTTCATTGTTTTAGCTTTAAGTTTTAAGCTGTAAGTTTTAAGTGGCCACGCAGTCTGTATAGTGCGTCAGCCACTTAAAACTTAAAACTCACAGCTTTCAGCCTGGATTATTCTTCCTCGAAGTCGTCGGGGATTTCCATGTCGTGGTAGACGTTGGTCACGTCGTCGTCCTCTTCGAGGATGCCGATAACCTTCATGACCTTGCGGATGGTATCCTCGTCCACCTGGCGCAGCGTGTTGGGGATGCGCTGAAGCTCGGCGCTCTCGCACTCGATACCCTTCTGCTCGAGCATCTTCACCATATTGCCGAAGTCCTCGTAGGCGGTGTAGAGGGTCAGGTACTCGTCGTCGACCTCCATCTCTTCCAGGCCGCCGTCGATGAGTTCCATCTCCAGCTCTTCAACATCCATCTCAGGTTTGCGGGGCACCACAAAGACACCCTTGCGGGTGAAGAGGAAGGCGAGGCTGCCGTTGGTCTCGAGGGTGCCGCCGTTCTTGTTCATGATGGCTTTGACGTTGGCAACGGTGCGGTTGTTGTTGTCGCTGAGGGCCTCGATGAAGAGGGCGATACCGTGGCTCACGTGGCACTCGAAGGTAAGCTCCTGCATCTGGGCGGCGTCCTTGTCGTTGGCCTTGTTGATGGAACGCTGGAGGGTGTCCTTGGGCATGTTGCAGCCACGGGCGTTCTGGATGAGCAGACGCAGACGAGGGTTGCTGTCGGGATCGGCACCACCTTCGCGCACGGCTATGGTGACCTGCTTCAGAATGTTGCTCCACTGTTTCGAGCGCTTGGCATCAGCTGCACCTTTGGCTCTTTTAATCTTTGACCATTTGTTGTGTCCTGACATAATTAAATTAGTATTAAGTTTATATTGTTTTTAATTGGTTTTCCATTGTATATATGTAATCGGCATGCCCTGGGCAAGGAACATGCGCTCGTAGAAAGTCTGCGTGAGCTTGGCTTCGTCGAACCCCTCGGGCGTGCTGTACAGGTCGTCCGTGTGGCACACCACCCGGCAGTCCTCGTTGGGCAGCACCTCGTTGAGGGTGTAGTCGTAGAGCTCCTGCGAGTCGGTCTTCAGGTGCATGATGCTCTCCGGAGCGAGAAAACGGCGGTAGGTGGCCAGGAAGCGCGGCGACGTGAGGCGCTTGTTGGGCTTCTTCAGCTGCGGGTCGCAGAAGGTGATCCATATCTCGCTCACCTCGCCTTCGGCGAAGAAACGGTCGATGAGTTCGATACGCGTGCGGATAAACGCCACGTTCTTCATCTGCTCCTCGTTGCTGGTCTTGGCTCCACGCCACAGGCGGGCTCCCTTGATGTCGACCCCGATATAGTTGCGTTCGGGATGGATGCGCGCCAGGGCGATGGTGTAGTCGCCCTTGCCGCACCCCAGTTCGAGGGTGATGGGGTTGTCGTTGCCAAACTGCTCGCGCCACCTTCCCCTCAGTGCGAACCCCTCCTTCTCCAGCTGTTCGAAGCCCACCTGGAAAAGATTGGGGAACGTCAGGTTCTCGGCGAAACGTTGCAGTTTGTGATGGCCCATACTGAGTGTGTGTGTTTAGAGTTCTTTGATTACTATGTCGCCGTCGTACCAGCTCTTGATGTGGTTGTAGAGGGCCTCGGCCTTGGTGCGCGTCGGGGCGCTGCCCATGCTGACGTAGAACATGTCGTTCTTCTCGATGATATAGGCATCGCAACCCAGCTCGTGCAGGCGTGCGGTCATCTTGGCGGCGGTGCTCTTGTTGAGGTAGAAGCCGGCAACGATGTCGAAGCCCTGCTTGCTTTCCTTTTCGACATATACATAGACGGGAGCGTCCTTGTCGGTCTGCATCTTGGGCTTGCGCGGAGCGGCGGGCTGCTGTTGCTGCTGCTCGGTGGCCTTCACCTGCTGCACCTCGGCTGCCGTGCGGGGCTGGTCGTCGACAGACTGCAGGCCCAGTTCCTCAATCACGCCGTCGAGCAGGTCGTCGAGGGCCGAACGGTTCATCAGTTCGCTCTGCACCATGTGCCGCACCACGTCGGCATAGGTACGTTTCAGCCAAGGCTCAGCATTGTCGTAGATATAATCCTCGTACGGGATGAAACGCTGCACGGCGAAACGCGGTCCCAGCAGCTGCTGCATGCGCTCGTCGGCATACTGGCGCACACGGTCCATCATCGGGACGCGGGCACTGCGGTAGTCGCGCTCGGCGAGGAAATCATTGATATACTCGGCCATATTGACGCAGACCATATCGCGGTTGCGGCCAATCTCGCGGTCGGTATAGGGTATCATGTCGGGATTGTAGGTGAGGGCGCCGACAGCAGGCACATCGAGGTGCTTGCCGCTTGGTGCCGCGGCTGCCTCCGGTGCCTTGGCGGAACCGCCTCCGTGTCCACGGAAGAAGAGGTAGTATGCTGCGCCGGCGAACACCACCAGCAGCAGGAACAGCAGCAGCCAGAGCAGCCACTTCGAACCGCCCTTCTTGTTGCGCTTCTTTTCTTCCTTGGCCAGTCGGGCGGCAGCCTTCTTCAGCTCCTTCTCCTGTTTGCGACGTGCGGCGGCTTCCTTCTCGGAATTGGCCACTTCCTGTGCCAGGGCGGCCACACTCTCGGCGGCCACGGGCTCGGCCTTGCCGGCCTGCGTGGCGGCCACAGCGGCCAGCACGGCGGCCTTCTTGGCGGCCTTGCGGCTCTCCACGTCGGCCATCTCCTCGGCGCGCTTCATGCTTTCCTGCGCTTCCTTCTCGGCCTTGCGACGGCTCTGTTCGGCACGTTCCTCGGCCTTGCGCATCTCCTCCTCGGCGCGGCGGCGCTCTTCGGCCTCCTTGCGCTCCTGCACCTCGCGCTTGTGGGCGGCCAGGCGCTCTTCCATCTCGGCGTCCTTCTCGCCGCGGCGACGCAGGCGCTCGCGCTCCTTCTCGGCCTTTGCCTCGGCTTTCAGCCGTTCCTTTTCCGCTTTGGCCTCGGCCTTGAGCTGGGCTTTCGATTTGGGCAGTTCCTCCAGTTTCTTGAGGCTTTCTCTCCACTCTTCGGTGACGCTCATGCCCGCAGCAGCCCTAGACGCCGCCTCGGCAACGGGTGCCGGCTCGGGTTCGGACGCAGGGGCAGGCTCCTGTACGGGTTCAGGCTCCGGTTCGGGCTCCGGTTCGGGTTCAGGCACCGGCTCAGGCTCGGGTTCCGGTTCGGGCTCAGGCTCCGGTTTGGGTTCGGGTTTGGGCTCGGGTTTGGTAACCACGGACACCTCCGGCTCGGCCTCGAACTGGGCAAAGGGGTCTTCGCTGTCGCTGTGGTCGTAGGTGCGAACTTCCTCCAGGGGAGTCTCGTTGCTGTTGCCAGCCTCGATGACCACACCCTCGGCCTTGTCGAAATCAAAGCCGTCACCCACCTTCGTAATGCTGCCCAGCTCGCCCAGGCGGTGCTCGCCGGTGCGCTGGAGTTTGTCCGTCAGGGCGTCGATATAGTTGTGCCACATCTGGCGGGCCACGTCGTCGCTGACGCAGTCGCGGTGGGCAATCTCCTTCACGATGGATTCGTCGCCGCTCACGGCACGGTCGAAGACGATGCTGCGGGTGGCGGGATAGTATATGCGGGTGACAGGGTCGTGGTGCGGCTCCTGCACCACGCTGTCAAAAGTTCCGATTCCGGGCAGTTCCACTTTCTGGCCCTGCTGCAACAACTCAACAATTAATTCGGTTATATTCATAATTATTTCTGTGTTTTTCGTTCATTGTTTCCCAACACGCGCTCGGCGGCCTCGAGGTCGGCGGGGGTGTCGATGCCTATGTTGGCCGTGGGCGTCTCGCGGACGGCAATGCTGTAGCCGGCCTCCAGCCAGCGCAGCTGCTCCAGCTTCTCGCTCATCTCCAGGCGGCTCTGTTGCATGGCGCACACCTCCGCCAGCACCTGCGGACGGAAGGCATAGATGCCCACATGCTTGAAATACTCGCCCTCCGAGAGCCACTGTTCGGGGTCGACATCGCGGCGGTAAGGGATGGCCTGGCGGCTGAAATAGAGCGCCTTGCCCCCCGTGGTGCACACCACCTTGACATTGTTGGGCGAGAGGAGCTCGGCGGTGGAGGCAATGCGGGTCTTCAAGGTGGCGATGGACACGCTCTCGTCGGAGAAGCAGTCGACAAGCATCTGCAGCTGCGACGACTCGACGAAGGGTTCGTCGCCCTGCAGGTTGACCACCACGTCGAATCGTTCGCCCTCCTCGGCCAGCCTCCGCACCACTTCGCCGCAGCGGTCGGTGCCACTGCGGTGCTCCGTGGAGGTCATCATGACGCTGCCCCGGCCGAACACCTGCTCCACATGGGCGAAGATGCGCTCGTCGTCCGTAGCCACCACGGCGCGCTCGATGCCCTCGGCGGAACGGGCCGCAGCGTAGGCATAGTCGATGATGGGCTTGCCCCCCAGCAAGGCCAACGGCTTGCCGGGAAAACGCGTCGAAGCGTAACGTGCGGGTATGACGGCCAGAGTCTTCATTGTTCCATAGGTTCATCGTTGCCGAACAGGCTGTTGAATTCGGCGTCGATATTATTGATAATCACTCCCAGGTCGGCGCGGTTCTCCACGAAGTCGCGCTCGTCGGTGTCCACCACGAGCATCTTGCCCTCATAGTTGGCGGCCCAGTTCTCGTAGCGGTTGTTGAGATTGGTCAGGTAGTCGAGGCGGATGCTGCTCTCGTACTCGCGGCCGCGCTTCTGGATGTGGCGGATGAGCGTCGGCACATCGGCGCGCACATAGATGAGCAGGTCGGGCTTGGGCAGCAGCGAATAGGTCATCTCGAAAAGTTTGGTATAGGTCGTAAGGTCGCGGGTGGTCAGCAGACCCATGTCGTGCAGGTTGGGGGCGAAGATGGCGGCATCGTCGTAGAGCGAGCGGTCGCGGATGAAACTCTCGCCCGTGGCCTGCAGCTCCGTAAGCTGCATGATGTTGGCATAGAGCGAGTGCACCATCATGTTGAACGACCAGCGCCGCATGTCCTCATAGAAGCTGTTGAGGTAGGGGTTCTCCTCCGACGGGCCGTAGACGGCACGGTAGCCGTAGTGCTTCGACAGCAGCTTGGTCAGCTCCGTCTTTCCTGCTCCGATATTTCCCGAGATTGCTATCTGCATATACTTTTTTTCAGGCCATACATTCCGTTTTTTATTTGATACAGAATTATATGGCAACGTTATACCATTACCTTTAAGACTGCAAATATACGCTTTTTTTTTAATATATAAGAAAAAAAGTGGCAACACCCGCACATTTTCCACCTCCCGCCCCCCGTCGCCCCGCCTGCCGCCCCTCCGCCCTCCGCGAGGGGCCAGAGAGGGGGCCGAGAGGTACATAATTCGGCATTTCTTATAT
>DFIZ01000072.1:0-175 GCA_002372855.1 Bacteroidales bacterium UBA3684
TCTTGCCGTGGTCGACGTGGGCTATAATTGCAATATTACGAATATTTTGCATAGATATTATTTATATAAACCAAACTGCAAAAATACAAAAAAAATCCAAAAAACAAAAACAAAACTTAAAAACCCCAAACCTTACCCCTTAAAACAGCGACCCGACAGGGGTCGAAGAGGTACA
>DFIZ01000072.1:204-16284 GCA_002372855.1 Bacteroidales bacterium UBA3684
AGAGGTACATAATTCGGCATTTCTTATATCGTTCTTATATCGTTCTCATATACTTCTCATATACTTCTTATATAGGTGATATAAGAAGTATATGAGAAGTATATAGGAACTATATGAGAAGGGCCGAATTTGACCCCTTTCGGGTGGGGTTTGGAGCGGAGTCTGGGCGGAGGTCAATAGACCACCACCTTGCGCGCCGGAGCGTCGCCGAGGGAGACCATGTAGACTCCGGCGGCGGGCATGGCGAAGGCCTTGGGCTGGGCGCCGGCAGGCTGGCTGACCAGGGTGCGTCCCAGCACGTCGACGATGCGCAGCTCCGTGCCCTCGGGGGCGAGGACAACGATGTTGCGGCCGTCGGCGGCGACGGTGGCACCGGCGAGGTCGGCATCGTCGATGCCGGTGGTCGAGGTGCGTACGGAGACGCCTCGGATGCCGAGCACGAAGACGTCGGGGCTCTGGTGGTGGCGGAAGGCGATGCGGACGGTCTGTCCGGCATAGCCAGCCAGGGAGACGCTATGGGGCTGCTCGTTGGCGTTGGGCAGGGTCTCCTGGAAGAGGCGTGTGCTGAAGTTGGCGGGCTCGTTGCCGGTGGTGGAGATGAAGACGGAGTAGTGCTCGTTGTAGTACTCGTCGGCCAGGGCTTTGGCGGTCCAGCGGAGGACGGCGTTCTGCGGCACCACGAGGGGGCGCGAGATGAGCCAGTTGTCGGGGTTGAGGGCCGTGTTGGAGTTGTCGAAATAGGCGTAGGACTCGGAGACGGCCCATTCGCCGTAGTTGCTCCAGAGGTAGCCGTCGCCGTCGGCGTCGACGTTGTACCAGCAGCTGAGGTTCGCGTCGAAGGTGGGATTCCAGGGGAAAGAGGTGACGGGGTCGCACTCCACGAAGGGGTCGACCTCGAAGATGGCCACGAAGTTGAGGTTGGCGTTGACGGTGACGGTGCGCGGATTGGCGGTCACGCCGTCGTCCCAGGAGACGAAGTGGCATCCCGAGGCGGGCACGGCGGTGATGGTGGCCGTGGAGCCTTCGGCATAGGTGCCGCCGCCGTTGACGGTGCCGAGGTTGGGGTTGTTGGCACCGACGGTGACGGAGTAGGTGACGGGAGCCGTCGAGGGCAGGCCGCCGAGGGGGTTGACCTTGCCCCAGCCCCAGAGGGTGCTGCCAGAGGCGGGGATGGTGCCCGTGGCGCCGTCGGTGATGGCGGTGCGGTGGAGCATGGCGATGGCCGAATCGGCACGGAGCGAGGGGGTCTGCTGGAGCCAGAGGGCCATGATGCCGGCCACCATGGGCGACGACATGGAGGTGCCCTGGAAGGCGCCGTAGTACTCGGTGGTGCCGTTGATGGTGGCGGAGGTCACGCAGTAGGCCGAGTTGACAATGGCGGTGTTGAAGCGGTTGATGGGCGCGATGATGTACTGGCCGGGGGCTGCGATGTCGGGTTTGACGCGGCCGTCGAGCAGCGGACCGTGGGAGGAGAAGTCGGCGAGGTGGCCGTTGATGGCGCCGGTGGCGGTGTAGGTGCCGCCGCCGAGGGCCGTCCAGCTGACGCGCGTGGTGTAGGCGCCGACGGAGACCATGTGGTGGCCGGTGCCGCCGATTTCGCCGACGGTGTAGTCGGTGTTGCCCGCCTGGACAACATTGAATCCGCTGTTGACAAAGGTGGCGTTGTTGCCCCAGGCGTGGACGGTGGCAGGCTGGTCGCACTCGATGACGAGGCAGACTCGGTAGGTGGTGTCGGCGGCGTAGGCGTAGGCGATGCTCATGGTCAGGTTCTGGCGCTGGTTGTAGGCATAGGTGCCGGAGGCGTAGACCTGCATCTGGAGCATGTTGTTGAACTGGCTCTCGGACTCGTAGTAAGAAGAACTGGAGCCGTAGAAGTTGCCGGCGTCGGCGAACTCGCCCGTAGTAGTGTTGACAACCGCCAGACCGGCCTGGAAGGGCACGTTGGGGGCGCCCCAGATGTCGATGACGCACTGTCCGCTGGCGGGATCGACGAAGTCGATGAAGGTGTAGAGCAGGGAGTCGGTGCCGGGGAACAGCTTGCTGACGTGGAGGTTGTCAAGGCCCTCGTTGCCGGCGGCGCCCACCAGGATGAGACTGTCGGGACGCGAGGTGAGGTACTCGTCGCAGGCGCGGTCGAAGGCCGAGGTGCCGTCGTGGGGGCCCACATGGGAGCCGATGCTCATGTTGATGACACAGGGCTTCTGCTGCGAGGCGGCGTAGGAGCGGATATAGTTGATGCCGTCGAGGACACCGGAATTGTTCATGGTGGTGGCCACGAGGACAATGTCGGCGCCGGGGGCGATGCCGCGGTAGGCGGCGGTCTGGGTGGTGCTGCCGCCACAGCCGGCGGCGATGCCGGCGACGTGGGTGCCGTGGGTCTCGTCGGTCTGGCTGTAGCGGGCGGCGAGGATGGCGCTCTGGGTGGTGAGCTCGCGGCCATAGGAGTAGCCTGCTGGGGCAGTGCCGGAGGTGGCGTTCTGGTCCCAGACGCGTTTCACACGGTAGGTGGCGCCGTCGGCGCTGTAGAAGGCGGGGTGACCGTACTCGAATCCGATGTCGATGATGCCCACGACGACCCCTGTGCCGTCGTAGCCATGGGGCAGGTACTGGCCATTGTGGATGGCGTCGATGCCCATGACGCTGCGGGCGTTGCTGAGTGCGGGACGGGCCTTGGCTCCCACGTCGAGCCAGGAGCAGAGGCCCGACTGGGCAAAGGCCACAAAGGCCTCGAGGGGGATGAGGAGCGAGGCGTTCTCGCCGTAGACGGCGGTCTGGCTGACGCCGTAGGATTTGAGGGCCTCGGCCCCACCCTGGAGGGTGGCGATGGCGGAGACGGCGAGACGGCCGTTGGAACGGACAAGGCCGTATTTTTCGACCAGAGCGTCCTCGTCGAGGTCGCCGGAGAGAAGGTCGGCCAGGAGGAAGGCGCTGGTGCTGGAGAGACCCTGGAAATGGAGCGTGGCCTGCTTGGCGTCGGCAACGGGCATGTGCGGGCGCGTGGCAAGGGTGCGCTGGGCCGCGGCGGGAGCCGCAAGGGCTGCTACAAGAAGCAGCACAGAAAAGAATCTTTTCATCATATACTTTTTCAGTGTTAAGTGTTTAGTGTTAAGTGTTTAGTGTTAAGTGTTAAGTGTTTAGTTTAGGCGCAGGGTGGCGGCAGGGGTGGTGGTGTGGAGGGGTGCGGAGACTTCGATTTCGCGTGCCAGTCCGGAGGCTATGAACTTGAGGTATTTGCGCGTGGAAACGAGCGCAGTGACCTGGGAGCCGAAGGAGGACTGGACACGGACGCCATACTTGGAGAGTTCGCCGTCGACATAGGGGTGGTCGAGGGTGATGACGGCCGGGACATAGTAGGTGCAGCCCTGGCGGACAAGGGAATAGCGCTCGATGAGCAGGGTGTCGCGCTTGCGGACCTTGCGGTCGAGCTGCTCGAGGTCGTGCTGCAGACGCATGGCGTAGGGCGAGAGGCGGGTGGCGGGAGCAGGGTCGGCGCTGGAAGACGGAGCAGGGCCATCGGACTGCGCAAAAGCGGAAAGGGGGGCGGCCGCAAGGAACGGCAAGAGGAGCAAATACCTGGTTTTCATAACTCTAACTATCTCATTTATAAATCGATTATTTGGCAAAAGTACATATTAAAATTTAAAAATAAAAATTTTTTTCATGTGCGTGTAGTATTTTTGCTTTTTGCTACGTTATTATAATCGTGAGAACAAAGGACCCATTCGAAGCACTGCTGCACCGCTATCGCGGACTGCTCTTCACCCTCTGCCGCCGCTACAGCACACGTGGACTGGAGGTGGAAGACCTTGTGCAAGAAGCTTCGGTGGCCCTGTGGCGAGCAAGAGAGAAGATATTCGAACAGGGGCTCGCCATGCAGGAGGCCGCACTGGTATGGAAAATCAGCCGCAATGCGGTGATCGACGCCCTCCGGTCCTACCACCAGCACGACGAACTGCCGGAGAGCTACGACACAGTGGCCGAGGACCGCACCCTGGTGCACGAGTTGCACGAGCAGATAGCCACCCTCACCGAACCCGACCGCACCATAGTGCGCATGCAGCTGGAAGGATACAGCTACGAGGAGATAGGCCAGAGCCTGGGAATGAGCGAGAAGAATGTGAGCGTGAGGTTGGTGCGAGCGAAAGAGAAACTGAGAGAAGGGTTTGTTTGAGTGAGGAGTGATGAGTGATGAGTGATGAGTTTTAAGTTTTACAAATCAAAAAAAAAAAAAAGATATGAAACAAGAACAATTTGACGAACTGTGGTCGAGGGCCGAGGCCGAGCGCTACGCCACGAAGCTGGCGGCGGAATATCCCGC
This sequence comes from Bacteroidales bacterium UBA3684, assembly GCA_002372855.1. Lineage (GTDB taxonomy): Bacteria > Bacteroidota > Bacteroidia > Bacteroidales > P3 > Colimorpha. The sequence continues at coordinate 4,523 of DFIZ01000072.1, forward strand.
CTGGCGCACACGCCAACGCCGCAGAATGAGTGTGGCAGCCTTGGTGCTGGTGGTGGCCGGAGCCGCCATTCCCCTGACTCTCGGCGGCGCACAGCCCATGCTGGAGCACGAGGGCTACGCCAAAGCCTACTGCAACAAGGCCGACATCGAGGACCAATACTGGGTGGACCTGGCCGGAGAGATGCTGATGGACGAAGTGATGGTGTAGAGGGAGTTAAGAGTTATGAGTTAAGAGTTAAGAGTTAAAAAAGCAATATGAAACGAATAGCAATAATCATCCTCGTGCTGCTGATGCCGTTGGTGGCCATGTCGCAGGGACAGCTGTACAAGCAGTATGCCTCGCGGCCGGGTCTGACGGTGGCGCAGGTGGACGGCTTCAAGCTGAACGACAGCGTGGGCGTCGACGTGGTGATGCTGCAGGCGGAGAACGACGAAGCCTGGCAGAAGCTCATCAAAGAGTTCGACATCCGCGGCACGGAGACCGTCGTCAGCTGGCTGGGCAATCCCCAGAAGCCCGCACAGCGAATGAAATGGACCGGCAGGCCGGTGATGCGCGTGGTGGCGTCGCACAAAAGACACACCATAGCTTTCTACCACCTGGAAAACGAGCAGCAGTACGATGCCCTGATCGACTACCAGATGCAGGGCATGATGAAGAAAGACATAAAAAAATAAAGTCGTAGAGACATAGAGTTGTAGAGACATAGAGTTGTAGAGACTGGAAGTCAAAGAAACAATTTTTAAAACCAAGAAATATCATGAATAAGAAATTCAATAATATATATAAGAAGAGCATCGTGGCCATGCTGGCTGTGACGATGCTGGGTTTGGCAGCCTGCGAGAGAAACACCGACGAGGGCATCCAAGGCCAGGAGCGCGTCATTGTGTATGCCGTAGGTCACGACGAAGGCCGCACGAATGTGAAGGACGAGGCCGAGTGGAACGCCCTGCTGGACAAATTCTGCTCCTACGCCCAGGGCGGTTCGGAGGTGATTTTCTACAACACCGCCACGACCCAGACGCCGTCGACCAAGGGCACCGGCACGATGATGAAAGACGTCACCACGTTCAGCACCACAAGCCGCGAGGAGATGAAGAACTGGATGAAGGACATGGAGAAGGCCGGCAAAACGGTGAGCGTGAAATACGACAACGATTCCGGTACCTGGAACGGCACCGCCTATATCAACGCCCCGTACCACGAGGATGTGAGCGAGAGCTTCACGGGTATCCTGGCACTGGTGGACATGCCCCCGCTGACGGAGCCTGAATTGTCCCGCAAGGTGGCCGCCCTGGTGGTGAATGAGGACTCGGTGCTGTTCATTCTCAAGGACGGATACCTCTGCACCTCGGTGGAAGTGTTCACCGATGGTCAGCACCCCGGCGAGGTGGCAACCCTCAGCGGCGAGGTGAAAGTGCTGCAGGACATCAACGGGGACGAATTCCTCGTGCTCGACATCAGCCTTCCGCTGGAGGGCAGTGTGACCGGCGAATGGCGCTTGAGCTACATTGCAGAGACCAATATGGGCAACAGCTCGGACTACGTGCTGTCCACCACAATCTATACTCCCGAAAGCGCAGGGCAGGACATCACCGTTGTCTTCCGTCAGGACGGCACGGCGACCTACACCGTGACAGGAGCCAACGCCACCAGCGAAAACGGCACCTGGAGCATCGACGACGAAGGCATGCTCTGCTGCACAATGCTGCCCACCGGTGGAAGCCAGTGGTACATCAACTGGCTCACCAACTCGACCATGATCATCTCGCGCCCCGGCAGTGGCGACGACGAGAACACCTACTACCAGCTGCAGTTCGAGAAGATGTAAAAAAAAAGAAAAAAAATTTACATTGGTTGTAGTTTTTTGAATTTTTGCTACGTTCTTATAGGTGTAAGACAAAAACGCAAAAGACATCAAAGTCGAAAACAAAAACAAATCAATTAAAATTAATAAACAATTAAAAACATTAAAAAATTATGAAGAAAAACATTTTTGCCCTCGCCGCTGCTGTTCTGATGCTCGGCATGACCGCCTGCCAGAAAGAAGATGTCATCACCGACATCGTCGACAATGGTGAACCCACCACCAGCGCCCGCGTCAAAACGACCTCCGACCTCATCGGTACCGACTGGACCTACACGATGAACGACATCGTCCTGATGGACGAGAACGGCGACACCGCCATCACCATCCCCAGCCTGGGCGACCTCTACTACCTGAACTTCGATGCCAGCTACGCCCACTTCTCCTTCGGCGAAATGGTGGAGGCATGGGGTCTCTCCGCCGACGGCACGACGATGGAGCAGATCACCGGCGTGGACTATGAGTACAGCTACGACGGCGCCACCCATACCGGCAGCCTCGTGGGCACCGCCGAGGACGAGAACGGCAACGAGGTGACCTCGCAGCTCGGATTCACCTACAACGATGCCACCGACGAAATGACCTTCGTCCTGCCCATGGCCTTCGAGGGCGACACCAACGTGGTCAACGTTCCCATGGTGTTCCACCGCACCGCCACTGCAGAATAAGAATTTCTTAGTTACTTTAATAGCCGGAAGCCGGGTCGAACTTTGACCCGGCTTTTGTTTTTACGGCGATCGGCTCTTTTTTTTTGACGGCGAATTAAGCGAATTGAGCGAAAGCTACGCAGGTCAATTACTGGCGATTTACCCGAATTCTTGCTGCCGCAGGTCAATTGCCGGCGATTTACCCGAAATGGGGAACGGCAACGGAGACAACAGGGTAAAAAAAAAATTCATCCAGGTGTAGTTTTTTTGATTTTCGATTCGTTCTTATAGAAGAAAGAATTAAAAGAAACAAATAAATAACAAAAAACAATTCAACATTATGAAGAAAAACATTTTTGCCCTTGCCGCCGCTGTGCTGATGCTCGGCATGACCGCCTGCCAGAAGGAGGACGACAACACCATCGCCAATCCGGAGACAGGGAACACGCTGATGGTGAAGAGTGTGGCCGACCTCGCCGGTACGGAGTGGACCTATACGCTGTCGTTCAGCGACATCATCGGTGTCGAGATGGGCGACTGCGCCGAGATTACCGGCCTGGACCTTCAGTTCGGCCTCAACTTCGACAACAGCTATGCCCACCTGGTGTTCCCGGAGAATGTCACCGGCCTGAACCTCGTCGAGGACGGCGATGAATACACGATGGAAGAGATTCAGGGTCTGGACTACAACTACAGCTACGACGCCGCCACCCAGAGGGGAGCCCTGAGCGGTGCCAACCTGGTGGACATCGAAATCCCCTTCCGCTACGACGAGACCTCCGACGCCATCATCGTTGAGTTCTCTGTGGCCTTCGACGACGACGAGACCAACCCGGTTCCCGTACAGCTGGTGTTCCACCGCGCCGTGGTGACCGAATAAAAAGGGGGAAAAAAACGAAAGTGTTCTTGGTTAATTTACAATTGGATGCCCGGGTCGATATCGGCCCGGGTCTTTTTTTTTATATTTTTTTTCATGGGGATGTAATTTTCACCCCCTTGTTTTACGTTATATAGGCGAGAAGAAATTAAAAAATAAAAATTAAAAATTAAAAATTAAAATTGAAAATTGACAGCTGAAGGTTGACTGATGACGACTAACGAAGGGTTCAACGGGATAGTGCTGAGGCACAAGGGGCTGCTGTTTGCGGTCTGCCGGCGCTATGCCCGTCGGGGACTGGACGAGGAGGACCTGCTGCAGGAGGTGCTGGTGGTGCTGTGGGAGCGACGGGAGAAGCTGATGTCCATACCCAGCACACCGCAGCAGGCGTCGTGGATGTGGCGCGTGGCGAGGAGTACCTGTGTGGACCTGCTGCGAAAGGAGCCTCCCTCCTACCCCGTACCGGAAAAATTCGACGCACCCGAGGAGGACACCACCCTGCACCGCGACCTGCACGAGCTGATAGCCCACCTGCCGGAGCCGGACCGCAGCATCGTCACCCTCCACCTCGAAGGATATGATTACAAAGAGATTGGCCGCAAGCTGGGCATGACAAAAAACAACGTAGGCATCCGCCTGATGCGGATAAAAGAACGGCTGAAAAAGGAAATGATTAAATAAAAAGAAAACAATATGGACGAGAAACATTTTGAAGAACTATGGGAGCAGGAAGAGCGACAGGGACTGCAGCGGCGCCTGCAGCAGGAGTACCCTGCATGGCAACAGCGACGGCGAATGCGCCGCACGGCACTGGCCTCGGTGGCCGTGGTGCTGGTGGCTGGATTTTCAGTTTTCAATTTTCATTTTTCAACTCCTAAATCCTACGACAGCGTGACCTGCAACCGCAACGGCATCGCCGAAGGCCATTGGGCAGCCGAAGCCAGCCGCATTTTAACCATCGAGACGCTATGAAACGCCTGTTGCTTATACTTATGCCATTGATGCTGCTGGCCTGCTCGCACGAGGAGACGGAGTTGCCGCTCTACCAGCGGTATGCACCGCGGACCGACCTCACGGTGGCGCAGGTCAAGGGCTTCCAGATTGGCGACACGCTGAAGACCGACGTGGTGCTGCTGGTGGCCGACGACAGCGCGGCGTGGGCGGAGCTGAAGGCGGAGTTCGACATCCGCACCTCGGAGGGCGTCACCAGCTGGATGGGCGACATCGACGAGCCCGCCCGACGCGTCAAACGCGCCGTCCGCCCCGCCTGGCGCGCCATGGCCGTCCATGCCGACCGCACCCTGGCCTTCTACCGCATCGACACCGAAGAGCAGCGCCAGGCCATGCTGGACTACCAGATGAAAACAATAGAAAACAAACAATAAAAACACAAAATCAACGTTATAGCGATATGAAACACGCATTGAAAATCTTCACACTTATTGCCGCCGTGCTGACGATGGTGGCCTGCGAAAAAAACAAAGAGGACGCGCTACGCGACATTGTCTACACCGTAGATGCAACGGAACATCGCGTCACCACACACACCGAGTCGGAATGGGACGCCCTGCTGGAACAGTTCTGCGACTATGCAGAGGACGGCAGCACCGTCAGCTTCTACAATGCTAAAAATAAGGTTGCCAAGAGTGCAACCAAAGATGTGACAGAGTTCAGCACCACCGACCGCGAGGCCATGAAGCGCTGGATGGCCCGGATGGAGGACGAGGGGCTGACCGTCACGGTGACCTTCGACTCCAACACCGGCACCTGGAACGGCACCGCCTATGCCAACGCCACTTCGACAAACCCAGACTGCATCACCTACGCCACGCCCTATCCCGGTGATGCCGTCGGCGTCATCATGACCTTTGACACCGCCAACCATGTGGTCTACATTACCACCGGCAACCTCCCCGGCCAGACGGCGGTGCACTTCCCCATCGGCAAGTTCCGCTATTTCCGCAGCAGTGACCAACTATTGCTCCACGACTACTACAGCACCAACACCTCCTTCGAGGTAAGTTTCTCCATCGCCCCTGCGGGAGGCGACACCCTCGACCTCACCTACAACTACGTCGGCAACTGTCCAGCCGACAACACCCACATCCACCACGCCAGGCTCGTTCCCACCACCCAATACACCACGCTCCACTGTTGCACCGTGGGTTCCGTCAGCGTCACCCTCCACATCGACCGTACCAACAACGACCTAGGCTTCGGCCAAAGCGCCGTTTGCTACGGAGACACCAGCATGTACACCAACCCCGACCGACCTTTCAGCAACGGCAGGTTCAGCTACGCCCTCATGGACCTTGGCGACTACGGCTTCAAATGGAATTTCCTTTTCCAAGAAGACAACCTTGGGGAGATCTACTTCGACATCGAAAACCCTGGTTCTAACCTTGAGATATGGCACCGATGGACAGAAGGCCAAACCTCCGAGAACTACAATCCCCTACGCGGCTTCGGCTTTGACAGAATAAACTAAGGACAGATGAAAACAACGATAAAACATACAATCCTGCTGGCCTCCGTTCTTATGCTTGCGGCCTGCAACAAAGAAAGCAGCGTCGCCACCTGCGAGCGCGACATTACCTACACTGTTACGTCTGTAGGGACGCAGCACGCTGCGTCCGTAGTAGACAAAACCACCACCGTCCACCTCGAGACCGAGGCCGAGTGGCAGGAACTCCTCGACCGCTTCTGCGACTGGGCCGAGGACGGCAACGAGGTCACCTTCTACAATGGTACGCAGGCTGCCAGCCTGCGAAGTATCGCGGACAAGCTGTCCGCGTCCCAGAAATCGCGGGCTGGCAGCCCGCGTACCAACACCAAGGACGCCACCACCTTCAGCACCACCGACCGCGAGGCCATGAAGCGCTGGATGGCCCAGATGGAGGACGAGGGGCTGACCGTCACCGTGACCTTCGATCCCAATACCGGCACCTGGAACGGCACCGCCTACGCCACCGCGCCATCCCCGACACCAGACCCACTGCCCACATTGGGCTGCGATGTGTTGACCTATGTCTGCGACGCTTCGCCCATGTGGCGCATCATACTCAGCGTCGACACTGCTAACCAGCTGATGTTCTTCACCGGCATGATGTACGACAGCATCAACACCTTCGTCGGCTACAACCTCATGGTGCCCGATGGCTTCTGTCGTTACAACTACTTCGACCCGCAGGATTCAGGTTATTACAACTACTACAACGACCGCGTGTTCATCTTCATCCAGAACCTTGACCAACCGAGCCAGGCCAACCACTACTGCCTGATTGGCAACTTCGACTTCTCGAGCAACGGCTTCACGTTGGAGTTTGAAGACTACGCTCCACAAGACCTCAACACCGTCATTTCTTTCCCATTTGTCCGCACCGATGAGTTCGGGCTGATGATGCACCGATGCGAGAGGTGCGACGTGCTGATTCACATGGGCTACGGCGAAGGGCAGAGCTATATCTTCCCGCGCTTCGACGGAGATTTTCCGTTTGAACATGGCAAGTTCACAATAACGGCAGTGGATGCCACGGCCAGCGACGGCTATGGGTACTTCCATGAGGTGTTCCGCCTGCGATACAGCATAACCGGTAGCGAACCCATATTCGGTACCTATTATACTGACGGAATATCCGAAGATTGGTATCCCTTGAACTATACCACGTCCGCCATGTGGCCTGCATACTTCCACTTCAAAAAATATTGAAATAACAAATGAGGCGACGGCGACTGCCACCGGGACTGACAAAGTGTCAGCCGGTGGCAGTCGCTGGCAGTTTTATGGGGGTTGGCACGGATGTTGATAACATTGGGTGTCGCCGCGCTGGAGCACGGCACACAGAACAAACGAAGTAAAACAAAAAAACATAACAGTTATGACAAACATCAAACCTTTAGCAGACCGAGTCCTCGTGCGTCCCGCCGAGGCTGAACAGAAGACCGCCAGCGGCATCATCATCCCCGACACCGCCAAGGAGAAACCGCAGCGCGGCGAAGTCCTCGCCGTGGGTAAGGGCACCAAAGACCATGAGATGACCGTCAAGGTGGGCGACCACGTCCTCTACGGCAAGTACAGCGGCACCGAGATTGAAATCGACGGCGAGAAGCTGATGATCATGAAAGAAAGCGACATCTACGCGATCATCTAAAATGGTTTAAGGTTTACGGTTTAAGGTTTAACGACAATGCAAAACCTTAAACAATAAATCTTGACCAACAAACCCTTAAACGTTAAACATTAAACCTTAAACTTTACGAAAAATGGCAAAACAGATAGTTTTCAATAATGACGCTCGCGAGCAGCTTCGCAAAGGCGTCGACCAGTTGGCAAATGCAGTGAAGGTGACCCTCGGCCCCAAAGGCCGCAATGTGGTTATCGACAAGAAATTCGGTGCCCCGCAGGTGACCAAGGACGGCGTGACCGTGGCCAAGGAAATCGAGCTTGAGGACGGCATCCAGAACATGGGCGCCCAGATGGTCAAGGAGGTCGCCTCCAAGACCAACGACCAGGCCGGCGACGGCACCACCACCGCCACCGTGCTGGCCCAGGCCATCGTCAACACCGGCCTGAAGAACGTCACCGCCGGTGCCAACCCCATGGACCTCAAACGCGGCATCGACAAGGCCGTGGCCGAGATTGTGAAGAGCATCAAAGAGCAGGCCCAGGAGGTCGGCGGCGACATCCAGAAGATCCGCCAGGTGGCCACCATCAGCGCCAACAACGACAGCGCCATCGGCGACATCATCGCCGAGGCAATGGAGAAAGTGACCAAGGACGGCGTCATCACCATCGAGAACGCCAAGGGCATCGACACCACCGTCAAGGTCGTCGAGGGTATGCAGTTCGACCGCGGCTACATCAGCCCCTACTTCGTCACCGACACCGAGAAGATGGAGTGCAGCTACGACAACCCCTACATCCTCATCTACGACAAGAAGATCAGCACCATGAAGGACCTGCTGCCCGTGCTCGAGAAGGTCGTCAACACCGGCCGTCCGCTCCTCATCATCGCTGAGGACGTCGAGAGCGAGGCCCTGGCCACCCTCGTGGTCAACCGCCTGCGCGGCAGCCTGAAGATTGCCGCCGTCAAGGCTCCCGGCTTCGGCGACCGCCGCAAAGAGATGCTCGAAGACATCGCCATCCTCACCGGTGGCACCGTCATCAGCGAAGAGAAGGGCTACAAACTCGAAGATGCCGACCTCAGCATGCTCGGCCAGAGCGAGAAGATCAGCATCGACAAGGACAACACCACCATCGTCAGCGGCAAGGGCAATAGCGATGCCATCAAGGCTCGCGTGAGTCAGATCAAAGCCCAGATCGAGAAGACCACCAGCGACTACGACCGCGAGAAGCTGCAGGAGCGCCTCGCCAAGCTGGCCGGCGGCGTGGCCGTCATCTACGTCGGCGCCGCTTCGGAGGTCGAGATGAAGGAGAAGAAAGACCGCTTCGACGACGCCCTGCACGCCACCCGCGCAGCCGTCGAGGAGGGCATCATCCCCGGTGGCGGCACCGCCCTCATCCGCGCCGCCCAGAAGCTCGAAGGCGTCAAGCCCGAGAACGAGGACGAGAAACTCGGCATCGAAATCATCCGTCGCGCCGTCGAGGAGCCGCTGCGCATGATTGTCGAGAACGCCGGCCTCGAAGGCAGCGTCGTCGTCAACGAGGTCAAGAACGGCAAGGGCGACTACGGCTACAACGCCCGCGCCGAGAAGTACGAGAACCTCTTCCAGAGCGGCGTCATCGACCCCGCCAAGGTGACCCGCGTGGCCCTGGAGAACGCCGCCAGCATCGCCGGCATGCTCCTCACCACCGAGTGCGTCCTCTGCGACATCAAGGAACCCGAACCCGCAGCCCCCGCCAACCCCGGCATGGGCGGCATGGGCGGAATGTACTAAGCCGATAGTAACACTTAAACAAGAAAGGCACCCGATTGGGTGCCTTTCTTCGTTTTATTTCACACTGACATTAGTTCCTCCCCAAGCGTGTGCAAAGCGCGTTTTATTTCCATACGACGGTGCTCGCTGGGTGTTTTGATGCCATAGATGTATTTCGACAGCAGGCTTTTGTTGATACCCATCTGACGTGCCACTTCCGACACATTCAACTGTGGGAAGCGGCGAAATATCTTTGCTATTTCGTTGCTCTCATCAGGCTCTTTTTGTTCGAGGAAACTCGATACGTGAATATCTTCGTCGATCTCCGGCCAACGGACGGCATCGCCCTGCGGGTCGATAACGAAATCAGACCGCTGCTCATCGGTGGCTTCCATCAACAACGGGAATGCCTCCAACGGACGGGTATATACACTGTCTAAGGCATCGCGCATAAAGATGCGCCCTCCATCGAACCAAATGTCCTTGATAATGGTGTTATTCTCCATGATACTCCTCCCATGCTTTGATAAATTCCTTTTGATACATGCGGGCAATTTCCATTGCCCGTTTGATGTCGTGTGGCTTGATTCCGTGGTTTTCCACAAGCACGACATCGGGATTTAATGCAATCTTCGCCTTGCCATCGGAGTTCTGAATATGCACATGCATAGGCAGATGCTCCTCAGAATAGAAGAAGAAACGCAGTCCGAAAACATTCATCAGTGTTGGCATAACATCGTCGTTTTGATTTTGCAAAGATAGGAATAAAATTTTATCCCCGCAAATATTTTTTTTGCAGGATGAAAAAAGTCGTATTTTTGCAGTCGCATTCGAGAGTGAAAGTTGTAAATTTGTACTCAAGTCCGCACTATTTTAGGCTTTGCCCAATTAAAACCTCGGAGAATATCGCAGCATTAAAATATCCTCTCAACAAACAAAGGGAGAATATTGCACCGTTACAATATTCTCCCTACAAATAATCGGAGAATAAAATCACCCACGCCTGCCCCGTTTCAATTCCAAAACACATTTTTGCGCCCCCGCAAAACCTTATTTCAATTTCAAAACCCACTTTTGCAACCCGCGACAGCCGTTTTCAAAACCGTTTGGGGGTATTGCAGCACGGCGATGGCAGTTTTCAATCTTAGTTGGTCAACCACGTGATGGAAATGACATCAATTTAAATCGGGATGTACATTGTTGTATGAAGATTAAGGTTTATTGTTTTATCGAAAGGGTATTTCCTCTCCCGTCTCTTTTAACACTCCCGGCCTCCCATTTAAGTTCATCGTGTATGTTATGCTGTTGTTACTTTATTAATCTGTGACAGGAGCCCTCCCCTCCCCCGATTTATAGCCCGGCGGGATAATCCCTCACTCCTTGATGGCGAAAGCTGAACAACAGAATAAGAATTAATACCAACAATAATATAATATTAAAAATTATGTGGTATGGCTTCATCTCTTCATCTGGCTTGGACGAACTTACATTATTTGAGTAAAGTAACTTTTTAAAATTTCTTTTTCTTTTTGCCATCGTGTACGTTTTTTTAATCAGCAGCTCGGATTGTTGGTATTATTGGTATTCATCGGGCTATCATCTTGGACGGGCGGATACGGTCGACAATGACCATATCATCCTCGACGTGGAATATGAAACACCAGCGGCGGTTATGGCTCACCATGCGGCGGGCCTTGGGATGGTATTGCCGTATGTCGGCCATCGTGCTCGGCCGGTACAGGTCGGCATACACCGAGAGCGACTGCACTTCGGCAATCATATTGTCGATGTACTTGTTGGCACCTGATTGCGACATAACGGACTTGAGAAAACCTCCAAGTCATCCATATCGCGCATCGCGGAGCGACTAATCCTGACCTTGTAAACTGTCATAATAGTCATTGACCCGCTTTCTAAGAATTTCAAAATACTCGTCCACTTCCATCAGCTCGCTTTCGGGGGTCTTCCCGGCGGAAGGCTGGGAGTCAACGGCATTTCTAGCCTGACGCAAGCGTGAGGTATGTGCCGTGGATGTGCTGTCTGTGTTGGTCAATGATTCCATATTCCGATTGATTTCACGGTGCAAAAATACACAAAATAATCCACATACAGAAATCTTTTTCGCCCATGTCGGAAAAAGTTCGTACTTTTGCAGCGTTTAACAAGCCTCCCGCCTGCGGCGGAAATCTATAAATCTATAATGGATTCATGGATTGCGCGAAGCGGGAAATTAAAAAGAAAAAACATGCTACAGATTGGAACCAAGGCGCCGATGTTTGAGGGCGCCGACGAGAACGGGAATATCATCAGACTGACCGATTATGCCGGCAAGAAGCTGGTGCTCTACTTCTACCCCAAGGACAGCACGCCGGGCTGCACCGCCGAGGCCTGCGACCTGCGCGACAACTACCACCGCTTCCTGGCCCAGGGCTACGAGGTGCTCGGCGTCAGCCGCGACAGCGCCGCCAGCCACCAGCGCTTCATCGCCAAGTACGA
>DFIZ01000072.1:16410-21500 GCA_002372855.1 Bacteroidales bacterium UBA3684
GAGAAGAAGAACTACGGCAAGGTGACGATGGGCACGCTGCGCACCACCTACGTCATCGACGAGCAGGGCACCATCGTCGACGCCATCGGCAAAGTGAACACCAAGGAACACACGAAGCAGATATTGAAGTGAGTGGGTAGTGGAGGGCGCTTGTTCACGATGCCCGAACTCCACTCGGTCTTATTCCACCAATTTGAAGCGCATGCGCCACGTGTGAGCTTCTTCGTTGTAGTCGTGACTGATGATTTTGAACTGGCCTATTTCTGAGGTGTTCTGGACGTGGGTGCCGACGCAGGCGCATAGGTCGTAGTCGCCGATGCGGACGAGGCGCAGGGTCTCGCTGGCGTCGTCGGGCAGTTTTCCGAGATCCACCTCGGGCGGCACCTCTCCCCTCTTCACGAACTCATAGCTGACGGGCAACCCCATAGCGATGACCTCGTTGACGCGGCGCTCGAGTTCCTGCACCTGCTCGTCGGTGGGGCAGGCGGCGAGCTGGTAGTCGCACTTGCTCTTCTTGCGTTCGATGTGGGCGTTGCGCGACCGCGGGCAGCCGAACATGCGCACCATCGTCTGGTTCAGTATGTGCTCCGCCGTGTGCATGGGCGGGTATTCTTCCTTGTTGTGAGCGTTCAAAATTGGTTCTTCCATGTTGATATAACGCGAGATATGGCATATTATTTTGCCGAGTGGCAAAAAGTTCGTACCTTTGCACACGATTATGGAAACCAACCCACAGACAGAATTGGCGCGACGATATGTGGAGCAGACCGGAGTGTCGGTGTTCCTGACCGGCAAGGCCGGCACCGGCAAGACGACGTTCCTGCACGACATCGTTGCCAACACCACAAAGCGGCACGCCGTCGTGGCCCCCACGGGTGTGGCGGCCATCAATGCCGGCGGTGTCACCATACACTCGTTCTTCCAACTGCCCTTCGACCCCTACCTGCCCGACGTCAAGGAGCTGGTCACCGAATACCAGATGCCGGAGCGCTACAAGGCCCTCAGCAAAAACAAGCAGAACATCATACGCACGCTTGAGCTGCTCATCATCGACGAGGTGTCGATGGTGCGTGCCGATTTGCTCGACGCCATCGACATGACGCTGCGCCGCGTGCGCCGCAGCAGCCGTCCCTTCGGCGGCGTGCAGCTGCTGCTCATCGGCGACGTGCACCAGCTCTCGCCCGTAGTCACCGAGGCCGAGCGCCCCTATATGGAGCGCGTATACTCCTCGCCCTATTTCTTCGCCAGCAAGGCACTGCAGCAGATAAACTACGTCACCATAGAGCTGACGAAAGTATACCGCCAACAGGACGCCGCCTTCGTTGACCTGCTGAACCATGTGCGCGACAACAACATCGACTCCGCCACCCTCGCCGCATTGAACGCCCGCGTGGGTACGTCGCAGAAAGGCGCCATCACCCTCACCACCCACAACCGGCAGGCCGACGCCATCAACCGCCGTCACATGGAAGCCCTGCATGGCGAACAACGCACATTCGAGGCCATCGTCAAAGGCAACTATCCGGACAAAGCGCTGCCCTGCGACCAACGGCTGGAGGTGAAGATGGGCGAAAGGGTGATGTTTGTCAAGAACGACAGCAGCGGCGGCCACCGCTACTACAACGGCATGCTTGGCACGGTCACCGGCTTCCTGCACGAAGACGACAAGGACTACATAGAGGTCGTCAGCGACGACGGCGACACCATAGCCGTGAACCGCGAGCTGTGGGAGAGCATGAAATACAGCATCGACACCAAGACCAACGACATCACGCAGGAGGTGGAGGGCACCTTCTGCCAGTACCCACTGCAGGCCGCCTGGGCCGTCACCATCCACAAGGCGCAAGGCCTCACCTTCGACCACGTCGTCATCGATGCCGCCGACGCCTTCGCATTCGGCCAGGTCTACGTGGCCCTCAGCCGCTGCCGCACCCTCGAGGGGCTCTCGCTCTCGACGCCATTGACAGCCGGTGTGGCCTTCAACGACACATCCGTCAGCCACTTCGTCAGCGCCCAGCCGAGCTTCGAGCAGACCAGCGTGGCGGCCGACGACTACGAGCGTCAGTACCGCATGGAGAAGCTCATGGAGTTCTTCGGCATGGACGACCTTGTGCACCTTGCCGACAAGCTGTACGAGCACTACAGCAAGCTGAAGAATATCTACCCGGACTTGGTGCAAGCCTTCAGCACGAAAATATCCACATTGCTGGAGTTGCAGGCGGTGAGCGAGAAATTCAAGGCGCAACTCGTACGGATAGACAATGCCGCACAGCAACTCCGCGCACAACAAGGGGCGGAATACTTCCAAGGGAAACTGGCCGAGGTCGCCGCCCTGCTGCCGACCCTCCTCGATGTAGACATAGACAACAAGGTGACGGCAGAACGAATCAAAGACAACGGTGCCAGGTTTGCCGAAGCGCTCGGCCTGAAGCTGTCGTGCCTTACGGCCGTCGTCAAGGATGGCTACAGCGTGCAGACGGTGCAGCGTGCCAAGGTGGACTACCTCATGAACCATGACGGTAAAGAAAAAAAGACCAGCCGCGATCGCACCGCAAAAACAGCCAAACAAAGCGGCGGCGACAGCATAAACACCGACTTGGCCACCGCACTGCGCAACTGGCGGTCATTAAAGGCTGCGGAACAGAATGTACCAGCCTACGTAATCCTGCAACAAAAAGCCCTGCAGGCTATAGCCACAAACATGCCTCACACCGTCGCCGAACTGAAGCGACAACTCGGCGTCGGTGAGAAAACCGTGCAACGCTACGGGGCAGAACTGCTTGATATCGTCAACGATTACACAAACGACAATACATTGACATTATGACAAAATACATCGGCGCACAAGCGAAGGCGTCAAATAATTAGAATTCTTCCTGGCCGGACTCTTGCCGCCGTAGTCTTTTTTTTCTCGGCATATCTTCAGGATATACTTAGCATATACCTAGCATATAGAATGGATATACTTAGCATATACAACGGATATAGGATTGCATATACAAAGCATATACCTTTGCATATAGAAAGCATATAGAAGCCGGGGGGAACAGTCGTGACGCGCCCAGAGAAAGCTCCGGTTTCATGGTGTTCTGTCGGCTTGACAGACAGGTGTTTGTTGTCATGCAGTATCCATCGCTGTCTCTGAGAGGTTGAGTCTCATGGGATTTATAAACGCTCTGACGATGCATGATAATATGTATGGCGTCAAAAAATCAAAAATTATGTCCCTCCAAGGTGACAACGCAATAAAAAGCCGGTTCCTTGTCGGCTGAGCCGACGGCATAGCACGGAGAAGGCTCGGTGGTCCTTCGGCAATGTCTCGATGGAAAAACATTTTGCCATGTCAAATAAATGTTGTATTTTTGCACTTGAAAATAGATGTTTCTTATGAACAACTTGAGCATAAATAATTTTGGACCAATCGGTTGTGCATCTGTAGATTTCGGAGATCTCACACTTTTAGTTGGTCCTCAGGCAAGCGGCAAAAGTCTGTTTCTGGAACTGTTGAAGTATATAGTTGACAAGGAATATATACTGTCAAATCTCCGCAAGTATAATTTTATTATCGACAAGAAGAATCCTCAGAAGGTATTAGATGTTGTCTTTGGCGATGGTCTAAACAAGATGTTTAAACCAGAAACCTTAATACAGTTTGATAACGAAGCGATATCCATTGATACCCTCATTAAACGTAACGTGCCTCAAAAGGAATCCATGTTTTACATTCCGGCACAGCGCATTCTTAGCATTGCAGATGGACGTCCGAAGAACTTTATGGAATTCGACCTTTCTACACCGTATGTTTTGCGTGCTTTTAGTGAAACCCTGAGAACGTACATCCAAGGGTTCATGGGTGATCCAAACACAATCTTCCCAATAAGCAATAGGCTGAAAGGAGTATTGAAACAGTCTTTCAACGACAACATTTTCTATGGTGGCAAAATCGTCATGGAGGAAAATGCTGGCCAAAAGAAATTTCAGATGAAGATAGAAGATTTGAATCTTCCTTTCATGACATGGAGTACTGGCCAGAAAGAATTTATGCCTCTGCTTATTGCTTTCTATTGCTTGTCTGGGCCTTCCTCTTCTGTTTTTAAAAAGGATAATTATCAATATGTTGTAATTGAGGAACCTGAAATGGGTTTGCACCCACAAGCCATCAAAGCCATTCTGCTCGAAGTTTTGGAACTTTTGCATAATGGTCTGAAAGTGATTATCTCTACCCATTCCACCACCTTGCTTGATTTCGCTTGGGCTTTCAATGCCATAAAGAACTCTTCCTTCGACAAGAAAGAGGATGCTATGTTCAAACTGTTTAATATCCGTAAAACTCCTGCCAGCAGACAATTATTCGACGGTTTATTTGACAAAACACTCTTGACGTACTATTTTTCGCGTGCAGCAAATGGCAAAGTGGAGTCGACCGATATTTCCGCATTGGATGCTGGAAGCGAGAATGAGGCCATTTCTGGTTGGGGTGGACTGTCTAAGTTCTCGGCAGATGCCGCAGACGTTGTTTATGAATATGCAGACTAGCTACACAATGAGCGAGGATAAACTAAATAAGCGATTGACCTTCCGTGAGGCTGTGGCGGCAACGCCCGACGTGAGCAACGGTTATCACGAAGGATTGTCTGCACTCGGAGGATATACAGCCAAAATAAGAGTTCCCGACCCGACAAAGATTGACGGGAGCCTCGATATTGATGCCACCACCAGGGAGCTTTACCCTAATGATTGTCGATGGGATTATGCGTTAGGCTATGATGGAGAAGTCTTCTATATTGAAATTCATTCAGCCATTACCAGTGAGGTCTCAAAAATGTTGAAGAAGCTGGATTGGCTAAAAACATGGCTCTCCTCCAAGGCTCCAGAGATTAACAAACTGACGGCAAAAAAGAAAAAAGCCATCGCGTGGGTGCAATCCTCCAACTTCGACATTCCCAAGCACACACCACAATACCGAATGATTGTACAAAAGAAAATATTTCCAATGGCAATTTGGGATTATTCGCAATTATAATTGCAACTGATAATTTACTATGACATAAAACGTAGAAATATAACAAAGACATATTGAGCTTGACGCT
>DFIZ01000059.1 GCA_002372855.1 Bacteroidales bacterium UBA3684
GGAAGTCGAGTGCCTGGGCGGCGTTGAAGAGCTCGATGGCGAGGATGCGCTCGGTGTTCTCGCAGACGCGGTAGGTCTTGGTGGCGGCGTTGCCACCCATGGAGACGAGGTCTTCCTGGTTCTGGCTGGAGGTGATGCTGTCGACGCTGGAGGGTGTGCAGAGCTGCTTGCTCTGGCTGGCGATGGCGGCGGCGGTGTACTGCGGGATCATGAAGCCGCTGTTGAGGCCGGGTTTGGCCACGAGGAAGGAGGGCAGGCCGCGTTTGGCGTCGATGAGCTGGTAGGTGCGGCGTTCGCTGATGGCGCCGAGTTCGGCCACGGCGATGGCCAGGAAGTCGAGCACCATGGCGAGGGGTTCGCCGTGGAAGTGGCCGCCGGAGATGACCATGTCCTCGTCGGGCAGCACGATGGGGTTGTCGGTGGTGGAGTTGATTTCGGTTTCGACGATAGACTCAACGTAGCGGATGGTGTCCTTGGCGGCGCCGTGGACCTGCGGGGCGCAGCGGAAGGAGTAGGGGTCCTGGACGTGCTCCTTGTGGCGTGCGATGAGCTGGCTGCCTTCGAGCCAGCAGCGCACGGCGGCGGCGGTTTCGAGCTGGCCTTTGTGGGGGCGCACCATGTGGAGGCACTCGTAGAAGGGCTCGATGCGGCCGTCGAAGGCGTCGAGGCTGAGGCTGAGCACCATGTCGGCCTGGCGGCTGAGGCGGCGGGCTTTGAGCAGGCTCCAGACGGCGTAGCTGCTCATGAACTGTGTGCCGTTGAGGAGGGCGAGGCCTTCCTTGCTCTGCAGCTCGATGGGCTGCCAGCCTTTGGCTTTGTAGACTTCCTGTGCATCGCAGCGACGGCCTTTCCAGTAGACGTCGCCCATGCCGAGGATGGCGGGGAGCATGAGGTTGGCCAGGGGGCAGAGGTCGCCGCTGGCGCCGAGCGAGCCCTGCTGGTAGACGACGGGCAGGATGTCGTCGTTGTAGCAGTCGATGAGGCGCTGGACGGTCTGCAGCTGTGCTCCGCTGTAGCCGAAGGTGAAGTTCTGGGCTTTGAGCAGGAGCATGAGGCGGACCACCTCGGCGGGCACTTCGTCGCCGACGCCGCAGGCGTGGCTCATGACGAGGTTTTTCTGCAGCTGGCTGAGCTGTTCTTTGCTGATGCTGATGTTGCACAGGGAGCCGAAGCCGGTGGTGACGCCGTAGATGGGTTCCTTCTGGGTTTCCATCTTCTGGTTGAGGTAGTTGCGGCATTTCTCGATGCGGCGCTTGGCCTCGTCGCTGAGGGCGAGGGCCATTTTCTTATCGATGATTTCCTGAATCTTGTCCAGGGTCAGTTTTTCGTTGGGGTTGAACGTATAGGTCATTGTTGCTGGTTGTTGGCCTCACCCCTTGCCCCTCTCCCAAGGAGAGGGGAAATTGGTCGAGGACTTTTTTTTGTTGTTGTTTCTTTGTTGTTTGCTTGCTGGTGGTTCTAGATTGTTTGGCGTCAGCCGCCCCCTCTCCTTGGGAGAGGGGTAAGGGGTGAGGCCTTTTATTTTTGCAGGTTGGCTTTGGCTTTTTCGGCGATGTCGTCGTCGACGAGGATGCGGCCGCAGTTCTCGCAGACGATGACTTTCTTGTGCATCTTGATTTCCATCTGGCGCTGGGGCGGGATGTTGCTGAAGCAGCCGCCGCAGGAGTCGCGGTCGATGGTGACGACGGCGAGGCCGTTGCGGGCGGCGTTGCGGATGCGCTTGTAGGCGGTGAGGTAGCGGTCGTCGATGTACTGCTCCTGCTCCTTGCTCTTTTCGCGGAGGCGTTTCTCGTCCTTCTCGGTTTCGGCGATGATGGAGGTCAGCTCCTCGCGTTTGGCGTCGAGGTCCTTGGTGCGGTTTTCGACGAGGGTTTTGGCGGCGGCAATGTGTTCCTTGAGTTCTTTGACTTTGGCGGCACCTTCTTTGTTTTTGCGCTCGCAGAGCTGGATTTCGAGGCTTTGGAACTCGATTTCCTTGGCGAGGGACTCGTATTCGCGGTTGTTGCGGACGTTGTCCTGCTGTTTTTTGTACTTTTTGATTTGCTCTTCGTGGTCGGCGATCTCGTTGGTGCGGGCTTTGTTGGCGGCCTCGGTTTCCTTGATGTCGGTGTTGAAGTTGTCGATGCGGGTGTTGAGTCCGGCGATTTCGTCCTCAAGGTCCTGTACGGCCTGCGGCAACTCGCCACGGATAATCTGGATTTTGTCAATCTCGCTGTCGACGCTCTGGAGGGTGTAGAGGGCCACGAGGCGTTTCTCGATGGCGAGGTCGACGTCGGGGCGCAGGATTACCTGGGGTTCGACTTGTTCTTCTTTTTTGGTGCTGACTTTTTTTGCCATATTATTATATATATTATTGTTTTCTAATCAGATATACTGCACGAGGCTTTCTTGCCTTGTGGAAATTCGGCATGCAAAGTTACTAAATTTTTCTGATATAGCGCGATAAAAAATTTCTTTTGCGAATTGTTCGGTCTCGTAGTGGCCTGCATCGACGAGGATGATGCGCCCCTCGGCGCGCTGGAAGTCGTGGTATTTCAGGTCGGCGGTGATGTAGATGTCGGCCTTAGCGGCGATGGCGTCGGAGATAAACGAGGCGCCGCTGCCGCCGCAGAGGGCGACGCGGGTGATAGTGGTGAGTGATGAGTGATGAGTGGTGAGTGGTGAGGTGCGGAGGGTGGGGATGCCGAGCACTTCCTTGACCTTCAGCAGGAAGGCGTTGGCCTCCATGGGTTCGGTCAGTTCGCCCACCATGCCGGCGCCGTTTTCCTGGTCCATGGGTTTGAGAATGCGGGTGTTCTGCAGGCCCAGCTTCTCGCTGAGGATGCCGTTGACGCCCCAGGGTAGGTTGTCGAGGTTGGTGTGGGCGGCGTAGACGGCGATGCCGTGCCGGATGAGGCTGATGACGGTGCGGCCGGCCTCGTTGTCGGAGGTGATGCGGCGCAGACCGGAGAAGATGAGGGGGTGGTGGGTGACGATGAGGTTGAAACCCAGAGTGATGGCCTCGTCGGCAACGGCGGGGGTGAGGTCGAGGGCTACGAGGATGCCGGTGCACGGTTCCTGCCGCTGGCCGATGAGGAAGCCTGCGTTGTCGTAGTCCTCCTGAAGTTCAGGATGGAAGGTGGCGTCGAGCCACGACGCCACCTGGCCTATTGTGGTGTGTTCCATTTGCGTTGTTTTTTTGTTTTTATAACGCAAAAGGAGTGGTTTTATTGTGCGGGGGGAGGGGTTATTGTTTTGTCAGGGTGAGACCGAAGTCGCCGAGGGCGAAGAAGAGGTGGTTGTCGTCGGGCAGGTAGAAGCCGCCGCTGACGGATTCGTTGCCGTCGGTGGCGCTCACCGTGCCGGCGCCGCCGTGGTAGGAGTAGCTGACGTTGGCGCGTTCGGTTTCGCGGTGGCCGTCGATGTCCACGACGGTGACGTTGAGCACCCCGGTGGTGGTGCCGACGAGGTGCAGCTCGTAGACAATGCTGTCGCCGTTCCATTCGTTGTAGTGGCCTTGTTTCCATGTGGTTCCCGCCAGGGTGGCGGGCTTGGCGAGGTGCTTCTCCTTGAGGCCGAAGTTGACGATGCCGGGCAGTTCCAGGTCGGTGCTCATTGTGGTGGGTGCGGTGATGCGCAGGCCTTCAGCCTTGGTGTAGTCCAGGTCGAGGCGGTAGCTGCGAGCGAATTCGCCGGGGATGTCGATGGTGGCCGTGGCGGAGCCGTGGTTGTCGGTCCAGGAGTAGCTCAGTGGCAGGCAGTGGCACAGGGGCCAGGGGCCGCCGTCGTCCTCGGCAACGAAGAGCAGGCCGCTGTCGGCGGTGTTGCACACGAGGGTGAGGGTGGTCTTGAGGGTTCGGCCCTCGTCGTCGGTGTATGCGTCGCCGCTCCAGGCCGATCCGGCAAGGTCGATGTCGGGGACGCAGGAGGCAAAGAGGACTGCCGCGAGCAGTGCCATGAATGGGGTTGTTCTTCGCGGGTTGACGGTCCGTGTTCCGGGTGTGAGTGCTTGTTTCATAATGGTTTAGTCTATACGGTTGAACATGTATTGGCTATTGCATCCGGGGAACCGGTGGATGTCGTGGATGGTGACGGTGCGGTCGAGCAGGAAGTCGCCCGAGAGGCCCAGGGAGTCGACGGTATGGAAACTGCTGTCGCTGACGAAGAAGTAGCGCAGCGAGAGTTCCCAGTCCATGCCGGCGCGGTCGGTGTAGTATCGTAGCAACTCGCAGCTGCCGGTGAAGAGGGGACTGATGCAGTTGAGGTAGGGCACCTGCGGGGCGCAGATGAGTGCCAGGCTTCCCTCGGGGTAGGTCTCGATGATGTTGGGCCAGACGTTCATGACGATGCCGCCCGCCTGGTCGCTGTACCAGGTCTGGCAGCCTTCGCGGACACGCTCCACGGTGAAATAGTGCTGGTGCTGCGGCCAGCAGGGGTCGGCGGGAAAGTAGCGCAGTATCATGGTGTCTCCGACGAGGGGGGAGAAGCCGAGGGTGTCGCCCCCTTCGGCGTAGAGAACGAGGATGTTGTCGTCATACTGCCAGATGCTCTCGAATTTGCCGACGGGCAGGTGCCACTGCGTGTAGCGCTCGTTGTCGAAGCTGACGTAAGCCGTGCGGTTGAGGCTGTCGATGGTGACGACGACCGTGGGGCCTTGGTAGCCGTCGTCCGAGAGGTTGACGAAGGTGGCCACGCCCCTGCGGGGATACGGCGCGGTGGCGTAGGCGGTGCCGTTCCAGGTGCCGGAGGCGGGGTCGTAGGTGACGGTGACGGTCATGCCGGCGGCCTCCATGTCGCGCATCCAGGCCTTGATTTCGTCGCGGCTGGTGGTGCTGTAGGTGACGACGTCCTTGGTGGGGAGGCTGGAAGCCGACGCTCCATGGAAGGTCACCGTCGAGCCTTCCTCGGCGTAGCCGCAGAAGCGCTCCAGCAGGGCGTCGAACTCGGCGTCGCCGTGGGTGGTGACGTGCTGCTCGGCGGCGTTGTCCACGGAGTAGACAATGTCCCGACGGATTTCGTGCTCTTCGGGATGGCAGGCCGCGAGGGCGAAGAGGGCGGCCAGCAGGATGGAAAGTCGGCTAATGTGTTTCATTTCAATGCGGTATTGTTTTGGTTCGTTGTTTCTATTTTCTTGATTTGGTATTCCAGCAGGGCTTCGTACTGGGTTCGGTTGTCGATGTGGTAGAAGCCGAGGGTGCGCCGCTCGTGCGAGGCTACGGCGCGGCAGGCGGGCTGGCCGGTCCAGCGGGTGCGGCGTTCGGGGTGGTCGGCTTCGCCGATCCACGAGGTGACGCCCGCCGAGGTGCGTATGTCGTATTCCTCCTTCAGACGCTGCCAGGCTTTGTCGTCGTCGGCCACGACGAGCACCACGTCGACCCGCACCGAGTCGTTCAGGCGGAAGCCGCTGACCTGGGCCACGGCAACGTCCTGGCGGGCGGCATGGTGGCGGTAGAGCGTGCTCTCTCGCAGACTGGCAGCCTGGTTTTGGGCACTGGCCGCCAGGGGCAGCAGGAGGAGCAGGAGGACGAGGATGCGTTTCATATCAGGATGCTGTTGTTGTTGTCGTCGAGGAGCACGGCGGCGAGGTCGGCCCACTGCTGGTCGGTGAACTGTTGCGAGCGGTTGCTGCACACGAGGGTGTAGTCGCCCGAGAGGGGTTCGGACGGACGCAGTAGCATCGCTGCCACAGCTGTCACTGCCGCCACGCCTACCACCGTCAGCGCCACCCGCCGACGCAGGCGGCGACGGCGTTGCCAGGCCGGGAGTTGGCGCACCATGCTGCGGGCCACGTGCTGCCCTTCCAGAAGCTCCCATTGTTCGTCGAATGTTGTCATATTGTTATTCATTTGTCCCAAAGTTGTCTCAGTTTCTCTTTTATTCTCACCAGCCGGACGCTGATGTTGTTGGCCGTGAGGCCCGTTTGCTGCGCTATCTCTTCGTAGTTGTAGCCCTCGATGTGCATGCGGACGATGGTGCGGTCGGGGTCGGGGAGGAGTTCGATGAGGCGGTGCAGATGATGGGGAAGGGTGCTGTCGTCGGCGGGAGGGTCGTAGCCTTCGGGCAGGGGAGAGGTCTCGGGGGTGCGGCGCAGGATGTCGATGCAGGTGCTGCGCGCCACGCGCCATATCCATGCCGCCTGCAGGGGAACGGCGCCGAGGGCGAGGAGCTGCTCGCGCCGCTGCCAGAGGACAAGGCTGACCTCCTGCACCAGGTCGTCGGCACTTACGCCCCGCCGGCTGTAGCGCAGGCAGACGGAGTAGACGAGGCCGCGATGGCGGTGCAGTATGTGCTCGAAGGGGGTCAAGGGTCTATCTTATTCGCTCAAACAGGAAGTCCACTAAGGGATTGTAGTCCTCGGTGGTTTCGGAGCGGTTCACATGCCATACCTCCACGGGACGGTCGTAGTTTGAGATGTCGAGGAAGTTCATCAGATTGTCGGCACTTTCGTCGAAGACCAGCTCCCATCCTGGACCGCCTTCGGCAAAGGTCATAAGTACTCCGCAGCTGAATCGGCCATAGTTGAAGGGGCGGGTGGGGGAGGTGTAGACGGCCTCGTCGTAGTAACGCACGGCGGCCTGGCCGTGGCCGAGGTTGTAGTTGGAACGGTCGATGTGGAGCACCACGTCGGCAGCCTCGTTGTGGCACGAGAGCAGGCTGTACCGGTCGGTAGGCACGAGGAGGGCACGGTGGGTGTGGTCGGCAGGGCAGGCTCCGTCGTAGTTGTAGGTGAGGTCCAGCGTGTCGCCGTTGGAGGGGGTGATGGTAAAGCTCTCCTCGAAGGCCTCGGTGAGGCTGTAGTAGTCGTGCAACAGCAGGCGGTTGCCACTGCGGATGTAGCTGAATTTGCCCGTAGGGAAGTGGATTTCCATCTGGCCCGACGGTATGTGGCCGGTGGTGATGTAGGCTATGTGGTTGACGGTGTCGAAGGTGACGATGGCGCCCTCGGCCACGTCGTAGGGGGTGGCATAGGTGATGCACCCCGTAGCGGGTTGCGGCGCGGTGGCGTAGGCGGTGCCGTTCCAGGTGCCGGTGGAGGGGTCGAAGGTGACGGTGACGGTCATGCCGGCGGCCTCCATGTCGCGCATCCAGGCCTTGATTTCGTCGCGGCTGGTGGTGCTGTAGGTGACGACGTCCTTGGTGGGGTGGCTGGAAGCCGACGCTCCGTGGAAAGTCACCGTCGAGCCTTCCTCGGCATAGCCGCAGAAGCGCTCCAGCAGGGCGTCGAACTCGGCGTCGCCGTGGGTGGTGATGTGCTGCTCGGCGGCGGTGTCCACCGTGTAGACAATCTGGCGCACGGTGCCGCCCTTTTCGCAGGCGGTCAGCAGCGCGAGGGCTGTCAGGAGGAGGATTCGGAGAGAGGTTTTCATCATCTTGTTGTTTTTGGTTTGCGCTAATATAACGCAAAAATGGGTCAAAAAACTACATGGACATGAAAAAAAAATTTAGGCCCGCCGGTTGGCGAGCCTAAATTTTTTGAGTTATTGAGTTGCTAAGTTTCTGAGTTGCTGAGTGCTTAAATACTATTTGGATGCAATCACTTAGCTACTCAGCTACTCAGCCACTTAGCCACTCTTTACCAGAGCTGGGCGCGTTTCTCGGGGGCGAGCCACATGCCGTCGCCTTCCTTGATGCCGAAGGCCTCGATGAACTCGGTGATCTGCGGCAGGGCGACGTTGACGCGGTTGCGGCCGAGGGAGTGGACGTCGTTCTGGGTGAGGTTGAGGATGCCCTCGGTGTTGATGTTGCTGGCCCAGACGGCGGCGTAGGCTAGGAAGAAGCGCTGCTCGGGGGTGAAGTTGTCCATCTTTTCCTTGTTCACCTGGCCCTGCTGCATGGCGTTCTTCATGGCGAGGTAGGAGACGTGGAGACCGCCGTTGTCGGCAATGTTCTCGCCGAGGGTCAGCTGGCCGTTGCCGTAGAGGGGCTCGCCGTTGCCGCCGTCCTCGAGGACCTTGACGGCGCTGAAGGCGTCGACGAGGGCCTGCTTGTTGTTGTCGAAGTTCTTGGCGTCGGTCTCGGTCCACCAGTCGTTGAGGTTGCCCTGTTCGTCGTACTGGCGGCCCTGGTCGTCGAAGCCGTGGGTCAGCTCGTGGCCGATGACCACGCCGATGGCACCGTAGTTGGCGGCCTCGTCAGCCTGCATGTTGAAGAACGGGGGCTGAAGGATGGCGGCGGGGAAGCAGATTTCGTTGGTGGTGGGGTTGTAGTAGGCGTTGACGGTCTGGGGGGTCATGAGCCACTCGTCCTTGTCGACGGGCTTGTTGATCTTGCTGAACATGTACTCCATGTCGAACTCGTTGCTGCGCACCACGTTGGCATAGTAGGAGTCGTTCTTGATGTCGAGCTTGGAGTAGTCGCGCCACTTGTTGGGATAGCCGATTTTCACATAGATGGTTTCCAGTTTCTTGTGGGCGTTGGCCTTGGTGCTGTCGGTCATCCAGGTGGCCATGTCGATGCGCTGGCCGAGGGCGGTGATGAGGTTGTGCACGAGGGTCTCCATGCGGGTCTTGGCCTCGGCGGGGAAGTATTTCTCCACATAGAGTTTGCCGAGGGCCTCGCCCATGGCGCCTTCAACGGTGCCGGTGACGCGTTTCCAGCGCGGACGGTTCTGCTCCACGCCGCTGATCTGCTTGCCGTAGAAGTCGAAGCGGGCCTGGACGAAGTCGTCGCTCAGGTAGGGCGTGGCGCCGAGGATCTCGTGCCAGGCAAAGTAGGCCTTGAAGGTCTCCACGTCGGTGTCTTTCATCACCTTGTTGACCTCGGTGAAGTACTTGGGTTGGGCGATGTTGAAGCTCTTCATGCCGTCGAGGATGTTCATCTCGGCGAAGTAGCCCTTCCAGTCGATGTTGGGGGTGAAGGTGGCGGCCTCTTCCACGGTGTAGCGGTTGAAGGTGCCCTGGGGATTGCGGTTCTCGAGCTGGGTGTTCATGGCGCGGGCCAGGCGGGTCTCGAAGGCCATCACCGTGGCGGCCAGCTTGTCGGCGCTCTTGCCGCTGAGTTTGTCATAGCCGGACATGGCGAAGAGCTGCTCCATGAGCTTCACATAGCCCTCGCGGAACTGCTTGTTCTTGCCCTCGTCCTTCACGTAGCGGTCGCGGTCGCCCAGACCGAGGCCACCCTGGTAGGCCCAGGCGATGCACATCTTGGCATCGTCCTTGTCGGCCTCGCCGAAGACGCCGAAGAGCACCGTGTTGCCGCGCTTGTGCATGCGCAGCATCTCGGCCCAGACGTCGTCGCTGGTCTTCACGTTGTTGATTTCCTCAAGGTAGGGCGTCAGCGGGGCCACGCCGTCGGCCTGCAGCTTGGCGCTGTCCATGCCGAGGTTGTACATGGTGGCAATCTTGTCCTCGAGGCTGCCGGCAGCGTTCTTGGCCACCTTCACGGAGTCGATGATGCCGTTGATGTTCTTCAGGGCGTTCTCGCTGAGCACGTCGAAGGCGCCGTAGCGCGAGTGCTCGGCGTCCAGCGGGTTCTTGGCCATCCAGCCGCCGCAGGCGTACTGGTAGAAGTCGTCCTGAAGGCGGGCGGTGGTGTCGAAATTGTCAGCGTCGATGCCCGAGGTGAGCTGGGCCTTGTGCTGGCAACCGGTTGCGATAACTGCCATTGTAGCAATACTTAACAATGTTTTCTTCATTTTATTAAATGTTTGATTTATGTTCAAAAACAAATTGCAAAAATACTACTTTTCCCCGACATGGCAAAATTTTTTATTCCATGCCGCGTCCCGACAGACGGGAACGCCTGCCGGGAGACGGGGCATCACTCATCACTCATCACTCATCACTCAACACTCATCACTCCTCCCGAGAGGGGTCAAATTCGGCCCTTCTCATATAGTTCCTATATACTTCTCATATACTTCTTATATCACCTATATAAGAAGTATATGAGAAGTATATGAGAACGATATAAGAACGATATAAGAAATGCCGAATTATGTACCTCT
>DFIZ01000066.1:0-171 GCA_002372855.1 Bacteroidales bacterium UBA3684
CGATGGGTTTCCCGGGCTACTTCCTGATTGTGAGCGACTATATCCGTGCGGCGCGCGAGGAGCTGGGTGTGAGTGTGGGACCGGGGCGCGGCAGCGCGGCAGGAAGCGTGGTGGCGTACTGCCTGTGGATTACGGACCTCGACCCACTGAAGTACGACTTGCTGTTTGAGC
>DFIZ01000066.1:242-5214 GCA_002372855.1 Bacteroidales bacterium UBA3684
GACCGTATCTCGCTGCCCGATATCGACGTGGACTTCGACGATGCGGGACGCGGCAAGGTGCTGGAGTGGGTGACGCAGAAGTACGGCAAGGAGCGCGTGGCGCATATCATCACCTACGGCACCATGGCGACGAAGAGTTCGATTGCCGACGTGGGAAGGGTGGAGAAGATACCGCTGGCGACGGTGAACCAGCTGAAGAGCTATATTCCCGACCGCGGTTTCCCGGAGAGCATCAAGGACGAGAAGGGGAAGAGCCCGAAGGTGAACCTGAAGAACTGCTACAAGTATGTGCCGGAACTGAAGGCCATCATGCAGGGCGACGACGAGCAGCTGAAGCAGATGCTGACCTATGCGGAGGAGTTGGAGGACACCAACCGCCAGATAGGCATCCATGCGTGCGGCGTGATTATCGGCGCACAGGACATTACGGATGTGGCGCCGGTGTGTGTGGTGTATGACAAGGAGAGCGACGAGTATGTGCAGGTGACGCAGTACGACGGCCACGTGGTGGAGAATGTGGGTTTGATCAAGATGGACTTCCTCGGGCTGAAGAACCTGACGATTATCAAGAACTGCATCCGGATGGTGAAGAAGGGCAGGGGGGAGGATGTGGATGTGGACCACCTGCCGCTGGACGACGAGTTGACGTACAAGCTTTTCTGCGAGGGCAACACGGTGGGCGTGTTCCAGTTTGAGTCGGCGGGTATGCAGAAGTACCTGCGCGAGCTGCAGCCGCATGTGATCGACGACCTCATTGCTATGAACGCACTGTACCGCCCGGGTCCCATGGACAACATTCCGGAGTTTATCGACCGCAAGCAAGGCAGGAAGCCCATCGAGTACGACATACCGGTGATGGAGAAGTACCTGAAGGACACTTACGGCATCACGGTGTACCAGGAGCAGGTGATGCTCTTGAGCCGCCTGCTGGCGGGCTTCACGCGCGGCCAGAGCGACACGCTGCGCAAGGCCATGGGCAAGAAGCAGATTGAAAAGATGAACGAGCTGGAGGTGCTCTTCTACGAGGGTGGCGAGAAGAACGGCCACCCGAGGGAAATCCTCTCCAAGATATGGGAGGAGTGGAAGAAGTTTGCCTCGTATGCCTTCAACAAGTCGCACGCGGCCTGCTACTCGTGGGTGGCGTACCAGACGGCCTACCTGAAGGCGCACTATCCGGCGGAGTATATGGCGGCAGTGATGACGAGTGCGCAGAGCGACATCAAGCGCGTCACGGAGTTGATGGACGACTGCCGCAAACAGGGGGTCGAGGTGGCTGCGCCGAGTGTGAACTATTCGGACATGGACTTTTCGGTGGACAGCACGGGCAAGATACGCTTCGGACTGTGCGCCATCAGCGGCATGGGCGAGGCGGCGAGTGCGGCCATCATCGAGGAGCGGGAGAAGAACGGGTTGTACAAGGACATCTTCGACTTCCTGAAGCGGGTGGACATGCACTCGGTGAACAAAAAGAACATGGAGGTGCTGGTGAAGGCCGGCGCCTTCGACGGCGTGGGTACGATGCACCGGGCGCAGTATTTCTACAAGGAGAACCAGCTGGAGACCACGCCCACATACCTGGACCAGCTGGTGAAGTGGGCCATCCGAAGCCAGGACGGCGCGTCGAGCAACCAGATGAGTATTTTCAGCATGAGCGAGGAGTTGGCCGAGGAGGAGCATCCGCCGATACCGGAGTGCGAGGAGTGGTCGACCCTGGTGCGCTGCCGGGCCGAGAAGGAGGTCATCTCGACCTACCTTTCGGGCCATCCGCTGGACGACTTCAAGTACGAGATAAAGCTGTTCACCAACATCGGCGTCGACCAGCTGACGGCGCTCGAGCCGCTTGCGGGGCACGAGGTAAGGTTTGCGGGCATGGTCTCCGGAGTGAAGGACGGCGTGTCGGCCAAGGGCAATCCCTACGGGTCGATGGTTATCGACGACTATTCGGGCAGCTACGAGCTGAGGCTGTACGACGAGGAGTACACCAGCTTCAAGAACTTCTTCACCAACGACACGTTCATTTTTGTCCGTGCCATGGTGCGTTCCTACAGCTACAAGGACAAGAAGACGGGGGCCGACAAGACCTATACGAGGCTGCGCATCATGTCGATGATGCTGCTGAGCAAGGTGATGGACAAGTTCACGTCGAAGCTCTCGTTCATAGTGCCCCTCGAGAGTGTCGACGAAGCTTTCTGCAAGAGCCTGAAAAAGCTGGCCCATGCCCACAAAGGCGACGTGCCCCTGCAGGCGCAGGTGGTCGACGCCGCCCGCAACCTCTCGCTCACCCTCAACACCATGGACCTCCGCGTATCGGCGCATGACATCATTCCCGAACTGGAGCGTCTGAAAGGTATCAGCCGTGTGGTGCCCATCATGAAGAGTTAGACGACGAAATATGTACGAGATTGAAACACAGACACGAGTCGGGATTCCCCCGATACCGCTGGCCATCGACTTTGCCTGCGGCATTGTCAGTTTAGGCTCCTGTTTTTCCGACGAGGTGGGTCAGCGGATGGCCGACAGCGGTTTCCACATAGAGCAGAACCCTTTCGGCACCCTCTACAACCCTTTTCCCATCGCGACGGCCCTGCGCCGGCTCATGGACGACAGCGAGATTACCGCCGCCGACCTGGTGCAGCATGAGGGCCTGTGGCATTCGTGGCACCACCACGGCTCCTTCTCGCGTCCCACGCAGGAGGAGTGCCTGGCGGCCTGCAATGCCCGCATCCACCAAGCCCACGCCGCCCTCAAGGAGGCCTCGCTGCTGATGGTGACCTTCGGCTCGGCCTGGGTCTACGACCTTGCCGACGGCCGCGGCACCGTGGCCAACTGCCACAAGCTGCCGCAGGAGCTCTTCGTCCGCCACCGCCTCTCGGTCGACGACATCGTGGCCCGATGGCGTCCCCTGCTCGACGAGCTGCATGCCCTCTTCCCCTCGCTGCACACGCTCTTCACCGTCTCCCCCATACGCCACATCGGCGACGGCCTCCATGGCAACCAGCTCAGCAAAAGCACCCTCCTGCTGGCCGTCGACCAGCTGGTGGACCGCGAAATACCCCCGGCCCTGCGCAAGCGCAAGGGCGTCAAGGTGGCGGCTCCCGAGCACCCGATGACCTTATACTTCCCTTCCTACGAAATTGTCCTCGACGAGCTGCGCGACTACCGCTACTACAACGCCGACATGGCGCACCCGTCCCAGCTTGCCGTCGACATTGTCTGGGACCGCTTCCAGCGCGTCACTATGGTCCCCGCCGTCCGCGACCAGGCCCACTTCAACGCCAAGCAGGCCAAGCGCGAACGCCACGTCCCGTTGCATTGAAAAAAACAATATATTTGTGTCCAGGGCAATAATTATGGCCGCCGGACGTTCTTTTTGTCAATCGAAGTAAAATAGTATCAGCAATGAAACAGAACATAGCACTTGTCATGGGAGGCTACAGCGGCGAGCACGACATCTCCATCGCTAGCGGTAACCAGGTGTATGGCCAGTTGGACCATACCAAATACAACGTCTACAAGATTGTCGTCGACCGCCAGGGATGGTACTGGGAGCGCGACGGCGCCCATCTGCCTGTCGACCGCGGCGACTTCACGGTCACCGACCACGGCCGGAAGGTCCGTTTCGACCTCGCCTTCATCATCGTCCACGGCAACCCCGGCGAAAACGGCATCCTGCAGGGCTACTTCGACATGCTGGGCATCCGCTACACCACCTGCGGCTTCTACACCTCCAGCCTCACCTTCCACAAGGGCTATTGCAACCCCGTGGTGAAAAGCTTCGGCCTGGTGAAGGTCGCCAAGTCCGTCCTTCTCTACAAGGAACCGCCCACCGACGCCAAGCTCGACGAGCTGATGTCCGGCATGACATACCCCGTCTTCGTCAAGCCTGCCGCCGGCGGCAGCAGTGTGGCCACCACCAAGGTGAAGAGCCGCGAGCAGCTCCTGCCCGCCATCCGCGAGGCCTTCACCGAGGACCGCCAGGTGCTCGTCGAGCAGTTCATCCCCGGCCGCGAGTTCGACTGCGGTGTCTTCCGCCCCGCCGAGGGCAAGAAGATTGTCTTCCCCGTCACCGAAATCATCCCCATCGGTGGCCACGAGTTCTTCGACTACGAAGCCAAATACGACGGCTTCAGCAACGAGGTCTGCCCTGCCGAGGTCGACGAGAGCATCTCCAAGCACATCCAGGAGGTCTCCTACCGCCTCTACGACCTCCTCGGCTGCCGCGGCATCGTCCGTTTCGACTATATCTACAACACCGACGAGCAGGAGCTCTACTTCCTCGAGGTCAACACCATCCCCGGCCAGAGCGCCGAGAGCATCGTCCCCAAGCAGGCCCGCGCCATGGGCATCACCCCCGCCGAACTCTACGAGATGAGCATCCAGGCGGCGCTGGCCGAATGAAGAATCTCACTATCTCAATGAGCAAATATTAAAACATATGAAGAAAACCTGTCTCACATTGGCTTTCGCATCCCTTCTCTTGGGCGGATGCGACAAAGAAAACAACAAAACAACCGTCGAAAACGACACCCCCTCCCAGGTCTCCTCCGAGGAATTGCTGCGCACCTCCCAGAGTTGGGACGGTGCCGACCTGCCCAACTATCCGGAAGGCAAGCCCGAGCTTGTCGCTGTGCGCTACGAATTCCCTGCCGGACAGAAACTTGGCTGGCACCACCATCCTGTGATGAACTACGGCATACTGGTGCAGGGCGAGCTGACCATTATAGGCCAGGACGGCCGCGAGAAAACGGTGCACGAGGGTGAGGCCGTCGTCGAAATGGTAGGCACCATCCACCACGGCGAGAACCGTGGCACCAAACCCGTCATCCTGTATATGTTCTATATCTCGCAGGAGGGGCAGCCCCTTGCGGTGCAACATCCCGAAATCCCGTTGGAATAGCAGGCCAACGGACAGCAACAAAAAGAGGAACTCCCGTTGAGTTCCTCTTTCTTTTTGAGGTCGCTTCCGGATTTG
>DFIZ01000071.1:0-1499 GCA_002372855.1 Bacteroidales bacterium UBA3684
TCACCACCAACAACACCATCTACGGCACCGAGATCCGCAAGGACTTCGCCGCCAACGAGATCAACAACGTCATGCTCGTCGCCGACATGAGCTCCGACATCATGAGCCGCCCCGTCGACGTGAAGAAGTACGGCCTCATCTACGGTGGTGCCCAGAAGAACGTCGGCCCTGCCGGTGTCACCTTCTACATTGTCCGCAAGGACATCCTCGGCAAGATTACCGACCGCCAGTACATGAACCCCCTGCCCACCATGGTGGACTTCCGCACCCACGCCGCCGAAGAGGCCAAGAACATCTCCATGTTCAACACTCCCCCGGTGAGCGCCATCTTCGTCATGCACGAGACCCTGAAGTGGGTTAAGAACACCATCGGTGGCGTGAAGGAAATGGAGAAGATCAACCTCAAGAAGAGCAAGATGCTCTACGAGGAGATCGACCGCAACAGCATGTTCCGCGGCACCGCCGTGAAGGAAGACCGTTCCATCATGAACCACTGCTGGGTCATGGCCGAGGGCCGCGAGAACCTGCAGGACGCCTTCATGGCCTTCGCCAAGGAGCGCGGCATGGTCGGCATCAAGGGTCACCGTTCGGTGGGCGGCTTCCGCGCCAGCCTCTACAACGCTTGCCCCGTCGAGGCCGTCGAGGCTCTCGTCCAGTGCATGCAGGACTTCGAGAAAGCCAACAAGTAAGAGTTTAAAGCTCAATCAGAACTAAAAGAACATAAAGAGCATCGTTGCTTCTGATGGTTCTTTTAGTTCTGATTGAAATATAAAATAACATGGAAATCAGAGACGACGCAAGGCATGGATTCGAGAAGAAGCTTCGCAAGGAGCCTACCTGTGTCTTCTCTGACGAAATAAAGATTTACAACAAGATGAAAGTTTTAGTTGCTACCGAGAAACCGTTTGCCAAAGTGGCTGTTGACGGTATCAAGAAAATTGTCGAGGAGAACGGCTACCAGTTTGCCCTCCTTGAGAAATATACCGACGTGAACGACCTCTACAAGGCCGTCGAGGATGCCGACGCCCTCATCGTCCGCTCCGACAAGGTGACCAAAGAGGTCATCGACCACGCCAAGAACCTGAAGATCGTTGTGCGCGCCGGCGCCGGCTACGACAACCTCGACCTCGAGGCTTGCACCGCCCGCGGCATCGTCGCCATGAACACCCCCGGCCAGAACAGCAACGCCGTTGCTGAGCTCGTCATGGGTCTGCTCGTCTATGCCGTCCGCAACTTCTACAACGGCAAGAGCGGCTCCGAGCTCAAGGGCAAGAAGCTGGGTATCCTCGCCTTCGGTAACGTGGGACGCAATGTGGCCCGCATCGCCAAGGGCTTCGGCATGGATGTCTACGCCTACGACGCCTTCATGAGCGCCGAGCAGATCAACTCCAGCGCCATGGCCAAGGCCGTCGCCAGCCAGGAAGCTCTCTTCGAGACCTGCGACATCGTCTCCCTGCACATCCCCGCCACCGCCGAGACCAAGCAGAGCATCAACTACG
>DFIZ01000071.1:1558-19761 GCA_002372855.1 Bacteroidales bacterium UBA3684
ATCCTGGTCAACACCGCCCGCAAGGAAGTCATCAACGAGCCCGAACTGCTCAAGCTGATGGCCGAGCGCACCGACCTGAAGTACATCACCGACATCATGCCCGATGCCGATGCCGACTTCAAGGCCTTCGAGGGTCGCTACTTCGCCACCCCCAAGAAGATGGGTGCCCAGACCGAGGAAGCCAACATCAACGCCGGCCTCGCCGCCGCCAACCAGATTGCCGACTTCTTCAAGACCGGTAACAAGAAATTCCAGGTCAACAAATAATTATAGTTGCTATAGATACTATAGTCGCTATAGAATTATGCATCTTTGCATCTTCAACCCTGAGCACGACCTTTGCCTGGCCAAAGGTCGTGCTCATTATGTTCCGCCGCGCTCGGCTGTGGAGTTTGCCCGCCGTGACGCCGCGCTGATGCAGGTGCTCTACCCCGGGGCTACGTGTTGCAGCGTCTACGACATAGAAAATATCAATTTTCAATTTTCAATTTTCAATTCTGTCACCGCCTGGGGCTGGGATGCCGTGGTGAAGCACGAGCTGCTCAAGCGCGGCTGTCCCGAAAGCCTACTGCCTACCGACGACGAGCTGGCCGTCATCCGCGACCTCCAGCACCGCTCCACCGTGCTGCCCCTGCAGCCGGACTGCCATGCTGTATATAATATTGAAGAGATGGAGTCCTTGCTGCGCCGGCGCGAACACTGGGTGATGAAAGCCCCCTGGAGCGGAGCGGGTAGGGGACTGCGCTGGGTGCACGGCGCGCTGACGCCCATCGACCGCGACTGGTTGCTGAAGACCGTCGCCACGCAGCGCTGCGTCATCGCCGAGCCCCGCCGCGACGTCGTGGCCGACGTGGCGTTGGAATACATCTGTACCCCTCAGTCAGTGCTTCGCACTGCCAGCTCCCCTATCATAGGGGAGCAGCCGGAGGATACCACGGCTCTCCCCCTTTCCAAGGGGGAGTACCCCGCAAGGGGGGAGGGGGTGATTTTCATGGGCTATTCCTATTTCCGCACCGGCAGCGGCGTCTACAAGGAGAACATCGCCTGGAGCGATGACCGTATCGAGACCACCTTCGGCCTGGCGCCCATTCGGGCCAGGGTGGAGCAGTGGCTCGCCGCCAACGTCTGGCCCCGCTACCACGGTCCCCTGGGCGTCGACCTCATGGTCTGTGCCGACGGCAGCATCCATGTGGCCGAGATGAATGTGCGTCACACCATGGGCATGGTGGCGCACGAGAAGTTAAGAGTTATGTGTTAAGAGTTATGAGTTTTGTAGAAGCTTTTTTATTGGCTTTGGCCCTCTGTGTGGACACCCTGGTGGTCTCCACCACAACGGCTTTTCATGACAAGATGTCGTGGCACCGCGGCCTGCTGCTGGCGGCCATTCTCGCTTTCTTCCAGTTCGCCTTCCCGCTTCTCGGTGCCCTCATCGGCGACGTGGCGCGCTCCTTTATCGAGGCCGTCGACCACTGGGTGGCCTTCGGACTGCTGGCCTTCATCGGCGGCAAGATGATTCTCGACGACGTGAAAAAGGAAGAGGAGAAGAAAGAAGTCTCCTCCTCGCGCTACTTGCTGCTCAACTACAGCATGCTTGGCGTCGCCACCAGCATCGACGGCCTGGCGGTGGGCATAGGCCTGGGGCTGGACATGCCCATGAATGCGGTCTTGGGCGTCGTCACGGTCATCGGCATCGTCACCTTCCTGGTGGCCCTGCTGGGCATCTTTCTCGGCAAGCGCAACATCCCCATCCCCGAGCGCACGGCCAACATCGTCGCCGGCATCGTCCTCATCGGCTTGGGCCTGAAGATATTGATTGAACACCTCTTTTTTCAATAGCACCTCCCGTCGGGTGTGCAGATACCGCGGGCGTAAGAGAGTGTGTCCACACGGCTGTAGTCCAATGCGGTGACCGGGACCGTGATGTCGCGTATGTCCGTGGGCTCCAATGTTGCATTGCCCGAACCGTCGATGGTGTAGGTGCATTTCATTTGGTTGTGGGGGTTGAGCATCACGGTGGTGGGTGTGCCGTTGGGTCCGGTGATAGATTGCGACTGCGGAGCGATGGTGTTCACGATGTTGTTCAGGCGGTTGTCAGCTTCTTCCCAGCCCAACTCCTCGAAACTCTTGCCGTAGTTCCAAATCATATTCCATACCACCGTCCACATGTTTTTCACCATCAGTGGGCGGTACTGTGGCAGGGTGTCGTTTATCCAGTAGCGGGGCGAGTTGATGTGGTAGGTCATGAAGACTT
Organism: Bacteroidales bacterium UBA3684; assembly: GCA_002372855.1. Taxonomy (GTDB): domain Bacteria; phylum Bacteroidota; class Bacteroidia; order Bacteroidales; family P3; genus Colimorpha. The sequence continues at coordinate 3,810 of DFIZ01000071.1, forward strand.
TGTCCATATACTGTGCCGTGCTGTAGTCGGTCTCCACAAAGTACCAGCGCACCTGGCTGGTGTCGCACTCAGCCATCTTCCCCGGGTAGGTGTCGCGCATGGCTATCTCGCAGGGACCGCAGCACGAACTGGTTACCACCACCACCTTGTAGTGTGTTGTGTCGACGGCTATCATCTGTCGTAGCTGCTCCACCGTGATGGGGGTGAGGTTGTCCATCGCCAGTACCTTCCTGTAGTTCTTCACGGTCGGCTTCTGCATCGTCACCGCCACACACCCCGTCAGCAGCATGTCACCCGTAGCCATCAAGATTATCAAAAACTTCTTCATAACATTTTGCGTTTTTCTACATAGATGACGCAAAAGTTGCCGAAATCTTACAAAGAAGTGTTTTTTTTTTATAAGTGATTTTTATTTTTTGTTTGTTGTGCTTTTCCCATTTTTCAACAACGAAGAAAGTGGAGCTATCCATTTCTGACCCTATTTTCAGATGTAGGGCTGGACTCCCTTGAAAACAAAATATAGGTTTGAATGAGTCGCTCCACGGATGGTATAGTATATTGTCTATGCTATACACATTAATGTGGAGCATTTACTATTCCTTTATTCCTTGTTTTCTTTATGTAAAGTGTCCAGTTTTACATCTGAGGAATAAGGAGCATAAAATGCTTCTTTCTCGACAAACCATTCCTTTCGGTTTGCGACTGAAAAAATAAAAAAAATTTTTTTATATGACAAAAAAAACTTCATAATCATAGCACTGTGTTTTATTAATTGTTTGCAACCCATTATCTTATGACTCAGTTAATATGCGTGTCGGATAAGTTGGAAATACTTTTTTGTTAAATAATGCGTTATCAATTGTAACATTCCACCCCCTTTACGCAATTATTGTATGTAAACGGACAAGAAAAGACCTTTTGACAGCCAAGGAATATAACAACGGTGTGGGCCTGTGGGCCGACGATGCGATGCGCTTCGCCTTGCGTTGCGGCGGAAGCCGGAGCGACTGCGAAGACGCCGTGCAGGAAGCCCTGGCAGCCCTCTGGAACCACCGCGACGAGGTGCCGCGCGACAAGGGCAAGGGCTACCTCCTCAGCGCCGCCTACCGCTCGCTGATGCAGACCCTTAGGCACTCCAAGGTGGTGCAGCAGCATGCTGAGGCCACGCAGGCGCTCGCGCCGGGCTACCAGGACCCCGACCTCCGCTTCGACCTCCGCGAGGCCATCGAGCGCAGCCTGCAGGCGCTGCCCGAGGTGCAGAGGGCCATCCTCCAGCTGCGCGACGTCGAGGGCTACAGCTACCGCGAGATAGGGGAGACCCTCTCGCTCAGCGACAGCCAGGTGCAGGTCTACCTTTTCCGCGCCCGCGTGGCGATGCGTAAACAACTGAAATTTATGGGATATGACAACAATAGATAACAACAACTACGAACTGTGGCTCCTGCGTTATGCCGAAGGCGACCTGAACGCCGGGGAACGCTCCGCCGTCGAGGCCTGGCTCTCCAGCCACCCCGATGCCGCCGAGCTTCTGACGCTCTACAACGAGGCTCCGAGGCTGGAGAAGGACGAAAGCGTCAGGTATGGTGCAACACCGTTGCATCGCCCCATGCCCCTCTGGCCCGCCGTGCTGCGCTTCGGCGCTGCCGCCGCCGTGGTGCTTCTGCTGATGCTGCCAGCCATGCGCATGGGCATTATGGACAAGATGGAGGCCCCCCTCTTCGTGGCCGAAAACCGCCCCGTCGCGGAAACTCCGCAGCAACAGCAACAGCTGCAACAACTGCCTGTCATCCAGCCCGTCTCCAGGCCCGTACCTTCTATCGCCTCTATCCCTTCTATCGCTTCTATCCCCTCTATCGAAACAGACACCTCAACCCCCGTCGCCCCGGCCCCCATCGAGACCGACATGCTCATTGCTTTCGAGGACGACCCCGCCGAGGCGGCACCCATCGAGTCCTGGAACCTCATCGTCTACGACCGCTCCGCCGACTGGGGCGACATGCTGCTGGCTGCCAACGACGCCTACCACGAGGCCCTTAACGAGCACCCCCTCGGCCGCCTTGTCAGCCGCACCCTGCCCGACAGCCGCCAACTCGAGGAGGCCGTGGTTGCACCCCTCCGTCAACGCATCGACAACAAGAAAAACAATCGTTAATAAAACCATTACATTATGAAACACAACCGATTTATCCTCGCAATGGCTCTCCTGCTGCCCTTCGCCGCCATGGCGCAGACAGCAGAAACGGACACCGGCCGTACAGCCCTGCCCGAGGCCGTCAAGACCCTGGTCTTCAACGACTGCAAGGCCCTCATTGTCCCCGACAGCTGCAGCAGCTACGAAACGGGCAAGATGCCGAATGGCGCCGAGGTCAATGTCAGCGGCAGCGTGATGACCTTCTCCCGCCTCGACCGCACCGTGCACATCCACCTCAATCCCGGCACAGTTACCCGCATCGAAGCCACGGGCAACAGCGAAGTGACCCTCCAGGGCTCCTTCCACTTCCCCGGCACTCTGGAACTGGTGGGCGACGATGCCGCCACCATCATCGCCAAAAACGGTTTCGACACCCTCTATGCCGACTGCATGGTGGTGTCCCTCGCCGATGTCTCGCGCCTCAACGCCCATAGCCGCCTGAAGATGCGCAACCTCGATTTCACCGTTAAAGACTACTCTCGCCTCAAAGCCTTCGTTATCGAGCCGATAGGAGACTCCGACGGCACCATGTTGAATTTCAGTAACACCCTCTACGCCTCCATCCATATCGGCCACAGGATTCAAAACGGAGAAAGACTCATCCTCGACCCCGAAGAGGAGGAAGACTTCTGGAACACTAACGACGACGCCTTCGACTTTGACGACCTTGCCGACCTCGACGCCGACGCCCTCTCCGACCTGGTGCGCAAAATCAAACTCCGCAGCAGCAAGCGCTACTCCTGGGGCACCAACCTCGACTTCGCCTGGGGCTTCCACAACTGGGGCACCGACCGCCTGAACGGCCTTGCCGGCATGGACGGCGACGCCGCCGTGCGCACCTCGTTCAACCATATCCTGCTGACACTCAACTATCCCGTAGTCTATTCCAAGCATGTGGCCCTCTACGCCGGCCTGGGCCTGGAGTGGGACAAGTACAAGTTCCACCGCGGCGATATCCACTTCGACCTCACCGCCGAGCCCTACCACCTGACCAACGGCACCGTGGCCAACAGCGAAAGCCGCCTGCTGACGCGCTACGTCATTCTGCCCATCGAGGTGAAATTCAACCTCGGACGCCACTGGAAGCTGGGCCTCGCTGCCATCCCCGGCCTGCACTGGAGCGGCAGCCACACCGGCCTGCGCCGCGACATCACCAGCGGCGACGACGAAGTGAACATCAAGGACTACAGCATCAACCCCTACATACGCCCCTACAAGCTCGACGCCCGCATCTCCCTGCAGTACCGCTCCCTGGGCCTCTACTTCCAGGCCTCGATGCTTCCGGCCTTCAAGGGCAGCTGCGACGAACTGTTCCCTGTCAAATTTGGTATCATTCTTTAAAACCAATGCCTTATGAAAAAGACCTTGTTATTAGCCATAATTTCGATTTTCAATTTTCAAATTTCCCAAGCCCAGCAGACCTACACGCAGCAGGTACCCGACGAGGTGAGCGAGATACGCCTCAGCGAATACTCGCGCCTCATGGTGAAGCCCACCAGCGGCCCCATGATGCTGCAAACCTATAAGCAGTACCAGGTGGCCACCGTGAAGAAAGGCCGCCTGACCATCCCCGGCTCTAGCACCGACCTCACCCTCCTGCTGCCCGAAGGACGCTCCATCGCCTTCGTGGCCGAGGACTATTCCAACCTGACCTTCGTGGGCAGTTTCGGCAAGCGCCCGAAGCTGACGGTGCACACAAAGGACTATGCCAGTGCACTTTTCAGTGGCTCGCTGGCCGACTCCGTCTGGGCGGTCAACATCTCGCTCCAGGCCGAGGACTACTCGCAGATCCACTCCGAGGTGCGCATGATGCAGTTCGGCTTCGAGGTCCTGCCCGAAGACTACGCCCACATCACCATCGACTGTTTCCAGGAACGATACGAACCCGGCATGAGCTCGCGGTCGCAAACGGTGCGCCAGTGCTCAAACTGCATCGTCAACTGGAACTACTGCTTCAGCGACACCGTCGAGAACGTCGGCGGCGACACCGCCTATTCCCAGTACATCAGGGATCAAAGGTCGCGCGTCAAACAGCAGGGCGACAGCGTGAAGAACGCCATGTCCTCGCGGCAACCCAACCGCAGTTACTCCTACGACGGCCAGCAGCGTAGCCGCTCTGTCTGGCGCCATCGCGACGTGGCCCTCCACTTCGCCTGGGGCTTCCACAACTGGGGTACCTCGATGTTCAACGGCTTCGAAGGTGTCGACGGCGACGCCGCTGTCCGCACCAGCTTCAACAACATCCAGCTCTCCGTCGACTACCCCCTCGTCGGCACGCGCCATTTCGGCTTCTACGTCGGCCTCGGCCTGGAGTGGGACAAGTACAAGTTCGAAGCCAACGAGGTGACCCTCAACACCTCCACCGACCCCTACGCCTTCGCCGACGGCGGCGACCAGAGCTGCTCCTCGTGGCTCAACACGCGCTATGTTGTTGTCCCGCTGACCTTCCGCTTCGACCTCTGGCACGACTGGAGCCTCACCCTCAGCGCTCTCCCGGGCATCCACTGGGGCGGCAGCCACACCGGCCTGCGTCGCGAGTACGACACCGACCTCGAGGACCGCACCGAACGCGACCAGAGTGTCAACAAATACATCAACCCCTACAAACTGGACCTCCGCGCCACCCTCAGCTACGAGAACATCGGCCTCTACTTCCAGCTGCCCACCATGAGCACCTTCCGCTCCTCGGTGCAGGAACTCTACCCCATCAAATTCGGCCTCATCCTGACCATCGACTAAAGGAAAAAATGTCAAATTCGGACGCCCGGATTCAGCGTTTACATGTCGGCGTTCGCTCAACGGAAACCAACCGCTTCGCACCCCAAAAATAGCGCTAAGTGGTTGGTTTTCTGTTTTATAGGGTACTTTGGTTTATCTAACTAACATATAATCAGTATCATGTCCTTATCAAGTCCTTACCAACTCCCTACCAACTCCTACCCAACTCCTACCATGGTGGGAGATGATAGGGTGAAAACAGGGGGTTGGTAGACTCTTTTCATGGACAAGATTCCTATCGGGTGGCAGTCCGTGAATAGGTGTTTTTGCCAAAATCTTGTTTATAAAATTGGGGTGAAAATTCTGGCGCTGGATTCGAGGAATTTTTCCATGCGCGGACGTTTGTGCCAGAGGTCGGGGTCGACAAGCGTGCAGTCCTTCATGTCGTCGAAGAAGATGTCGCGCTGGCGACGGGCCAGGTTGCTGTCGTAGAGGAAGGTGTTGACCTCGAAGTTCTGCTCCAGGCTGCGGGGGTCGATGTTGGTGGAGCCGATGGTGACGAAGTCGTCGTCGCAAACCATGGTTTTTGCATGCAGGTAGCCTTTGTTGTAGAGGTATATCTTCACTCCGGCGGGCAGCAGGTCTCGGAAGTAGGACTTTGATGCATAGAGCGTTATGGCACCACGGTCGGCGTTGGCGGGCAGCATCAGGCGCACGTCGACCCCGGCCAGGGCGGCGTTGCGCAGCCCCATGAGGATGGGTTGGGTGGGAATGAAATAGGGGGTTTGCAGGTAGAGGTAGCGGCGGCTTTGGGCGATGGCCTGCACCATGCCCTGCATGACGGTGTTCCATTCGTCCATGGGTCCGGAGGTAACAATCTGTGCCAGAGAGTTATCGGTGCTCGCTTCGGGCATAGGGACGGGAGGGAAGAAGCGGGGGGCGTCGAGCATCTCCTTGGTGCAGAAGCGCCAGTCGGCGAGGATGGAGAGCTCCAGCTGGGCCACGGCGGGGCCTTGGAGGCGGATGTGGGTGTCGCGCCACACGCCGTGGTTGATGCCGTCGCGGTAGCGGCGGGCGATGTTCATGCCGCCGGTGTAGCCGGTGTGGCCGTCGATGACCACGATTTTGCGGTGGGTGCGGCAGTTCACGTCGCGCGTGAACATGGAGGGTATAAGTTTCTGAAATGATTGCACTTTCACTCCGCCACGGCGCATGTGGTCGTAGTATCTGCCTTTGACAAAGAGGTTGGCCCAGCTGTCGAACATCAGGCGCACGTCGACGCCCTCCTGGGCCTTGCGGATGAGCAGGCTGCTCAGCTGGCGGCCTACCTCGTCGTCCTCGACGATGTAGAACTGTATGTGTACGAAGCTTTTGGCACGCGAAATGTCGTCGAGCATCGACTGGAACATGGGGGTGAAGTCGGTGAAGATGCGCACGCTGTTGGCGTTGAGCACCGGGGTGTCGTTGGCTCCGTGCATCATGCTGGCCAGTTTCTCGTATTTTTCTTCCGGCAGGTGGTCTACGATGTTGTTTCCCACGGCTTTGTCGCGCAGGGCGTCGAAGCGTGCCAACTCTTCGGGTTTGATGACGCGTCGACTGCGGTAGTCCTTGCCCAGCAGGAGGTAGAACACCAGTCCCACGCCGGGCAGGAGGGTGATGAAGAGGATCCAGAAAATGGAAATGTAGGGCTTGCGGTTTTCGGAGATGACAACCACCAAGGCGCCTATAACGACCAGTATGAGTGCAATTTCGTATAACATGGTTCAATGGTTTTCCATTTGTTTTCGGATATCGGCGGCGCGCGCCGTGAGCTGGGCTATCTGCAGCTGCAGGAAGTCGTCGCTGTACTTGCGGTCGCAGAATCCGTTGCCGCGGGCCACGAAGCTGTCGTCCTCTTCCTGGTCGGTGGCCAGGTCCTGGTAGCTGTCGAGCAGGCGCAGGGTTTCGTCCAGTTGTTCTTCCAGGGTTTTCATAGCAGTTGGTTTACAGCGGTTTCGATGCCTTCGTGGTCCACGTCGGTGGTGACGCGGTCGGCATGCGCTTTGACATGGTCGGCGGCGTTGCCCATGGCCACGCCGATGCCGGCCCATTCGAGCATCTCGATGTCGTTGGCGCCGTCGCCGAAGGCGAGGGTCTCCTCCTGGCGGATGCCGTAGTGGCGGCAGATGGCTTCCATGCCGTGGGCCTTGCTGTTGTCGTGGGCCACGATGTCGGTGAAGTAGGGGTGCCAGCGGGGCAGGCGGCAGTGGGGCAGGAGTTCGGCCACGGCAGCGTCCATTTCGCCCGGCATGATGGCGATGATCTGGTAGACCGTTTCGCCACGCATGCGTTCGATGTCCACCACGGGGGGCATTTCGAATTCCAGCTGGTTGCGCAGTTTGAGACCCACTTCGTTGGGATTGGCGAGGAGCATGGACTTGTCGGTGAACACCATGGTGCACAGGTTTTTGTCTTTTGCCATATCAAGCCATACTTGAAGTTCGCTGTCGAGGATGGGGTTGTTCAGCAGGGTCTGCGAGGGGGCGGTCTCGGACGGGAGCGTGAAGACCAGTCCGCCGTTCATGGTGATTTTGGCCTCGAAGGTGACGGGCATGTCGGGAATGAGCACGTCGGGGCGGCCGGTGGAGAGGAAGGTGCGCACTCCGGCGCGGTGGAGGCGGTCAAAGGCGCGCACCGTGCCCGGCGAGACGCGGTGGGTCTCGAAGCTGAGCAAGGTGCCGTCGATGTCGAAAAATGCTGCTTTGATCATTTCTTTTTCATTTGTGCCATTTGCCAGGCGTTAAAGAGGTTTTGGTAGACGCTGTAGAAGGCCAGGAAGACCGACGACAGGGGGGTCAGGAAGGTGTTGGCCATCCAGATGCCCATGGCCGAGTTCTTCTGGCCCAGGAGCTGGCCTCCGCCGATGACGTCGCCGTAGCGGCGTCCGAGCCATCGGCCGAAGCCGAACTGGATGATGCAGAACAGGAGCGAGAGGCCTCCGAGCCAGGCTATCGAGGCCCAGTTGCCTTCGCCGTTGAGGAAGATGTAGTCGATGGTTTGGCCGAGGGTGAAAAGCAGCGCCACGGCCCAGAGGTAGAAGCCCAGACCCTTGTAGCGGGCAATGAAGTTGTTGACACTGGGCAGCATGAACTGCAGCAGTGCAGCCAGGAAGAAGGGCAGGGCTAGTGTGGAGGCTATCTTGCTGGTCATCAGCAGGAAGCTGTTCCAAAGACCCATCTCCGGGTGGTCGCCGATGAGGGTGAAAGCCACGGGGGCTACCACGGCCACCATAAGGTTGCCGACGATGGTGTAGGTGGTCACCGTTTCGCGGTTGGCGCCCAGTATGCAGGCCACCACGGCAACCGACGAGGCCACGGGGCAGAGCACCCCGATGAGCACGCCTTCGGCGACAATGTGGCTGCCACCCAAGAGGGTGATTGCCAGGTAGCAGGAGGTGCTGACCACAATCTGGAACAGGATGAGCCAGAGGTCGAGCATGGTCATGCGCAGACGGCGCAGGTCGACGGCGGTAAAGGTGATCAGCAGGATACAGAAAATGATGAAAGGAACGAGGAAAGAGAACATGGCGCACCAGCGGTGGAGCAGCAGTCCGAGCACGATGGCCACGGGGAGTACGTATGGGCGGAAACGTTGCATGAGAGTGGTTATATTACTGATTTCGCTTTAGTTGTTCTATTCTTTGGTGTATTTCGGCGGCGCGTTCGTACTCCTCGCGTTCTTCGCAGGCCAGGAGTTCCTCCTCGAGGCGTGCAATCTCTTCTTTCGGGTCTGAAGGAGTGGCTTTGAAGGGAGGGTTGTCCATTTTGACGCTGGTCTCCTCGAGCACCTCGTCGGCTACCATGATGGGGCAGTCGCAAAGGAGCGCCAGTGTGATGGCGTCGGAGGTGCGGCTGTCGAAGTGTTTTTCGTTGAATCCGTCGGTCATGTGGAGGGTGGAATAGAAGATTCCTTCCTGCACTTTGTCGATGGTTACTTCTCTGAGGTATAAGCCGTAGCTGTCCATTACATGAACCATTAGTTCATGTGTCATGGGACGTCTTGTTTTTACTGTTTCCTTGGCCAGGAGGATGCCTTGGGCCTCGTAGGCACCGATGAAAATAGGTATTTGGGAGTTGCTGTTGGGTTCGCAGAGCATGAGGATATAACTCTCGCTTTGCGACATGCCGCTTTGTATGGTCAGAGGGTATACGCGTTTCATTTTGCCTCCAGGTATTCTTTCAGTTTGGCTACGGCCAGGCCGCGGTGGCTGATGCTGTTCTTGACGTCGAGAGGCATCTCGGCAAAGCTTACGGCGAAACGGTCAGGCATGAAGACGGGGTCGTATCCAAAGCCTTCGGCACCGTGGCGTTCGGTGAGGATGTGTCCGTCGACACGGCCTTCGAAGTAGCGCGGTTCGCCGTTCTCAATCAGGCAGATGACCGTGCGGAAATCGGCTTTGCGGTCGGTTTTCCCGTCGAGGGCGGCGAGGAGTTTGTCTATGTTGTCGTCGAAGGAACAGTGTTCGCCGGCATAGCGAGCGGAATAGACTCCGGGGGCGCCGTCGAGAGCGTCGACTTCGAGGCCTGTGTCGTCGGCAAAACAATCTGTATGAGTGCGTTCCCATACCCACTGGGCTTTCTGCAACGCATTGCCTTGCAGGGTGTCGGCTGTCTCGGGAATCTCGCCGGCGAGGCCGGCCTCGGCCAGGCTTACAACCTCCACATGGCCTTGCAGCGCTGCGCGCACTTCCTGTACCTTGTGCTTGTTGTTGGTAGCAAATATCAGTCGTTTCATACTTTGTCGTTTCTTGTATGTTAAAACGACAAAGTGTTGGTTTTATTGTGCGCGAGTGTAAAAAGAAATCAGTCGAAGAAATTCCACGTCATGCCCCAGAAGAGACCGAAGCGGTTGCCGGGGTAGTGCGGCATGAGGAAATAGCGCGGAGTGCTCTCCCACAGGGCGTTGATGTGGCCGGCTTTGACGTAGATGCTGGCGCGTTTCACCTGCAGGTTGATGAAGGCGTCGCACCAAAGGTAGTCGCCGGTCTCGGTGTCCTGCTGGAAAAAGAGGCCGGTGGCAGGGTCGTAGGCATCGGGGGCGAAGGCGGTGTAGTAGCGGATGTCGACGCCCACCTGCATGCGCAGGGCGCGGCGGAAGAGGGTGAAGTCGGCGTAGATGGAGTTCTTGCTGGCCCATATCGGCACGTCCAGCTGGACCTTGTCGGTGCTGTGCTGGAGGAACTGTTGCATGTCGACGTGGAACCAGCCCCATTGCAGGTTCAGTGTGAGGGCGGCCTGGTAGTACCAGAAGTCGTCGGTGCCGCTGCAGACATTCAACGCACTGTCGTACCAGACGTTGTGGCTCATGTGCGTCATGCTGGCGCTGAGGTCGAAGAGCCGGAAGAAACCGCTGTCGCTGCTGTGGAAGAGGTGCAGGTTGTAGTGCTGCGAGCTGATGGGGTTGAAGGTGTAGTGGCTGGTGTGGAGGAGGCGTATCTCAGGGGTTTGCCTCGACAGGGCGCCCAGGAGCTCGATGCCGGAGTTTCCATTGCTGTCGAAATCGAACCGCAGGGTGGCGGCGGCATGGTAATCAGGCTCTTGCAGGTTGCTGTGCAGGCCGAGGGGGGTGTTGTCCAGTTCGCCTTTGGCCTGGAGGTTGAAGCGTCCCAGTGCCATCTCGATTTTGGCAAAGGGGTTGACGATGGCGGACGTCACCAGCGTGTCGGGGCCAGCCGTGGTGTCGGTGGTGACGATGGCGTCGAGCCTTCGGGGCGTGATACCCAGGGTGATTTTCAGAGGATTGTGCCAGCGGTGGTCGGGATAGGCGTCGTTGGTCCAGAAGAGGGTGGCGCTGGCATTGCTCCAAAGGAGGGAGTCGGAGAAGTTGGACAGGTAGGCCGCTCTTTTCCAACGTGCATAGTCCATTTCCACCCCAAACACACCGGCATTGATGACGTGCGGTGTGCCAACAGGGATGGTGTCCACATATTCGATGGTGTCCACCACCATATTGACGCTGTCGGCGTTGACTGTGTCGTATCGCGCCGACATCTCATAGCGATGGCGGTATTTTTCAACCTGCTGGACAAGGTTGTAGGTGGCGTGTACGAAAGCGTCGTGGTGCAGGCTTCTGGACTGTGAATTGTAGAGTACCACGGGAAGCCCTCCGAGGTTGCTCGTCTGGTTGCCGGTGAAGTAGCTGTCGTCGCTCAGGCCGCCGTTCTCGTCCATCCGCAGCGACTGCCAGATGAATCCGGCCTGTACCTGCAGGCGCGAGTCGCGCGAGAAATAGTTGGTGGTGACATCCAGGTAGTGGTTCTTGGCTCCCGAACCGGAGAGGTTGCCTTCCGGACAGATCAGCTGGTAGTCGAACGAGACGTTCCATCCCGGGATGATGTTCTGCGTATGTGCCACATGCACAAGGTAATCCTTGTTCAGGGTGTTGTTGTACGACAGCAGTGTGTACGGCGTCAGCGTCTGGTACATCCGGATGCTTTCGGGGGTCTTCAGGTAGCCGTCCTGGCCTTCGCTCTGAAGGCTGTAGGACAGTCCGTCGGCGAAGGTGGGAATGACGGTCATGTGGGGATGACCGATGGTGCCTTGGCCCAGATAGTAGTTGCCGTTGAAGGCGTCCAAGGGGTCGCTGAATTGCACTCCCGTCGGGTCGAGGGTGGGGTTCCACACCTCGTCAATCTTCACATTGTGTGGGGTATAGTGGAAAAAGAATACCTTGCTCCGCAGCACCGAGTCGGGAGTTTCTTTGGCGTATACGAGCCCTTTTGTGGCCGAGGTGTCGGCGAAGGAGCTGTCGTTGCCGAATGTGTTGTTGTTCAACCCGAGCCCTTGGTTGCCGACGTTGCCCCTTCCGGACGAGAAGGTGCCTAGGCCACCTCTGCTGGCCGCGGTGCCGGGAATCTGCCTTACCTGTCCTTCGGCCGCCGCTACGACAAACAGGCATGCCAGCAGCGCCATCCAGCGCCGCAGTCCCTGCCCCGCATTTGTCGTAGCCTTCATGCCTTGCAATCAGTTGTTTTGCAGGAAACGTTCCACATCCATGGCTGCCACGCAGCCCTTGCCGGCGGCCACGATGGCCTGGCGGTAGTTGGGGTCGCAAACATCGCCGGCGGCGAAAACGCCGGGAATATTGGTGGCACTGGAGGGGTTCTGCACCTTGATGTAGCCCTGCTCGTCCAGCTCGACCTGCCCTTTGAGGAAATCGGTGTTGGGTTTGTGGCCGATGGCCACGAAGACTCCCGTCACCTCCTTCTCGCTCTTGGCGCCGGTCTTGGTGTCCTCCAGCTCGATGCCGGTGACGCCGTCCATGTCGTTGCCGAGGATGCGGCTGGGACGCGAGTTCCAGCACATCTCGATTTTGGGGTTGGTGAGCACGCGGTGCTGCATGGCCTTGGAGGCACGCAGTTCGTCGCGGCGGTGCACCAGGTAGACCTTCGAGCAGAGGGTGGTCAGGTAGTTGGCCTCCTCGCAGGCGGTGTCGCCGCCGCCGATGACGGCAACCACCTGGTTCTTATAGAAGTAACCGTCGCAAGTGGCACAGGCCGAAACACCCTGTCCGTAGAACTCTTTCTCGCTCTCCAGGCCGATCCATTTGGCGCTGGCGCCGGTGGCGATGACCACGGTTTCGGCCTCGATTTCCACTCCGTGGTCGTCCTTGGCATGGAAGGGACGCTGGCTGAGGTCGATGTCGACGATGTATCCGCTACGCACATCGGTGCCGAAACGCTCGGCCTGACGGCGCAGGTCGTCCATCATGGCCGTGCCGCTGATGCCCTCGGGGTAGCCGGGAAAGTTCTCAATCTCGGTGGTTATGGTCAGCTGGCCGCCGGGCTGCTCGCCCTCGTAGAGGATGGGCTTCAGGTCGGCGCGACCGGTATAAATGCCTGTGGTGTAGCCCGCAGGGCCCGAACCGATGATCAAACAGCGTGTTTTTTCCATATTTCTTTCCTTTCTTAATTTGTTTTCTTTCTTTTCTTGATGCTGAAGTAGGCTATGTAGCAGCCGCCGACCAGTATCACCGCGGCCTGCTGCGAGCCCCACAGGAGCCATCCGCAGGCGGTGCCCACCTCCATGCTGATGCCGTAGATGGCCAGCGCCAGCTGGACCAGCACGGGGTACACCCCTATGCCGCCCTGCGAGAAGGTCATGCCCACCGATCCGAAGAGGTAGACCACAAACGCGGCCTGCATGCCCAGCCACGACGTGTCGCGGAAGGCCTGGAAGATTATCAGTCCGCCCAGGATGTAGAGCAGGTAGATCGACGCGCTGTAAAGCAGGAACAGCAGCGTGTTGCGGCGACCCATGTGGAAGACGCTTTTCACACCGTCCACCATGCCGGTCACCAGGTCGTTGACCTTCTTGAAGATGCCGATATGCAACAGCTTCTTCCAGAACAGCTTGTAGGCCACGAAGGCCAAAACGGCCAACGCCGCCCCCACGCCGAGAATCATGGCCATGTTGGGCAGGTTGTTGTATTTCTCCGACAGGGTGTTGTAGAGCCAGTCCTTGGCCTCGCCGAACATGGCCAGCATGCCGATAACCACGATGACCGCGAACGCCAGCAGGTCGATAATGCGCTCGGTGACCACTGTGCCCAGCGATTTCTCCATCGGGATGTCCTCGCTGGTGCGGAGGGTGGCGCAGCGCATCACCTCGCCCGCACGCGGGAACGCCAGGTTGCCCAGGTAGGCCACCACCACCGACCCGAACGTGTTGTTCAGCCGGGGATGGAAACCGATGGGTTTGAACAGGAGCTTCCAGCGCAGGGCACGCAACAAGTGGCTCAGCAGGCTGCACGCCACACAGACCAGCACCCAGAGGTAGTCGGCTTTGCGGAACGACAGCCAGATGGCGGCCTTCTGCTCCGCATCGAGTTTCAGCAGGAACCAGTAGATGAAGAAAAAGCCAATGCCCAGAAAGACGACCATGCGCAGGACGTCTTTCCATCGGTTTTTCTTGTCTACATTCTGGTTCACAGCCGGTTGTTCTTGGGGAATATCACCGTCGGGGTCCAGTGTTTGGCCTCCTCGAAGTCCATGCTGGCATAGCTGGCGATGATGACCAGGCTGCCCACGGGGGCCTTGTGCGCCGCCGCTCCGTTGAGACAGATGACGCCGCTGCCGCGTTCGCCCTTGATGGCATAGGTCGAGAAACGCTCGCCGTTGGTGATGTTGTATATGTCAACTTTCTCGTTCTCAATAATGTTGGCGGCTTCCATCAACGCTTCGTCTATCGTGATGCTGCCGATATAGTCGAGGTCGGCCTCGGTGACCGTCACTCGGTGGATTTTCGATTTCAGTACTTCTATAGTCATTGTTTTTAGAATATAATCCAATACAATAGCAGGCACACCAGCAGGGTGTAGAGCATGATGCGGGTGGCGGGGATGGGTTTCATGTAGTCCTTGTCGGTCACGTCGAAGCGGCGCTTGATTTTCGACGAGCGTTGCTTGAAGTTGTGCATGCGCTCGGCGCCGTCCTTGGCGTCGGTGACGGCCGTGTCGGAGGCGAAGCGGGGCTGGTAGTTGAAGGTGGGCATCTCGCGTTTGCGGAAGAGGTCCTTCCACGTAAGGCCCTTGCCGCCGCGTTTCTCCTCGCGGTCCAGTTCGCGCACGCGCTGCTGGAAATAGGCCAGCTCGCCGTCCTCCACAGCCGTGCCTTCCGGCACCTCCGGAGCGTCCGCAGCGGTCGCGGAGTCCTGCGCCTCTTGCTCCAGCTCGCGCAGCATGCGCTCGTCGGCGTACTTCTGTTTCAGCGCCTCCCACTTCTCCTTCTCGGGGTCGTAGAATCGAGGCTGGTAGCGGAACTGGCGCGGCTTGGGGGTGTAGAACATCGGCATGGCTCGTCAATCGGTTATTACAAGGTTCATCTTTACATCGTGAGGCTCGGTGGGGATGGCGTCCATCATCTGGAAGTCGTAGGCCAGGCCGATCTTGGTGGCGTTGGGCGTCGACTTCAGCAGGCGGTCGTAGAATCCGCGGCCGCGGCCCATGCGGTTGCCCTCGCGGTCGAACGCCACGCCGGGCACGGCGATGAGCTCCACCGCCGCGAGGTCGGTCCATTCCTCGCCCGCGGGCTCGCCGATGCCGAACTGCTCGCCGCTGACCATGCACTCAGGGCCCGTGTACTGCCGCAGCCGCAGGTCGTCGCCATCCACGCAGGGCAGCAGCACGGTCTTCTGCCGGTACCACTGCTCCACCATCTCGTGCGTCTGCACCTCGTCGGCCATCGACCAGTAGAGCAGCACCACCTTCGCCGCGGCGAACTGCGGGGTCTGCTCCAGGCGCTGCTGTATGACGCGGCTCCGGCGGAGTTTCTCCTCCGGCGGCACGGCACGCTTGCGCTCGCGCATCATCTTCCGAACTTCAGTCTTGTCCATCGTTCTGTCTTGCATTAAACCCTTCGCTTTTTTTCATCCCTCGGGATTCGGCTTGCGTCGCCTAGAACGGCAGGTCGTCGTCGGGCGAGGAGGCCATCTGCGGGGGCGCAGCGGCAAAACCGGGCTGCTGGGCGGCCGGAGCGGCGGGAGCGGCTGCCGGGGCGGCAGGCTGCTGTGCGCCAGCGGCGGCGGGGGCGCCGGCCCAGGCATAGCCTGCGGCGGGGGCGGCGGGCATCTGGCCCGGCACGAAAGGCTGTATGCGCGAAGCACGCAGGTCCGTGTACCACTTCTCGTTGAACTCGCGGCTCTCAGGGGTGAAGGTCACCTGCACAGGGGTGCCCATCGGGATATTCTTGGCCATGGCCACACGCTCCTCGCCGAAAGCCGTGAAGGCCACCTTGCGCGGATACTCGCCGTCGGTCTCGATAACAAAACCGCCACGCACCCAGGGGCCGCGGGCCGATTCGCCCGACACTTCGGGCAGGAGCTGAATCAATTTGCCTGTGATTTCCATATCTTGTCTTTTTGTATTTTTATTATTATCAATATCTTATGCTCCAGCCATCGCCGGATGCAATTGTACAAAAATAGGTAAAAATTTCCATCCCGCAAAATATTTTTATCAACACCCCGACACCTACCCGAGAGGTACATAATTCGGCATTTCTTATAT
>DFIZ01000012.1:0-10636 GCA_002372855.1 Bacteroidales bacterium UBA3684
CCGAATTTGACCCCTCTCGGGGGAGGTTTGAGTGAGGAGTGGTGAGTGATGAGTGGTGAGTGGGGGCGAAGAGAAGATTTTGAAAAAAATATTCTTTTATGTCAAAAAAAATATGTATCTTTGCACTTGCATTACAAAACCAAAAATCGATGTTCACGAAGCGTATAGCAAAGGGATTGCTTTTGACAATCGCACTGGTTGTCAATGTGATTGCCTATGCTCGCAACGACCGCGACACCCTGGGCACAGGCTCCATGGTGCAGTTCACGGAGAACCTTGGGCAGTGGGATTTGCGTGTGAGATACGCTGCGCAGCTCCACAATGCAGCCCTTTTTCTCGAGGTTGACGGCATTACGGTGGCGCTGGGCGAGCCGGCGGTGCATCCCGCTTTGCACAAGGATGTTCCGCGGCGCCATGCCTACAAGATGCGCTTCCTCGGAGCCTCCCCCACCCTGCCTTCGGGCTACGACCGCCAAGAGGACTACGCCAATTACTACCTCGGCGACGACCCGGGACGTTGGCGCTCTCATGTGTACAGTTATGCTTCGGCCCGCTACGACGGCCTCTATCCCGGAGTTGCGTTGGAGGTCTACGGCGGCAGGAAGGCTTTGAAATACAACTTTATAGTCGATGCCGGAGCCGATGCCACGGCCATTGCGCTGGAGTATGAGGGCGTGGACGGCGTCAGTGTGAACCGCGAGGGCAACCTGGTGGTGAAGACGAGCGTGAGAGACATGGTGGAGCTGAAGCCGTATGTGTATCAGGAAGTTGGCGGTCGGGAGACCGAGGTGGAAAGCCGCTGGAGGGTGAAAAGCAAGGGCAAAAACCGCTGGAAAGTGTGGATAGAGCTTGGCGACTACGACCACGGGCGCGAGCTGGTGATCGACCCGGTGCTGCTTTTCTCCACCTACACGGGTTCGACGGCCGACAACTGGGGCACCACGGCGGCCTACGACTCGGAGAAGAACGTTTACACGGCAGGCCTCGTGTTCGGCTACGGCTACCCCGTCTCGCTGGGCGCCTATCAGGACACCATCGGCGGCAGCGTGGATGTGGGCATCTTCAAGTTCGACTCCCTGGGGCAGCAGCGCCTCTATGCCACCTATCTGGGCGGCGGGTCGGCGGACATGCCGCACAGCCTGTTTGTCAACACCTTCGACGAGCTGATTGTCCTCGGCACCACGGGGTCGGTCGATTTCCCGACGACGGCCGGCGCCTACCAGGCCCAGCACGGCGGCGGGCAACAGATTGACTACGAGTCCAGTGTCATCCGCTTCGCCAATGGCAGCGACATCTTTGTCAGCCGCCTGAGCGCCGACGGCAGCCAGCTGCGCGCCTCGACCTACATCGGCGGCAGCGGCAACGACGGCCTGAACTATCGCAACTACTTCAACAACAGCTATACGACGATGATGATGGGCAACGACTCGCTCTATTACAACTATGGCGACGGCGCCCGCGGCGAACTCATCACCGACAACCTGAACAACGTCTATGTCGGCAGCACCACCACAAGTGCCGACTTCCCCACCACTCCGGGCAGTGTGCAGCCCTCGGCACCGCTGGGGCAGAACGGTGTGGTTTTCAAGCTGGACCACAATCTGCGCACCCTGCTCTGGAGCACCTACCTGGGCGGCGGCAAGGACGATGCCGTATACTCCATCGATGTGGACTCGTCCTACAACCTGCTGGTCTGCGGAGGCACCAACAGCCTTGATTTCCCCACCACCGACAGCGCGTGGCAGACAAGCTACGGCGGCGGCTCGGCCGACGGCTTTGTGTGCAAAATCTCCTACAACGGCGACCGGCTGATGGCCTCGTCGTATGTCGGTTTGAGGTTCTACGACCAACTATATTTTGTGCGCGCGGGCAAGCGCGACGAGGTGTTCCTCTTCGGCCAGACCCAGCCCGTAGGCGCCAGCACCTTCGTCTACAACGCAGGCTACAGCGTCTACAACAGCGGTATGCTGCTGATGCGCATGCGTCCCGACCTGAGCGACCGTGTGTGGAGCACCCTCTTCGGCACCCCCGGGCGCATCAACCTCTCGCCCACGGCCTTCGCTGCCGACATCTGCAACCGCATCTATCTGGCGGGCTGGGGGCGCGACTTTGTGGGCTA
Source organism: Bacteroidales bacterium UBA3684 (assembly GCA_002372855.1). Lineage (GTDB taxonomy): Bacteria > Bacteroidota > Bacteroidia > Bacteroidales > P3 > Colimorpha. Next base: position 2,120 of record DFIZ01000012.1, read on the forward strand.
CGGCAATGTCCAGTGGTACACCGTCGGCACCACGGGTATGGAGACCACCGCCAGTGCGTGGATGGACAGCACCGACGGGCAGGATTTCTACATCATGTCGATCGATGCCGATGCCAACAATCTGGTCTACGCCTCGTTCTTCGGCGAGATGCACGACCCCACGCAGGCGCGCGGTGGCGGCGACCATGTGGACGGCGGCACGTCGAGGTTCGACCGCCTGGCCACGCTCTACCAGTCGGTCTGCGGTTCGTGCGGCGGCACGCAGGGGTTCCCCACGACCGCCAATGCCTGGAGCGACAGCAACAGGGCGAGCAACTGCAACAACGCCCTCTTCCGTTTCAATGTCACGAACGATTTCCCCGTGGCCGAGTTTGTGCCGCCCACGGCAGGCTGCGCGCCCTACACGGTGAACTTCCACAATACGGGCCGCGGCACGGCTTTCCACTGGGACTTTGGCGACGGAGCCACGTCGACGCAGAAGAATCCCACGCACACGTACAGCACCGGCGGGCTCTATACGGTAACCCTTGTGGCCACCATGCCGGGAGGCTGCGCCGAGGCCGACACGCAGCGGCACACGGTGCATGTCATCGGCGACGGCGGATACAGCTTCGCCCCCCTCATAGCCTGTGCGGGTTCGCGCATACAGATAGGCATGCAGCCGCAGATCGGGGCCACCTACCAATGGCTCAGCGAGAATGTGAGCGACCAGACGGTGGCCAACCCGTGGGTGAACGAGACGGGCATCTACCTGCTGCGCGTGTCGGCGCCGGGATGCAGCGAGATGGACACCTTCGAGGTGCAGAACTACACGCTGGTGGACGATGTGACGATAGTCAACATTTCGTGCCACGATTCCGCCGACGGCATCATCACCATCCGCCTCGGGACGTCCATCGACCCGGACTCTGTCTCTGTCGCCATCGCGCCGGCGGCAACGGGTGCTTTCAACGGCAGAAACTATATTGCAAGCGCACTGGCACCGGGCAACTACCATATCGTGGTGTCGGGCTATGGATGCGTGCACGAACAGGATGTCAGACTGTTGAATCCGGAGCGGCCTGCCTACCGCAAAGAGACCGGCGGCATACTCTGCAGCGACAGCTGCACGGGGTGGTACAAGCTTTTCTATCAGGACGGCGGACGGGAATTGGACACACTGATGGACGGACTTTGCGCCGGGACCTACGTCACCGAGCTGGTCTCCAATGGATGCCCGCTGACGGACACCACGGTCATCAGCCGCAGCCACACGCTCGACGGTTTCCATGCCTGGGCCGACCGCTCAAGTGTCTATGTGGGCCAGACCATCACCCTCTTCTCCTCCGAGATTGAAGGCGCGACCTACCGCTGGAGCCCCACGACAGATATTGAAGACCCCACCGCCGCCAGCACCCACGCCACGCCGACCGACACGCTGGTGTGCTATGTGGTCACGGTTACTTCGCCCGACGGCTGCAAGGCGTCGGACACGGTGTGCATAAGGTGCACCGACATCAGCTGCGGCGATCCGGACTATCACATTCCCAATGCCTTCACTCCCAACAACGACGGCGTGAACGACGTGGTCGACTTCTCGAGTTCCATCCTCACGGAGATACATGTGGCCATATTCAACCGCTGGGGGCAGTGTGTGTATGAGTCCAGCGACCTGAACGACTGCCGTTGGGACGGCACCTATCGCAACAATGCCTGCCTGCCGGGGGTGTACACCTACACCTGCCGCATACGATGCCACAATGGCATAGAAAACGAACTGAAAGGCGACATCACACTCTTATTGTGACCTCCATGGCGACGACTCAGAAACAGAAAGAAAAGAAAGACCAGTTCATAGCCCTCTGCGCCGACAGTCTCGAGGCGGCGCGATGGCTGCTGCCGTTTGCCCGTCGCCTGTCGGAGGATTTCCACAAGGGTATCATCCTTTTCACCTGCAGCGCGGACGGCGACCAATGGGTGGACGAGGTGGAGTGCCCGCACGTTGTCCTCAAGGGGGACTGGGCGTCGGCCGTCGAAGCCATGCCGGTGGCGTTCAACGTGGTGCTGGCCCTGGTCCCTTGCGACCCCAAGGCCTCGCGCAACGCCATGTCAAACCCGAAACAGCTGCTGAAGAATTTCCGCCAGTCGAAGATTGCCTATATGGCTGTGCCCACCGGAGCCACGACGTTCAGCACAGCGCATGTTGCCCTCACCCTCGACCACCAGCGCGAAAGCAAGGAGAAGGTCCTCTGGGCGTCCTATATGGCTCGCTTCTGCCACAGCGACATTCAGGTTCTTCATCTGCCATATACCGACCCGGATTTCCGCAACCGATTGAACAACAATATCCGTTATTTTGAAAAGATATTCAATTCGCTGTCAATAGAATACCATCTGCAGGCACTCGAAAGCGGCAGCCAATACGCCCATCCGGACCTCAAGGCCCTGGCCCGTGGCGGCTGCGACCTGTTTATTTCGCTCGTTTCTGATTCGCGCGACCGCGATTTCCTCGACGCCCTGCTGCCACCGCCACCGCTGCGGCTCCTGCGCTCGGCGGCGGACACCCCCATTCTTTTCGTCAACCAGAGGGACGACCTCTACATCATGTGCGATTAAAATATTCGCGACTATATGGATTTTTTTTCGTACATTTGCAAATAGTATATACACTCTATTATTATATAACCATTTGAAAAAGAAATAATAAAACCTGATACAACATGAAAAAAAGTACCATTTTAATGACAATTCTTCTCGCTTGCGGAGCATTTGCATCGTGCTTGCGTAGCGATGACCTTGAGATGCTGCGTCATCCCATACATGTAACCGGGTCGGTCGACCCGCAGTACGGTGTACCTGTGGCCACCGGCGAAATGAACATCAACGACCTCCTGTCGCACCTGAGCGCCGAATATCAGGGCATCATTGACGATGATGAGGAGGTTATCACCGTTGAATACCAGACCACCATGAGAGACACCATCCATGCTTTCAGCGAGCTGTCTTTCACTGGTGCCCCGTCGCACAAAAGCCTCCCGACCAAGGACTTGTCGTGGTTCTCGAAAGACACCACCTTCTACGACACCATCGACATCGACTTCTTCAACGATGTCGACTTCTACAACCAACTGGAAATGGAGCATATTTGGCTTGACTTGAGAGTGGGCGCCTTCGTCGAGGGCGACACCAGCATTTTCCGCCACCTGAAAGGAACCTTCAAAGACCTCGTAATCAAGTATGAGGACCACGACAGTGTCCTCAGGACTTACAGCGGCCTCAATGTCGATCCCATCGTGATTGAGAATATGGCCGACGGCTTCGAACACGGATTTGAACGCATTGACGTTGCATCCATCGCCAACCGCATGCCCCGCCGCATCATTGCCCAGTACAAGTTCACCTTCAGTGTCTCGTCGCAGCTTATCACCCAGCAGATGACCAACATGCACTTCGGCGAGATTCTCGACAGCATCCATTCGTCCAGACTTGTCTATTCCGCCGACTTCTCCGTCAGCATGCCTCTGAGCATCCTCTTCAACAACCTTTCCTATACCTACGACCTCGACCTCGGCGACGGTCTCTCTTCGGTCAACCTCGACTCCATCCTCAGCTCCATCCACGACGGCATTTCTGTCGAAATCGACACTTCCCGCGTCCGTATGGTGTTCGACAACGGCATCCCCGTGGAATTCACCGTCAGCGCCGTTATGCAGGATGCCAATGGAAACGACCTCATCACCCTCTTCCAGAATGCCAACATTGCATCCGCCAACGTCTCTACCGACCCATCCGGCAATTATGTGGCCTCCTCCAGCGTCAAAACGCCTGTTGAAACGATGCTTGTCAACAGCGATTTGGACAAACTCGACCGTGCGAAGAATATCCACCTGACGCTGCGCACCGACACCGACAACAAGCACGTCACCGTGCGCCGTTCCGACTTCCTCAAAATCAAGGCATACCTGCAGGTGAAGCCTTCTGTCGATGTCGACATCCCCATCACCGATAACGGAATTCTCTAACCATCAATTCTGGAGGAACACATCATGAAAAAGCATATTTCCCTTATAGCCCTTGCCGTCCTGATGGCAGCCCCCGCCGCACAGGCCCAGTTCGACGAGACCAACAATCTCTTCTACCATACCCTGCGCACCCCGCAGTCCACCCTGTACAATCCGGCTTTCTTCCCCACAAACAACACGTTCTACCTCATGCTCCCCGGTGTCGATTTCCGTTTCGGCAGCCCCCTCGCCCTTAACAGCATCATTTATTACGACCGCCCTAACGAGCGTACCGTCATTGACCTCAACAGAATCCTCGAGAGCCTCAACGAAGAGAACTCCTTCCGTCTGGGTGCCGACGTCTCCCTCCTGGGCTTTGGCTTCAGAGTGGGCAATACCTTCGTCAACTTCCACACCCGTATGGTGAACAACATCTCCCTCGGACTGCCCATCTCCACCATCAGCGCTGTCCTCGAGGGTAACATTGACGAGAACAACGAACCCCGTCCCGTCATCGAACTCGTCGACGGCGACATCCTCAACGTAACCTCCTACCTCGAGACCGGCATCGGCGCCGCCCACTATTTCGAACCCATCCACCTCACCGTGGGTCTCCGTGCCAAATTCCTCTACGGCATCGGCAACGTCCAGACCGACAACACCAAGATTGTCTTCAACACCGACCCCAACCTCGACTCCGTCTCCGCCTCGATTTTCTACCAGATCCAGTCCGCCACCTTCGCCCCGTACGACACCACCCAGAAAAAATTCGTCCTCAACATCAGCGACATGCTCAGGTTCGGACAGGCCAACACCGGCCTCTCGTTCGACATCGGTGCCAAATACGACCTCGGCCCCTTCACCTTCTCCCTCGCCATCAACGACCTCTCCACAGGTATCCATTGGAAAAACAACGTCAACACCTGGACGCCCTCCGGCGGACAGGGAGTCATCACCTTCAACGGCCTCGATGTCAACACTATGCTCGACAACGGCACCTTCAACATCGACTCCCTCACCCAGTACCTGAGAGACCAGATTTCCGACATGACGCCCCATCGCGACGACGAAGGCGACTACTGGTTCTCCATCCCCACCAAGTTCAACGTCGGCGCCAGCTACAGCTTCGCCAAAATCTTCCGCGCCGGCCTCCTCTTCCACGGCCAGCTCGACCGCGGTCTCTTCTGCAAAACTCCCACCCTCTTCTCCGGCGTCGGTAGCAATGTCGCCAACACCTTCCGTTGGAACACCACCCTCTCCCTCGGTGCCAACCTCTTCAACTGGGCCGAAGTCGTCGTCGGCAACTCCTTCGTCTCCGACGGGTCCTCCTTCGACGCGCTCAACCCCGGCATTGGCATTGTCCTCACTCCCGCCACCATCGTCCAGGTCTACCTGATGGCCGACTACCTCAGCTCCTTCTACCTCGTCGAATCCAAGGCCCTCAACCTCAAAGTCGGCTTCAACCTCCTCTTCGGCAAAGGCCACCGCGCCTTCATCACCGAAGAAGAATAACCTACTCACCTACTCAGCCACTCAGTAACTTAGCAACTCATAAAATGAACATCATCGCCATCGTCGGACGCCCCAATGTCGGCAAGTCCACCCTCTTCAACCGCCTCACCGAAAGCCGCGACGCCATCGTCGACTCCACCTCCGGCGTCACCCGCGACCGCCAGTACGGCCACTCCGACTGGAACGGCAAGCACTTCTCCGTCATCGACACCGGCGGCTACGTCATGGGCGGCGACGACGAATTCGAAGTCGAAATCCGTCGCCAGGTATCCCTCGCTGTCGACGAGGCCGACGTCATCCTCTTCCTTGTCGACGCCCGCGAAGGCCTCACACCCATGGACGAGGACGTCGCCGAGATGCTGCGCCGCTGCCCCAAGCCCGTCGTCCTTGCCGCCAACAAGGTCGACAACTCCGCCCAGATGGACGCCCTCGCCGAATTCTACTCCCTCGGCCTCGGCGACCCCTACCCCATCGCAGGCATCACAGGCTCCGGCACCGGCGACCTCCTCGACGCTCTGGTCAAAGACTTCTCCGAAGGCAACGACGACCCCTCCGACGGCCTGCCCCGCATCGCCGTCGTCGGCCGCCCCAACGTCGGCAAGTCCTCCTTCATCAACATGATCACCGGCGAACACCGTTCCGTCGTGACCCCCATCGCCGGCACCACCCGCGACTCCGTCTATTCGCGCTACAACCTCTTCGGCTTCGACTTCAACTTCGTCGACACCGCCGGCCTACGCCGCAAAGCCAAAGTCTCCGAAAACCTCGAATTCTACTCCGTCATGCGCTCCATCCGCGCCATCGAGGCCGCCGACGTCTGCATCCTCATGCTCGACGCCTCCCAAGGCCTCGAACAGCAGGACCTCAACATCTTCTCCCTCATCCAGCGCAACAACAAAGGCGTTGTCGTCGTCGTCAACAAGTGGGACCTCGTACAGAAAGAAACCAACACCCACCGCGACTACGAGCAGCTCATCCGCTCCCGCATCGCACCCTTCGACGACGTACCCATCATCTTCACCTCCGTCATCAACAAGCAGCGCATCTTCAAAGTCCTCGAAACCGCCAAGCAGGTCTACGAGGCCCGCTCGCGCCGCATCTCCACCGCCGAACTCAACGACACCCTCCTCCCCATCGTCAAGGAGCAGAACCCGCCGCCATCGGTTAAGGGCAAGTGGGTCAAGATCAAATACATCACCCAGCTGCCCACGGCCTACCCCCAGTTCGTCTTCTTCTGCAACCTCCCCCAGTACGTCCGCGACCCCTACAAGCGCTTCGTCGAAAACCGCATGCGCGAACTCTGGGACTTCCACGGCGTCCCCATCACCATCTACTTCCGAGCCAAGTAAATTAGGAATTAGGAATTAGATATTAGGAATTAAAAAGCTGGAGCGCCGGCGTCCCGCCGGCATACCAAAAAAAAAATTAGGAATTAGGAATTAGGAATTAGAAATTAGAAATTAGGAATTGGGAAAAGACTTTGGCACACAATTTGCAGACAGACTTATAAAATAGAATTTAAAAATTAGAAATAAATACAATTATGAAAGTCACAGAAGAAAACTTCAACCAAATGATTGCCTCCGGCAAACCCGTCATGATCGATTTCGGCGCCACCTGGTGCGGACCCTGCAAAGCCCTCGCACCCCGCATCGAGGAAATCGAAAAAGAATACGAAGGCCGCGCCATGATCGGCACCGCCGACGTCGACGAGTGCTCCGACCTCGCCGCCAAATTCCGCATCCGCAACGTCCCCACCGTCCTCTTCTTCAAGGCCGGCAGCGACGCCCCTGTCGACAAGAGCGTAGGCCTCGTCGCCAAAGAAACCCTCACCGAGAAACTCAACGCACTTCTCTGAGAAAATGAAGAGTAAAAAATGAAGAATGAAGAATTGACCGCAGCAACAAACAATTCTTCATTCTTCATTCTTGATTCTTAAATTCCTGCAATGGACCTCTCCCAAATCTCCCCCTACAAAACCCTCGACTTCTACGCCCGTCAGGTGGTGGAAGGCTTCATCACCGGCCGCCACAAAAGCCCCTTCCATGGATTCTCCGTCGAATTCTCCGACTACCGCCAGTACAACCCCGGCGAATCCACCCGCAACATCGACTACCGCCTCTACGGCCGCACCGACCGCCTCTATGTCAAGCAGTTCGAAGAGGAAACCAACCTCCGCTGCCAGATCCTTATCGACCACAGCGGCTCCATGCTCTATCCCCTCGAACGGCACGGCGACATCGCCCATCCCAACAAACTCACCTTCGCCGTCTACGCCGCCGCAGTCCTCATCGAACTCCTCCACCGCCAGCGCGACGCCTTCGGCCTCTCCCTCTTCCCCTCTCCCGCCCCCTCGGCTTCCCAGCCACCCAGCCACTCAGCCACTCAGGACTCCCTCTTCTCCACCCCCTGCCGCTCCTCGCGGCTCCACCAGCAGTACCTCCTCTCCGAACTCGACAAACTCCTCTCCCCTTCCTCCACTCAGCCACTTAGCCACTCAGCCACTCAGACCCTCGCCCAGGCCATCCACCTCCTCGCCGAGCAGCTCCACCGCCGCTCCCTCGTCGCCATCTTCACCGACGCCCTCACCCCCTCCGACCACTCAGCCACCCAAGAAGCCCTCTTCGACGCCCTACGCCACCTGCGCCACAACCAGCACGAAGTCATCCTCTTCCACACCTACGACCTCGCCCACGAAGTCAACCTAGACTTCGACGCCCGTCCCCACCTCTTCATCGACCTCGAAAGCCAGCGCCAGGTCCGCCTGCAGCCCGCCGACCTCGCCGACGCCTACCGCCGCCAGATGACCGACCTCTTCGACACCCTCCGCCAGCGCGCCATGCAGTATCGCATCGACTATGTCCCCCTCGACATCGCCCAGGGCTTCCACCAGCTCCTCCTCCCCTTCCTCCTCAAACGCAGCAAAAACCTCTAACCCCTTTTTTTTATTTTCCCCCTCCTCCCTTCAGGCACCCAAAATGGGGTCTGACACCTACATCTTTCGGCCCTTCTTATATCGTTCCTA
>DFIZ01000012.1:10759-15353 GCA_002372855.1 Bacteroidales bacterium UBA3684
ATATGAGAACGATATAAGAACAATATAAGAAATGCCCTATTTGGTAGGTATCGGGTAGGTGGGAAGTGGGAGGATGGAGGTGGGGAGGGGAAAGTTTTTTTTGGAGTTGGAGGGGTGCGAATGGAGTTTTTTTTGTATATTTGCATTTTCTATGTGTGTGGGTGGAATGGGGGATGGGGATTTGAAAAATTGAATATTAGTGGTTTAAAAGTATAATCTGAAAAAAAAGAAAAACAGTTTTGAATATGAAACAGTACATTGAAGAGAACAAAGAGCGCTTCCTTGAGGAGCTTTTCAGCCTGATTCGCATTCCGAGTGTCAGCAGCGAGCAGGAGCACAAGGGGGACATGGTGCGCTGCGCGGAGCGCTGGAAGGAGCTGCTGCTGGCGGCCGGCGCCGACCGCGCTGAGGTGATGCCCACGGAGGGCAACCCCGTGGTGTACGGCGAGAAGACGATAGACCCCAAGAAGCCCACCGTGCTGGTGTACGGCCACTACGACGTGATGCCGGTGGCACCGCTGGAGCTGTGGCGCACGGAACCCTTCGAGCCCGTGGTGAAGGACGGGAGGATCTGGGCGCGCGGTGCGGACGACGACAAGGGTCAGAGTTTCATGCACGCGAAGGCGTTTGAGTACATGGTGCGCACGGGGAGCCTGCCCTGCAATGTGAAGTTCATGCTGGAGGGCGAGGAGGAGATCGGCAGCGGCTCGCTGTACGGTTTCTGCGAGAAGAACAAGGAGCTGCTGAAGGCCGACGTGATATTGGTGAGCGACACGTCGATGATTGCGCCGGATGTGCCCTCGATTACGAGCGGCCTGCGGGGCCTGTGCTACTGGGAGGTGGAGGTCACCGGCGCGAACCACGACTTGCACAGCGGCATTTTCGGCGGCGCGGTGGCCAACCCCATCAATGTGCTGTGCAGGATGATTGCCGACCTGCACGACGAGAACGGCCACATCACCATTCCCGGTTTCTACGACGACGTGCTGGTGCTGAGCGACGAGGAGCGTGCGCTGATGGCGCAGGCGCCTTTCGACGAGGAGGCGTACAAGCGCGAGCTGGGGGTCCGCGCCCTGAAGGGCGAGAGGGGCTACACGACGAAGGAGCGCACGGGCATACGTCCGTGCCTGGATGTCTGCGGCATCTGGGGCGGCCATACGGGCGAGGGAACGAAGACGGTGCTGCCGAGCAAGGCCTACGCGAAAATCAGCACGCGCCTGGTTGCCAACCAGGACTTCGAGAAAATCAGCAAGATGTTCCAGGAATATTTCGAGAGCGTGGCTCCGGAGTACGTCACGGTGAAGGTGACCCCCTGCCACGGAGGCGCGGCCTACGTGGCCCCATTGGAGCTGAAGGCCTACAAGGCCGCCGAGAAGGCGATGACGGAGACCTACGGCAAGCGTCCCATCCCCACACGCAGCGGCGGATCGATCCCCATCGTGGCCGGTTTCGAGAAGATTCTGGGATTGAAGAGTATCCTGATGGGCTTCGGCCTGGCGAGCGACGACATCCACGCACCGAACGAGAACTACCCGCTGGAGCAGTTCTTCAAGGGCATAGAGACCATTCCGCTGTTCTACAAGTACTTCGCGGAATAGTGGGGAGTGTTAAGTGTTAAGTGTTTAGTGTTAAGTGTTTAGTGGTTAGTGGTTAGTTTTATGGATACATCGCTGATTGACAGGGCTATTGTTTTTGCCACGAAGGCGCACGCGGGGACACCGCGGAAGGGTACGCAGATGCCCTATATCACGCACCCGATGGAGGCGATGGGAATCGTGGCCTCGATCACGGACCGCCAGGAGCTGCTGGCGGCGGCGGCGCTGCACGACGTGGTGGAGGATACGGAGGTGAGCCTGGAGGATTTGCGCAGGGAGTTTGGCGAGGAGGTGGCGCGGCTGGTGTACTACGAGACGTCGCCGAGCGATGTCGTCACGACCTGGCGCGAGCGCAAGCAGGCGAACATCGACCGGCTGGCGGCTTCGCCGCTGGACGCGAAGATTGTGGCTATGGGCGACAAGCTGAGCAATCTGCGAGCGATCAGCCGCGACTATCGCCGCCTGGGCGAGGGTTTGTGGAAGCGTTTCAATGCTCCGCAGGGTCGAGAGGACGTGGGGTGGTACTACCGCGGCCTGGCCGACGCGCTGAAGGAGCTGGCGGGCACGCCCCTCTACGAGGAGTACAGGCGGTGGCTGGAGGAGACGTTTTGAGTGTTAAGTGTTAAGTGTTTAGTGTTAAGTGTTTAGTGTTTAGTGTTTAGTAATTAAATTATTAATATGTACGAGATTATCAGCAAGCGGCTGCTCAACAGCCACGAGATTTACCGGATGGAGATCCACGCGCCGTGGATATCGCTCAGCGGGAAGCCGGGCCAGTTCGTCATTGTGATTCCCCACGAGCAAGGGGAGCGCATACCGTTGACCATCAGCGACATTGTCTACCAGAGGCAGTCGATAGTGATTGTGTTCCAGGTGGTGGGCGAGACGACGCGCCAGCTGGCCGCGATGCAGGAGGGCGAGGACCTCTACACCATCGTGGGACCCCTGGGACGGCCCAGCGAACTGATCGAATTAGTGGAAAACGGAAAGTCTCCTCTTAAACGCCTGCTCTTTGTGGCTGGCGGCGTGGGCATTGCGCCGGTGTTCCCGCAGGTGAAGTGGGCGTTCCGTCAGGGAATACCGACGGACGTGATTATCGGCGCCCGAAGCAAAGACCTGCTGTTCTACGAGGACGAGCTGCGCGCGGTGTGCCACAACCTGCACATCATGACGGACGACGGGAGCTACGGCGAGCAGGGGCTGGTGACGGCCAAGGTGGACGAGCTGTGCACGAAGGGTGTGGAATACAGCCACTGCGTGGCCATCGGGCCGCTGCCGATGATGAAGTTTGTCAGCCTGACGACGAAGAAGTACGACCTGCCGACCATTGTGAGCCTGAACTGCATGATGGTGGACGGCACGGGTATGTGCGGAGCCTGCCGCGTGAGGGTTGGCGACGAGGTGAAGTTCTGCTGCGTGGACGGTCCGGAGTTCGACGGCCACCTGGTGGACTTCGACGAGGCGGCGCGCAAGCTGAAGACTCCGGATGCCCGCCGCTACCGCATTGCCACCTCGGAGAGCGGCCACCAGTGCAACCTGGCCCCTGCCGTGGAGCAAGCCCTGGCTTCTGCTCGACAGAAGCCTGCCGAGCAGGAGCCCAAGGTGAGGGCAAAGAACTTCGACGAGGTGAGCTTCGGACTGACGGAGCGCCAGGCCATCACGGAGGCCAACCGCTGCCTGCAGTGCAAGAAGCCGCGCTGCGTGGAGGCCTGTCCCGTGGGCATCAACATTCCGCGTTTCATACAGAATATCAAGGAAGAGAACTTCAACCAGGCCTACGTCACCATCAGCATGGACTCGGCACTGCCGGCCGTCTGCGGTCGCGTGTGTCCGCAGGAGACGCAGTGCGAGGGCAGTTGCGTGATGGGGGTGAAGAACGAGCCTATCGCCATCGGCGCCCTGGAGCGTTTCGTGGCCGACAACCACCGTGCGCAGTCCAAGCCGCAGAGCCAGTGCTACCCGGCGGGCCGCAAGGTGGCGGTGGTGGGCAGCGGTCCCAGCGGACTGACATGTGCCGGCGACCTGGCCAAGCATGGCTACCAGGTGACTGTCTTCGAGGCGCTGCACCATGCCGGCGGCGTGCTGGTCTATGGCATCCCCGAGTTCCGCCTGCCGAAGCAGAAGGTGGTGGAACCCGAGATTGAGAACCTGCGCCGTCTGGGTGTGGAGATACGCACCAACGTCATCATCGGCAAGAGCATCACCATCGACCAGCTCTTCAGCGAGATGGAATACGACGCCGTGTACATAGCCTCCGGCGCCGGACTGCCGAAGTTTATGGGTGTGAAGGGTGAGACCCTCATCGGTGTGATCAGCGCCAACGAACTGCTGACTCGTACCAATCTGATGCACGGCTACGACGAGAAGTACGACACCCCCATCTATCTGGGCAAGAAGGTCATCGTTGTGGGCGGAGGCAATGTGGCCATGGACGCCGCCCGCACGGCGCTTCGTCTGGGTAGCGAGGTGACGGTGGTCTACCGCCGTGGCCAGCAGGATATGCCCGCCCGCCGCGAGGAGGTGCACCACGCCATGGAGGAGGGTGTGCAGTTCATGTTCCAGACGGCCCCGGTGGAAATCCTCGGCAACGAGGACGGCACGGTGCGCGCCCTGCGCTGCGCCAAGATGGAGATGGGCGAGGCGGACGCCAAGGGGCGCCGCTCGTTCAAACAGATTGAGGACAGCGAGTTCAACCTGGAGGCCGACACCATCGTTGCCGCCCTCGGCACGAGTCCCAACCCCCTGATCCGTACCACGACGCCGGGTCTGGAGTGCGAACCCTGGGGAGGCATCAAGGCCGACGAGAACGGCCAGACGAGTCGCAAGTTGATTTTTGCCGGTGGCGATGCTGTCAGCGGTGCCGCCACGGTGATCCTGGCCATGGGCGCCGGCCGCAAAGCAGCCAAGGCCATCATGGAGGCGTTGGGTAATTGAAAATTGAGAATTGAAAATTGAAAGTTTTAAAAGGTGGAACGATTTTCTCCTCAGACAGCGCCGCA
>DFIZ01000012.1:15481-24790 GCA_002372855.1 Bacteroidales bacterium UBA3684
CCAAGGTGCTCTACCCTGCCCTGCAGCTCTACTTCCTGCTGCAGGCGAAGGATGTGCCCATGAAGGCCAAGACGCTCATCGTTGGCGCTTTGGGCTACCTGATCCTGCCCACAGACCTGGTGCCGGACTTCATTCCCGCCCTGGGATTCACCGACGACCTGACGGCTCTCATGGTGGCTCTGCGCACCCTGAACAAATACCTCACCCCCGACATCAATGCCCGCGCCAAAGACCAAGCCGACAAACTGCTCAAACAATGAAACGCACACTCATACTCCTTGTCGTCATGCTGTTCGGTATGGCCGCCACAGCACAGAGACCCCTGCTCGACTCGTTGCAGATGCCCAATGCTGTCCACTTCCTGCCTCCGCCTCCCGACACCGCCAGCGCCGCTTTCCAGTACGACCGCGCGCAGTACCGCTGGGGCCAGGAACAACGCAAAGACCCTGTACGACTGGCCATTGCCGTGGGCGACGCCGTCTGGAGTGTCGACAACATTTGCAAAATCTACAGCGGTGTGCTTGGCATAGACATCAGTCAGGAGAACACTCCCGCCATCTACCGCATGCTCACCCTGGGTCTCCTCACCACCGACCAGGCTGGCAAGCTGCCCAAGAACCACTACATGCGCACACGCCCCTATGTCTTCTTCAACGAACCTACCATCTACCCCTCCGACGAAAAATGGCTTCGCACCAATGGCTCCTACCCCTCCGGACACACCATCCTCGGTTGGAGCGCCGCACTGCTGCTCACCGAGGTGGCTCCCGACAAGGCCGACACCATCCTGGCCCGCGGCTACATGTACGGCCAGAGTCGCGTCATCGCCGGTTACCATTGGCAGAGCGATGTCGACGCCGCACGCCTTGTGGCCAGTGCCGCCGTGGCCCGCCTCCACGCCGACAAACGCTTTTTAAAACTCATGAAGAAAGCTCGCAAGGAATATAAAAAAATGAGAAAGAAGAATGGCTGATGCGCTGCTTACTGTAGAAAATCTCACCAAGAGTTTCGGGGACAAACTACTCTTCGAGGACATCTCCTTCGGTATCAATGCCGGGCAGAAATCGGCGCTCATTGCCCGCAACGGCTACGGCAAGTCGACACTGCTCAACATCATCATGACCGCTGCCGGCCAGCGCGGATACAACACATTGCAGGACAACGGCAAAATCACCTTCCGCGGCGACCTTAAAATGGCCTACCTGCCTCAGAGCCCGGAAGCGTATCCACACCAGATTGTCCGTGATTTTGTATACAACATTCAACGTCCTGAAACGGAAGACCCTTGGTCGTTCGAACAGCGCATGGAGGAGATTCTGAGTCGCATGAAAGTGGATACGTTGCTTGACCGTCCCATGGAGACCCTCAGCGGTGGTGAGCAAAAGAAAGTGGCTCTTTGTCGACTGCTGATGGACGACTGCAATCTTCTTATCCTCGACGAGCCTACCAACCACCTCGACATCGACATGATCGAGTGGCTGGAGGAATTCCTCTCCCGCCAACATCTGGCCCTCCTTATGGTCACCCACGACAGGTATTTCCTCGACAATGTCTGCCAGGATATATACGAGCTTGACAATGCACGTCTCTATCATTACAAGGGACATTACGATTACTATCTGGAAAAGAAAGCCGAACGCGAAGCCAACGAACGCGCCGAGGTGGCCAAAGCCCGTAGTCTTTACCGAACTGAGCTGGAATGGATGCGCCGCATGCCCCAGGCCCGTGGCACCAAAGCCCAGGCCCGCATCGATGCCTTCTATGAGTTGGAAGCCAAAGCCCACACACGCTTCGACGACTCCCGGCCACAGTTGACCGTCAAAACCGAGCGCATCGGTGGCAAGATACTGGAGCTGTACAACGTATGCTATGGCAACATTATCGACGACTATTCATACGTATTCAAGAAGGGCGAAAAGATAGGCATCGTAGGTCCCAATGGCGTGGGAAAGAGTACCTTTCTCAACATCATAACAGAGAAGCTGAAGCCTACCTCCGGCCGAGTCGTTGTCGGCCAGACCATCCAGTTCGGCTACTACACCCAGGCAGGTATGTCGGCTCCCGAAGACCGTCGTGTCATCGACATCGTGAAGGACATTGCCGAGGAAATTGAACTCGACAACGGCAAGAGCCTTTCCGCTCACCAGTTCCTTACCTACTTCGGCTTCGACGGCACCACGCAGTTCAACTACTTCGGCAACCTCAGTGGCGGCGAGCGCCGCAGGCTCTACCTCCTGCAGGTCCTCATGGCCAATCCCAACTTCCTCATCCTCGACGAGCCCACCAACGACCTCGACATCTACACACTCCAAATCCTCGAACAGTTCCTGCAGACCTACAAGGGGTGTCTCATCATCGTATCCCACGACCGTTCCTTCATGGACCACATCGTCGACCACCTTTTTGTTTTCGAAGGCAATGGAAAAATAAAGGACTACCATTCCAACTACACACAGTACCGCCTCGAACGCCAGCGCAAAGAACGCGAGCAACAGTTGGAGGCCCGCGAAAAGAAGGCCGCCGACCGCACCATCACTGAGTCGCGCACCCAGCCACAAAAACGCAAAGCAACCTACAAGGAGCAAAAAGAATACGAAGCTCTCACCTCCGAAATCGACGCCCTCACCGCCGAGCGCGCCACCCTCGAACGCCAACTCTCCGACGGCTCCCTCTCCGATCCCGCCGCTATCACCAACGCCTCTACCCGCATCGGCGAACTCATCTCCCTCCTCGACGAAAAGGAACTTCGATGGCTCGAACTCGATGAAATAATCAACACAAAATGACAAAACAAAATGTCATTTGCAAAAAAAAGTGTATATTTGCACCCTGAAATAAAAAGTATTAACAATAAAAAGTATCACAACATGAAACGTTTAGCAATTCTCTTCGTATGCGCTGCCACTCTGGTAATGACGTCTTGCGGTATGCTTGGCGCAGGCGCAAACAACACCGCTGCACAGGCTCTGGGCCAAACTTGCGGTTCTGCCGTTCTCGGTCTCTACAACAGCTACAAGAGCACCGGCACCATCGACCTCACCAACAGCAACAACCTCACCAACGCCCTTGCCCTCGCCACATGCTATACCCAACTGCGCCAGAACAAGGACAACAACAACTACCGCAATGCCTTCACCTCCGGCCTCATTCTTTCTTCCGCTGGCCTGATCACCAACCAGAATGCCGGTTCCTTCATCAACACTCTCCTCGGCGCCCAGCAGCTTGGAACTGTCAACGCAAGTACTCCTAGTTCGCAAGCTGTCTCCCTTACTCCCACCGTCGTCAACGTTGTCAAATCTGTCGGCAAATGAACACCCAAGCATTGGAAAATATGAAAGCGCGGCGCAGTTGCCGCGCTTTCTTGTCTGAAATGCCTCAGCGCGAACTCATCGCTGCAGTATGCGAAGCCGGAACCTGGGCTCCTACAGGCCATGGGAAGCAGAGTCCGCTTATCGTTGCCGTCACCAATCCCGACCTTCGCAACCGCCTGTCGCATATGAACGCCACCATCTGGAACAACCTCAAACGCCAACGTGGCGAGAAGACCGCCCCCGACGGCTTCGACCCCTTCTACGGTGCTCCCGTTGTTCTCGTCGTCCTTGCCAACCGTTCGGTACCTACCTACCTCTACGACGGCTGCTCTGTGTTGACCAACCTCGCCAATGCCGCCCATGCCGTCGGTCTCGCCTCCTGTTGGATACATCGCGCCAAGGAGGAGTTCGACAGCCCCGAAGGCAAGCAAATCCTCAAAGACCTCGGCATCGAAGGCGACTACGAGGGCATCGACCATCTCGTCCTCGGCTATCCCGCCAAAGACATCCCCTCTCCCCTGCCCCGCAAAGCCGACTACGTCCGCTGGGCGGAATAGAAAACCACAGCAAACAAAAAAGTCCACCGTCGAAACGGTGGACTTTTTTTGTTTTATAGGCTTTCCGCTTAGTGCAGGAAAGCCAGCAGGATACCGGCAGCCACAGCGCTTCCCACAACGCCGGCCACATTGGGACCCATGGCGTGCTGCAGGAGGTAGTTGGTCTTGTCGTATTCCAGACCCACATTGTTCGACACGCGGGCGGCGTCGGGCACAGCACTGACGCCGGAGTTGCCGATGAGGGGGTTGATTTTGTTGCCTTCCTTCAGGAAGAGGTTCATAATCTTCACGAAGAGCACACCGAAGAAGGTGGCCACGATGAACGAACCGGCACCGAGGGCGAAGATCATCACGCTCTTGCCGCTCAGGAACACCGAAGCCTGGGTCGAAGCACCCACGGTGATGCCGATGAGCAGCGTGCAGATATTGACGATGGCGTTGGAGGCCACATCGCTGAGACGTTTGGTGACGCCGCACTCTTTCAACAGGTTGCCGAAGAAGAGCATACCCAGCAGGGGCAGACCGCTCGGCACGATGAAGGCGCAGAACAGAAGACCAATGATGGGAAAGGTAATCTTCTCCAGCTTGGAGACCTGGCGAGGAGGTTTCATGCGGATGGTGCGCTCCTTCTGGGTGGTGAGCATGCGCATGATGGGCGGCTGGATGACGGGCACAAGAGCCATGTAGCTATAGGCCGACACGGCGATGGCACCCATCAGCTCGGGAGCCAACTGGCTGGAGATGAAGATGGCCGTCGGGCCGTCGGCACCGCCGATGATACCGATGGCACCAGCCTCGTTGGGCATGAAGCCCAGGGCCAGAGCACCCATATAGGCGGCAAAAATACCCATCTGGGCGGCGGCACCGATAAGCATCAGTTTGGGGTTCGACAGCAACGCCGAGAAGTCCGTCATGGCGCCGATGCCTAGGAATATCAGGGGTGGATACCAGCCGTTCTGCACTCCATGGTAGAGAATGTTGAGCACCGACCCTTGTTCGTAGATGCCAATCTTCAATCCGGGATAGAACGGGATGTTGCCGATGAGCATACCGAATCCGATAGGCACCAGCAGAAGAGGTTCAAACTCGTACTTGATGCCCAGGAAGATGAACACCAAGCCGATCAAAATCATGGCTATGTGGCCCCAGGTCACATTGGCGAAGCCGGTGTATTCCAGAAACTGGACCAGCTGCGTCGACATGAACTCCATGAAGCCACCTGTTGCTAAACTAATCATTTTTCTTTTTAGTTTTTAGTTTTTAGTTTTAGTTTTAAGTTCTTGCGTTTGCTTATAACTTAAACTGACAACTTAAACTGTTTATTATCCAATAACAACCAGCACATCGCCCTCGAGGACGCTGTCGCCCTTGCGGACCTTGACTTCCTTGACGGTACCGTCGCAGTCGGCCTCGATGTTGTTCTCCATCTTCATGGCCTCGAGCAGGACAACGGTCTGACCGTTCTTCACGGTGTCGCCGACGTTGACATAGACATCGAGGATGGTGCCGGGCAGCGGGGTGGTCACCTTGTTGCCGGCAGCGGGAGCGTTGCTCTTTTGCACGGCGCCGCCGGCGGCGGGAGCCACCTGGGCCGTCGGGGCAGCGGCGGGACGAGCCACGGGTTTTCTGGTGGGCTTCATTTCCTGGTCCACGGTCACCACATAGTCGGTACCGTTGACGTTGAGCTTTATTTCCTGGCCTTCGACCTCGTTGATGTCAACATTGTAGTCGTTGCCGTTTATCTTGAGCTTGTAATTTTTCATTGCTACTTTCTGTTATTAAAATATTGATTCATATTATAGAACTTGGCGTTCCAGGGTGTCCACTCGCGCTCCACCTTCTGGATGGTGATGACAGTTTCCTCCTCGTCGTGGAGTTCGTCGTTGTAGAGGTGGATGGCGGCGGCGATGGCGGCATAGACCTCCTGGTCGTTGATGGCGGAAGAACCGTCGGACACGGGCTTGATGGTCTTCTTCTTGTCGTCCTTCTTCTTGTCTTCGCCCAGGCCTTTCATCAGCTTGCCGCTACCCTGCAGAATGAGGGCAATGCAAATCAGGGCGAGGAACACCACAGCAATAGCCACGGCTGCCAGGCCAACGCCGATGGGGTCGGAGTGCTTGATCTTCTCGCTTTGCTTGAAGACGCGGTAGTGCTGGCTGAGGGCCTCGCCGTTGGCGAAGTTCTCCAGGCCGCCGTGCAGCGAGATGACGTTGATGTCGTAGCCGAAGGGGTTGCGACCGACGACGAACATCTGGCCGTGCTCGAAGTGCATGGCATACATCGGGCTGCGGAAGTCGCGGCGGGCCACAACGTTCATCTCCTGGTCCAGCAGGGCCACGTAGGCGGTGTCGTTGACGGCCGAAGCCAGCACAACGACGTATTTGCCCATGGCGCCGACACTGACGGGACGAAGGATGTTCTTCAGGTCGTGGCGTTTGTAGATATTGTCGGTTTGGTAGCTACCGACGGTGTCGAGCTTCTCGCCCACCATCTTGACGAGGTGCACGGAGCATTCGATACTGTCGATGGCTATGAAGGCACCCATCTGGGGTGCAAAGCAGATCTTTACGCTCTGGAAGTCCACCGTGGGAACCATGCCGTGCATCATGCAACCCTCGTGGGGCTGCTCGGGACGGGGTTCGGCAGGGGCGGTCGCTCCGGCAACAGCGTCGGGGGCGGGACCGGCATGGTGGCCGTGACCCTGGGCCGTGGCGCTGAGCATGGCGAAGCAGAACAGACCTGCTATCAGCATTTTCTTAATGGTACTCATTGTTTTTCTTTATTGCAACATCAAAAAAAGGTTTAAGGTTTACGGTTTAAGGTTCAAGGTTCGTGATGGAACCGAAAACCTTAAACCGAAAAACACTTTACTGGGCTTTCTCGCACTTCTTGTCGCACTGTTTCTCGCAACCCTGGCCCTCGGCCTTCTTGCAGCACTGCTTCTCGCAGGCCTGGCCTTCGACGGCCTCGCCCTGCTTGCAGCAAGCGGCGGTGTCGCCCTCGCAGTGCTTGTCGCACTGTTTGTCGCACTGCTCGGTGGCAGCGGCCTCAACGGCGGCGGTGTCGGTAGCCTCGGTGGGCTGGTTGTTGTTTCCACAGGCGGTCATGGCGAACATGGCCATGGCGGCAACGGCGGTCAAAAGAACTTTTTTCATTTTTTTTGATGTTTTAAATATTGATTAAAAAATAATGTATTTTCTAACTCTTAACTCCTAACTCTTAACTGTTTAGAGCGGCAGGTTGCAGTGCTTCTTCATGGGCAGGGTGTCCTTCTTGGTCTGGAGGGCCTGGAGGGCACGGATGACGCGGAAGCGGGTGTTGCGCGGCTCGATGACATCGTCGATGTAGCCGTACTTGGCGGCGTTGTAGGGGTTGGCGAAGAGGTCGTTGTACTCCTTCTCCTTCTCGGCGATGAACTTGGCCTTCTCTTCGGCATCGGTGATTTCCTTCAGGGCGCGGCCGTGCAGCACCTCGGTGGCGCCGCTGGCACCCATGACGGCAATCTGTGCCGTGGGCCAGGCGTAGTTGATGTCGCTGCGCAGCTGCTTGCAGCTCATGACGATGTGGGCGCCGCCGTAGCTCTTGCGGAGGGTGACGGTGACCTTGGGCACCGTGGCCTCGCCGTAGGCGAAGAGCATCTTGGCACCATGGTTGATGACGCCGTTGTACTCCTGGCCGGTGCCGGGCAGGAAGCCGGGCACGTCGACGAGGGTCACCAGCGGGATGTTGAAGGCGTCGCAGAAGCGCACGAAGCGGGCGCCCTTGCGGGAGGCGTTGCAGTCGAGCACGCCGGCCATAGCCTTGGGCTGGTTGGCGACGACGCCGACGCTCATGCCGCCCATGCGGGCGAAGCCGACCACGAGGTTCTGGGCGAATTTCTCATGCACTTCGAGGAATTTGCCGTCGTCGACGATGGCGTGGATGACGTCCTTGACGTCGTAGGCCTGGTTGGGGTTGTCGGGGATGATGGTGTTGAGGCTGTCCTCGAGGCGGTCGATGGGGTCCTCGGTGGGGACGAAGGGGGCCTCTTCGAAGTTGTTGCTGGGGATGTATCCGACGAGGTCGCGGATGAGCTGGAGGGTGGCCTCCTCGGTCTCGCCGACGAAGTGGGCCACGCCGCTCTTGGAGGCGTGCACCATGGCGCCGCCGAGCTTGTCGACGGTGACGTCCTCGCCGGTGACGGTTTTCACCACTTTCGGGCCGGTGAGGAACATGTAGCTGTTCTCTTTGGACATGAGGATGAAGTCGGTCAGCGCGGGGCTGTAGACGGAGCCGCCGGCGCAGGGGCCGAAGATGGCGCTGATCTGCGGGACGACGCCGCTGGCCAGGATATTGCGCTCGAAGATTTCGGCGAAGCCGGCCAAAGCGTTGATACCCTCCTGGATGCGGGCTCCGCCGGAGTCGTTGAGTCCGATGACGGGTGCGCCGACCTTCATGGCCTGGTCCATGATCTTGCAGATCTTGAGGGCCATGGTCTCGCTGAGGGAGCCGCCGAGGACGGTGAAGTCCTGGGCGAAGACGTAGACCATGCGGCCGTTGATGGTGCCGTAGCCTGTGACGACGCCGTCGCCGAGGTAGGACTTCTTCTGCATGTCGAAGTTGGTGCAGCGGTGAGTGACAAACATGTCGAACTCCTCGAAGGAGCCCTCGTCGAGGAGGAGGGCGATGCGTTCGCGGGCGGTCAGTTTGCCCGATTCGTGCTGCTTGTCGATGCCTTTCTGGCCTCCGCCCATGCGGGCTTCGCCCCGCTTGTCGAGCAGCTCTTTAATCTTCTGTTCAAAAGCCATAATATATAATGCGTTAATTTGTTAATGCGTTAATTTGTTAATCCGTCGTGGTTCTTATTTGCAGCAGAATTCGGTGAGTACGCCGAGGGTGCTTTTGGGGTGGAGGAAGCCGATGTGGAGGCCTTCGGCGCCGGGGCGGCTCTGCTGGTCGATGAGGCGTACGCCCTTGTCCTTGGCCTCGTTGAGTGCCTGGTCGGTGTTATCCATGGCGAAGGCGATGTGGTGCATGCCGCCCTTGCCGCCGTTCTTCTCGATAAAGGAGGCGATGGTGCTCTCGGGGCAGGTGGGCTCGAGGAGCTCAATCTTGACGTCGCCGCAGCGGAAGAAGGCTGTTTTGACCTTTTGGTCCTTGACTTCCTCGATGGCGTAGCATTTGAGGCCCATGATGTCCTCCCAGTAACGGATAGCCTCGTCGAGGTTGGTGACGGCGATGCCGATGTGTTCGATGTGTGAAGGTGTCATATTCTTTTTTGTGTTTTTATTATTAATAATATTAAATGTCACGATATGCATACTCCTAGCAGTCAAACGGTTGAGTGCCGATGGTTGTGGGGTATGAGAATGCAAATATACAAAATTTTTGAGATATATGGAAAAAAAACTGCCTAAAGAGGGGTTGAAGAGGTCCTTTCACATATAGTTCCTATATACTTC
>DFIZ01000012.1:24890-27841 GCA_002372855.1 Bacteroidales bacterium UBA3684
AACGATATAAGAACAATATAAGAAATGACCTCTTATGTAGGTATTGGGTAGGTATTGGGTAGGTATGCGGTGGGAGGTGGCTAGCGGAGGTCGTTGGTGAAGTCAATGGTGCCTTCGAAGGTGTTGCCGTCGGGGAAGACGGCGCGGATGGTGTAGAGGCCGGTGGTCATGCGGAGGATGTGTGCGTCGACGGAGTTCTGGAAGGTGGCCACGAGGTTCATCTGCCGGTCGTAGATTTCGATGCGTTCCGCCGTGGGCACGACGTCGAATCTGAGTTTGACGAAGCTTTCGTCCTGGTTGGCCACGACCATGGAGAGGCCGTCCTGCGAGAATAGGCTGTCGCCGACCATTTCGAAGTGGATGTTGATGAGGGTGTCCTGCAGCGGGGTGACGATGCCCACGGTGCAGGTGTCGTGCAGGATGTATTCGACGTTGTCGGCGTTGCGGAATCGGAGTTCGAAGACGTATTTGGCGGGTTCGGTGGGGCTGACGACGGCGCGTGTGAGCGTGGGGCAGGGGCTTTCGCTGTCCATGGGGATGAAGTGTCCGTTGGTGTCGGAGGTGTTGGTGGTGAGTTCGAGGCTGTCGCGGCCGTCGTCAAAGATGCGGTACCATTTGTAGCTGTAGTCGGTGGTGCCCTGGGGAGTGAAGCGGTAGGAGGTGTGGGAGAGGTCGGTGTTGAAGGTGTTTTTGCCTTCGGGCCAGAAGGCGGCAGGGGAGCCTGGAACGACGTTGCGGGTCGGGCTGTCAGGGGTGCCCTGGAGTTGCGGCAGTCCGGTGGCGTTCTGGATGCCGATGACGCCGATGCCGTTGAGCCATGCGGCGCATGCCTGGCGCTGTTTTACGTGGACTTCGATGATGTTGGTGCCTTCGTGGCAGACGATCTGGTATGAACTGCGGAGGTCGTTGCATCTGAACTGCGGCAGGTTGTCCCAGGAGCAGATGATTTTACGGTTGGGGTATTGGCCGTGCACGCCATAGTAGATGCCTTGGTTGGCAGTCCCTTGAAGATGACTGGGGTCGGTGTCCTCGAAGATGCCATAGATGGCGTCGCGCATCCGGTTCAAACCGTCGCCAATGGTTGGGGCTCCGGTTTGTCCGTCGTGCCAAGGGATTGGCGCCGAATAGCTGTAGGGGCACATGTTGTAGGTTCCGAAAAGGGTTGAGTCGCAAAATGTAACAAGTCCATTTGATCCCAGGCGGAAGTGGTTTTTGGGGATGCCGAAAAAGTAGAAGGGGAATGGGATGGGTTCAGGGTCGCTAAATCTGTCGTCGGCATTGCTTAGCGTTCGGTTGCTGGCGGAGAAGGATGTGTCGGCGGGGTTGTAGGGTATCTGGTCCACGGTGTATTGTCCGTTGAAGTATTGGACGGGGATGTAGGGCATGCAGCTGAGTACGATAGTTGGGGTGCCCGGTGTGACGACGGTATCCCATCCTTGTGCGGCATAGGCGGAGAGGTGGTCGTGTTTCTGTTTGATTTGCACTTCGAGGCCGGGCGAGGATATGGCGGGCCACTGGTATTCGCCGCAGGAGACAGCGGGTGTGGGCTCGCTGGAGTTTTGGAGGGTGAAGATGGCTGTGAAGGAGGTGTCGGAGGTTACGGTGACGGTGCGGGGGTTGTCGCTGTTGCCGTCGCTCCAGTGGGTGAACTGGTAGCCCTCGTTGGGTGTGGCGGTGATGGTGGCGGTGCTGTCGGTGCAGGTGGGGCGCGTCGTCACTGAGGCTTGGCCATGCTCGGCAATCAGGGTGATTTGCAGGGTGTTGAGCTCTTGTATGTTAGAGAATCGACCCCATACAGGATGTGCTTGGTAAGCGGCTAATGAGTTGCAGGGAACAATGATAGGTGTTGTTAAAAAATCGCCATCGTAATTGTTGATGGATACGGGTGGTGTATCTGTTAGGAATTGGATGGTGTCGACGGTTAAAAATGTCGTACTCAGCTTAATTGTTGGAGAACTTATTACGAGTTTCCCGATATGACATTCATGAAATGCCATATCGGTAACTGTATTCGGTACAACAAATGTGCCATAACGACATCCTCTAAATGCATCACCATACAAACGGGTTGTACCCTCGGGAAGAACGGTGCTGTTGCAAGCCTGCAGCACCTCACCCATTGTATTGAGGACTGCATTGCAATTGTTACGGCTGTCGTAATACGGATTGTCAGGGTCCACAACAATTGTGGACAGGCTATTGTACCAGCATGCAGTGTGGAGTTCTCTGACAGAAGCAGGGATGTACAAAGAGGTAAATGGATTTACGGACAAACTCCAATTTGACAGGACCTCCAAGGAGTCGTTCAGCGTTATACTGGTTATATTGGAGCTTGTCAATGCGGCGACGCCGATGACTCTAAGAGACGAAGGCAAGACGACACTGTCCAACCTGCATCCACGCAGGGCATTTTCGCCTATATATTTTAATGTGTTAGAATATGTGATGTTAGACAGGTTGGAACAATTGTGGAAAGCGTTGGATGCTATACTGTCTATTGTATTTGGCATCACAAGAGATGTAATGCCACAGCATGAGAATGTATAAGAACCAACAGCTCGGACGGTATAGGAGGTTCCATTAAATGATACTGTGTCCGGGAGGACCAAAGAACCTGTCGGCTTGGGAGTGTCTCCCCATAATAGGTTGGCTAAATCTCTACTCCATTGGTTTATGGTATTTTTGTCAACCATGCATTCGTTTGGATAGGTCAGTTCGACATAATGGTTGACAGGGTCGATAATGTTGTAGAATAAAGTCTGGCCCGAAGGACACGTTAGCGAAAAGTGAGTAGCTTCGAACACTGCTACGAGGACGCTGTCCCGGGTGACAGAAATGGAGCAGGGATTATCTGTGCTGACGATGGTTCCTGCGGCATCTTCCCAGCGGACAAAGCGATAGCCACAATTGGGGGTGGCGGTGATGGTGGCGGTGCTGTCGGTGCAGGTGGG
>DFIZ01000012.1:27948-39736 GCA_002372855.1 Bacteroidales bacterium UBA3684
GAATACGGAAATATTTCTTGGATGTTGGTGAATTGGTTCCAGCCGTCGGCGGATTGGTAATCTGCTACCTTCCCGCAGGGGACATAGACAGGAATGTTGATATATGCAGGGTCGTAAATGTTATAAAACACAAGATAGGAGAGCGCCGGAGGGGTGGTGGCGAGACAGGTGATTTCAGTCAATCCACAGCTTCGGAAGGCTTCGTGTCCTATGTTGTCTACAGAGTGCGGAATGGTTATGGAAGCCAGGTTCGAACAGTTGGAGAATGACTGGGGTGCGATACTGGTCACGGTGTTCGGTATGATGGTGTTTATGCATCCGAGGATAAGTTCATTGGTGGCAGTCTCGATTAGGGCGTTGCAATGATGACGGCTGTCGTATGCGGTGTTGTCTGCATCGACGACAATGGTGGTCGTACCGAAGCAGGTGTAGAAGGCATTCTCTTCGATGTTTGCCACAGAGCCTGGAATGTGTATGGACGGATAATCTTGATACATTGCAAAGGCGTATGTTCCAATGGCTGTAACGGTGTTGGGGATGGTGGTGGTGGTGCATCCAACAATGAGTTTGTTGGTGGCGGTCTCGATGATGGCATTGCAGTTGTTTCTACTGTCAAACGTCGTGTTTCCGGCATCTACCGTAATGGTTGACATGTTGGAGCAGTAGATAAAAGCATTGCCATCAATGCTTGTAACGTTTTGGGGAATGGTTATTGCATACAGGTTGCAACTTCTGAAAGCTGATCGCTCAATGGTTGTCAGGGTGGAGGGCAATGTTACTGCAGTGAGTCCACTGCAGCCTTCAAACGCACTGCGTCCGATGGTGGTCACCGTATAGTCATGGGCTTCGAAGGAGACGATGGATGGAATGGTCAATTCTCCAGAAGGGTTTGTGGTATAATTTGGATAATCGGTGTTTTCCTGCACTATGGCAGCCGTGTTATTGACGTGGTCGACTTTATAGAATAGCGTCTGACCGCTGGGCGCAACGGCTGAAAAGTCGTAGTTTTGCGCTTTTATTCCCTGCGTCAAAAAAACGGAAACCAAGAACGGGCAAAGCTGTAATAGTCTTTTCATGTGAAATGTGTGTGTTTTTTTAATTTGCAAAGATACATTTTTATTTTCACATGGTAAAAAAAATATCAATATATTAAGACGCAGAGCAGAGAAACAATGGTTTCTCTGCTCTGTCGCATTGCTGTGAGATGTATTGTGTTCCGCTACTTTCCGTGGAGGAAGTCGAGGGCGCGGAGGTAGGGCTCGTCGATTTCTTTCATGATTTTGTAGTAGTATTCGATGCCGAAGAGGTCTTTGGCGACCTGGGCTTTGAGCATGAGAGCGAGGTACTGGTCGCTGTGGGCGGTGCGCTGGGGTTCGGCGGCTTCGCGGGCGGTGTCGCGGACGACGCCTTTCTCGATGGCTGCGGCGGCAAGCTGGGCGTCGAGGCCGAAGGAGTCGTAGTTCTGCAGGAAGAGTTCGAAGGTTTTGACACGGGGGTCCTTGCGGTGGGCGTCGGCCCATTGGAGGGGGAAGGTGTTGAGGAGGCCTTTGCCGCGGAGGGAGATGTAGTAGTCGGAGAGGCGCATGGTGTCGAGGGGGACGAAGATGTCGGGCATGATGCCGCCGCCGCCGTAGACGGTGCGGCCGTGGGCGGTGCGGTATTTCAGGGAGTCGGGGAAGTGGATGGAGTCGGCGTTGACGAGTTCGCCGTGCTTATAGCGCTCGGAGATGTCGTCGCGGTAGGCGTCGGAACCTTTGTCGTAGGGGCGCTGGATGCAACGGCCGACGGGGGTGAAGTAGCGGGCTGTGGTGAGGCGCACCTGTCCGCCGTCGCTGAGGGGGAACATGCGCTGTACCAAGCCTTTGCCGAAGGAGCGACGGCCGATGAGGGTGCCGCGGTCCCAGTCCTGCACGGCTCCGGAGACGATTTCGGAGGCGGAGGCGGAGCCTTCGTCGATGAGGATGACGAGGTTGCCGCCAATAATGGCGCCGTTCGCTGCGCGTTTGGCACGGAAGTGTCCGCGGCCGTTGGCGTTGTAGTTCTGGCGGGGGGTGCGGCGGCCTTCCTGGTAGACGATGAGCTGGCCGCGCTCGAGGAATTCGTTGGCCAGGGCGCAGGCAATGTCGAGGAAACCGCCGGTGTTGCCGCGGAGGTCGAGGATGAGGGACTTCATGCCCTGTTTCTCGAGGCTGCGGCAGGCTTTGTTGAATTCACTGACGGAGGTGCGGGCGAAGCGTGTGAGGCGGATGTAACCGATGGTGGAGTCGGCCATGAACCAGGTGTCGACGGAGTAGATGGGTACGCGGTCGCGGGTGATTTCGAAGTTGTAGATGGTTCCCTGGCGCAGGATGTCGAGGTTGACGACGGTGCCTTTCTTGCCACGGAGGTGGTTGAAGACGAATTGGTTGTTGATGCTGTCGCCGGTGGCGGGCTGGCGGTCGATGCCGACGATTTTGTCGCCGACGAGGAGGCCTACCTTCTCGGAGGGGCCGCCGTCGATGACGGACTGGACGACGATGGTGTCGGCGACGATCTGGAAGGAGATGCCGACGCCTTCGAAGTTGCCGTTGAGGCCCTCGTTGGCACGTTCGACGTCGCGGGCGGGGATGTAGACGCTGTGGGGGTCGAGTGCGCGGAGCATGGCGTTGATGGCCTCGGTGGAGAGTTGCTCCATGTCGGGGGCAGAGGTGTAGTTGCCGTCGATGAGGCGCATGACCTGGTCCACACGTACCTGCCCGGGGGTGACGGTGTCGGGGAGGAAGGGGGCTTGGGCCTGGGAAAATGAAAATTGAAAATTGAAAATTGAAATTATTGCGAGGAGCTTTTTCATAGTGATGAGTGATGAGTGATGAGTGTTTAGTGGGTGGTGGTGATTGCGGGCATTTGCTGGGAGAGGCAGTGGAAGGAGCCGAGGCCCCAGACGATGTCGGTGGAGTCGATGCCGATGATTTCGCGGTCGGGGAAGAGAGCCTCGAGGATGTAGGCGGCTTCGTTGTCGGCGAGGCAGCGGTAGGTTGGGAAGATGACTTTGGAGTTGGCGATGTAGAAGTTGGCGTAGGAGGCCGGTAGGCGCTGGTTGTCGTAGAAGACGAGGTCGGGCATGGGCATTTCGACGATGGTGGGCTGCTTGCCGTTGGCGAGGCGGGAGCGGTTGAGTATTTGGAGGTTGCGCTGGAGGGGTTGGTAGTTTTCGTCCCAGGCGTCGTGTTCGACGACGGTGAGGATGGTGTCGGGAGCGACGAAGCGGGAGAGGTCGTCGACGTGGCCGTCGGTGTCGTCGCCGACGATGCCGTCGCCGAGCCAGATGATGTTGTCGACGCCGTAGTAGTTGCGGAGGTACTGCTCAATCAGGTCCTGGTTGAGGTTGGGATTGCGGTTGGGGTTGAGGAGGCAAGAGGTGGTGGTGAGGAGGTCGCCGCAGCCGTTGACGTCGATGCTGCCGCCTTCCATGACGATGCCGGGCGAGAAGAGGGGGGTGTCGGGCATGAGGTCGTGGATGCGCAGGGGAACCTCGGTGTCCAGCTCGTAGGGGTATTTGCCGCCCCAGGCGTTGTGGTTCCAGTTGACGATGGCGCGCTCTCCCCCACCCTTCTTGAGGAGGAAAGCGGGGCCGTGGTCGCGGCACCAGGCGTCGTTGCTGGGGATGAGGTGGAGGTGGATGTTGGCCATGTTGGTACCGATTTTGGCGAGGGAGTTGGAGACGTGGTCGGCCATGGGCTGGTCGTCGACGTTGATGTGGACCTGCTCGCACTCGGCGAGGGTTTTGACGAAAAGGTGGTAGGAGGGGTAGATGGTTTCGATCTTGCCAGGCCAGGAGTCGGGGTTCTTGGGATAGGTGAGCCAGGTGGCTTCGTGCTGAGCCCATTCGGCGGGCATATAGTAGCCTTGTTCTTTGGGGGACATGTTTTTTTTAGTGTTTAGTGTTTAGTGTTAAGTGTTTAGTATTTAGTGATGGGTTATTCGTCGATGTAGCGGTTGAGGATGGGGGCGTAGGAGTCGATGCGGCGGTCGCGGAGGTAGGGCCAGTGGCGACGGTAGTGGTCGGTCTGGTCGAGGTCGAGTTCCTGAACGTGGAAGGCCTCCTCGAGGTGGGGAGCCTGGTAGAGGATGCGGCCGAAGGCGTTGGTGATGAAGCTGCCGCCCCAGAATTGCATGCCGCCTTCGAGGCCGGTGCGGTTGACGGAGACGACGGGGACGCCGTTGGCGACGGCGTGTGAGCGCTGGATGGTCTGCCAGGCGTCGTACTGTTCGCGGTTGTCGTCCTCGTTCTGGCGGACGTCCCAGCCGATGGCGGTGGGATAGAAGAGTATCTGAGCGCCCATGAGGGCGGTGATGCGGGAGGCTTCGGGGTACCACTGGTCCCAGCAGATGAGGACGCCGATGGTGGCGAACTTGGTCTTGAAGACCTTGTAGCCAAGGTCGCCGGGGGTGAAGTAGAATTTCTCGTAGTAGCCAGGGTCGTCGGGGATGTGCATTTTGCGGTACTTGCCGAGGTAGGAGCCGTCGGCGTCGATGACGGCGGTGGTGTTGTGGTAGAGGCCTTCGGCGCGTTTTTCGAAGAGGGAGCATACGATGACGACGCCGAGTTCTTTGGCCAAAGCCATGAAGTGCCGGCAGGTGGGGCCGTCGGGGATGGGTTCGGCGAGGGCGAAGTTCTGGTAGCGTTCTTCGTCGCAGAAATAGAGGGAGGCGAAGAGCTCCTGGAGGCAGATGATTTGGGCACCGTCGGCGGCGAGCTGGCGGACTTTCTCGGTGTAGCGCTCGATGTTGCGTGTTTTGTCCTCGGTGCAGGACATTTGTGCAATTCCGACTTTTACTTTCATAGGGGTTTCGTTTCTGGTTTTTAAAGTGCAAAGATACGCAAAATTCTTGATACGCGCGTGAATAATTTTATTGGCAACCACAGCTATCTGGATTACAAACTGTTAGATACGAAAAAAGCCCGCCGAAATCGGCGGGCTTGTTGGGTTACAAAGCGTTAGATATGAAAACAGCCCACCGAAATCGGCGGGCTGTTTGGGGTTTGGTGTTATGCGTTTAGTGTTATTTTTTGAGCCACTGGTCGAACCAGTCGATGAAGTTGCGATGCCAGAGGAGGCTGTTCTGGGGTTTGAGCACCCAGTGGGTTTCGTCGGGGAAGTAGAGGTAGCGGCTGGGGATGTGGCGCATCTGGGCGGCGTTGTAGGCGGCCATGCCCTCGGAGGCAACGATGCGGAAGTCGAACTCGCTGTGGATGACGCAGATGGGGGTGTTCCACTTGTCGACGAAGAGGTGGGGCGAGTTGCTGTAGCTCTTTTTGATCTGGGGGTTGTTCCAGTCCCAGTAGGGGCCACCGAGGTCCCAGTTGTCGAACCACATTTCCTCGGTTTCGAGGTACTGCTGTTCGAAGTTGAACATGCCGTTGTGTGCGAGGAAGGCCTTGAAGCGACGGCCCTCGTTGTAGCCTTTGACGTCGTGGTTGTGGCCGGCGAGCCAGTAGATGCTATAGCCGCCGAAGGAGGCGCCGCAGGCACCGATGCGTTCGCGGTCGATCATAGGCAGGGAGGCTGCCCAGTCGGTGGCGGCCATGTAGTCTTTCATGCAGAGTCCGCCGTAGTCGCCGGAGATCTGTTCAAGCCATTCCATGCCGAAGCCGGGAACGCCGCGACGGTTGGGGGCGATGACGAAGTAGCCGGCGCCGGACATCACCTCGAAGTTCCAGCGGGTGCTCCAGAACTGGCTGACGGGGCTCTGGGGGCCGCCTTCGCAGAAGAGGAGCGCGGGATAGGTCTTGGTGGAGTCGTAGTCGTAGGGGTAGATGAGCCAGGTGAGCATGTCCTTGCCGTCGACGGTCTTCACATAGCACTCCTCGACCTTGCCCATGCGCACCTGCGAGAGGACGTCGTCGTTGAAGGTGGAGAGCTTGGTGCCCTCGGCGAGGGAGTCGGTGGTGTTGTAACGGTAGAGGGTGTTGGGGTACTGGATGGATTGCTGGCTGGCGATGATGGTGGTGCCGTTGAGGTCGATGCCGACGACGTCGTGGTAGCCGTGGCTGAGCTGGCGGATGGCCTTGGTTTCGCGGTTGAAGCCGAAGATTTCGCTCATGCCGCGATAGGAGACGACGGCGAAGAGTTCCTTGTCGTCGTCGGACCAACGGATGTTGCCGACGCTGTAGTCGAACTTCTCGGTGAGGTCGACCCTCTGGCCGGAGGCGAGGTCGAGGACCATCAGGCGCAGCTTGTCGCTTTCGTAGCCGTCGCGTTCCATGCTTTCCCAAGCCACCATGGTGCCGTCGTGGGAGAAGACGGGGTTCTGGTCGTAGCCCATGATGCCCTCGGAGAGGTTGCGGGTTTCGCCGGTGGCGATGTCGTAGAGGTAGATGTCGCTGTTGGTGGAGTGGGCATAGTCGTAGCCGGTCTTTTTGCGGCAGGTGTAGACAATCTTGGTGCCGTCGGGGCTGTAGTTGTACTGCTCGGTGCCACCCCAGGGGCGCATGGGGCACTCGTAGGGACCGTCGACGATGGCGACAGCATTGTCGAGGTTGGCGGTGCCGTTCTGGAGGGAGACGAGGTAGATCTGCGGAATTTCATCCACCCACTGGTCCCAGTGGCGATACATGAGGTCCTCGTTGATGCGGCCGGTGGTCTTGTCCAGGCCTGCGAAGAGCTTGCCGATGTGCTCGGGACGCTCCACGGGGATTGTGCTGATGTAGACCAGCGAGCTGCCGTCGGGAGCCAGCTTGAAGCCCTCGAAGCCGCGCTCGCAGGTGGCGATGACGTTCTCGTTGAGGGACTTGATGTCGATGCTGCGGATTTCATTTCCACGACAGAAGAGCAGTGTGTTGTTGTCCTTCCACACGGGGCAGAACTCGCTCTCGGCGGTGCAGGTGAGGCGCTGGGCCTCGCCGCCGGCGACGGGCATGAGGTAGAGCTCGGTGTTGTTCTTGTTCTGCTCCATGTCGGTGTAGCGGAGGGTGTAGACAATGTTCTGTCCGTCAGGACTGACGGCGTACTCGCTCATCACACCCAGGCTCCACATCACCTCGGGGGTGAAGCGGCCGTTCTCGACGGCGACATTGGGTTTGCCGATGACGTCGCCCGTGGACTCGGTGTTCTTGTTCGACTGGCAGGCGGCGAGGGTCAACGCCGCTGCTGCCACAGAAAGTAGGGTTTTCTTCATAAATATCTGTTTTTGTTAATTTTCAGGAAGGGGGTTGGCCTGCTTCACCTGGCGGAAGGTGAGCGGGGTGCGCACGTCGACGCCGTAGAAGTTGAAGCCCTCGGCGCCGGGTTCGACGATGTCGATGGTCTCGGTCTCCAAGGGCAGCGCCTCGAAGGTGAGCGAATAGACCAGCACGTCGTAGCCGCCTTTGTTGTGGGCAAAGTCGGTGTACTCCGGATAGATGGTGATGCCGTCGGCTTTGACAAACTTCACGCGCTTGCCGGTGGCGCAGTCGCGGATGAAGACATCGCCGTTGATGGCGAGGCCCTTGTCGTAGAGCGGACGGTGCTTCGGGGTGCGGTCGCAGAAGGAGAAGTATACCACCGTCTTGTCGCGTTCAACCTCTATCTTCTCGATGGTGACCAGTTCGCCGTAGGGCGAGCGGCGGTCGACATAGGGGAAGTCGAACGAACGCGGCACACGGGGACGCACCCACTGCGGGCGGCTGTCCTCTTTCTTGTTCTTGTTTTCCGACACTTTGGTCTTCTCGCGCATGAAATCGGACTCGACAGCATAGCACTTGTTTCTGATATTGAACGAGAAAGTGACGGGAGCCGTCGGCTGGCCCTCCTCCTTGGTTATGCGGTTGCACACTTTGTACTGGCGGTAGAGTCTGGCGGCGGAGGTGCCGTTGAGGTTGGCGGCATAGTAGACAATGCGGGTGCCCCCCTCCTCGTCCTGCGTGGTGTAGTCGGGACGACCGAATTCGTCGACAATGTCGTAGTACGACTTGCCCATATAGATTGACTCGAGGTCGGCGTCGGCCGACACAAAACGGCTGCCCCAGCAACCCGCCAAAAGGAAGGTTGCCAGGGTTAGAGTCGCAACGAAAAATACTTTTCTATTCATTTTGCTCTATTAGTTGTCCTTCATGAAAACGTCCTTTGATGACTTCGCCGTCGGCGGAGATGTAGGTGCCTTCACCTTCGTACATATCTTTGTACCAGTTGCCTTCATAGCTGGAACCGTCGCCGTACTTCATCTTGCCATAACCCGAGAGATGGTTCTGGACAAAGTTGCCTTCGTAGCGGTCCTTGTTGGGCCAGGTCTTGACGCACTGGCCGGTGGCTGCACCATTGACCAAACGGCCTTCGACACGGGTGCCGTCGGACCACTGGTAGAATCCGTCGCAGATATTGCCTGACCACTCGCCCTCTATCATGTCGCCGTTGGGGAAACGATAGATACCGTGCCCGTTGAAGATGCCTTTTTTCCAATGGCCGCTGTACACCGAACCATCGGCAAAAGTTTTGGTGCCTTCGCCGTCGATGTCGCCTTTTTTCCAGTTGCCTTCGTAGCGGTCGCCGTTGGCGAAGACCATCAGGCCGTCGCCGTGGCGGCGTCCCTTGGCGTCGCGCTGGCCGGTGTAGTACGAGCCGTCGTCGTAATAGGTGGTTTCGCGCACCTGTGCACTGGCACCGATGCAGAGCAGCAGGACCGCTGCAACACTGATTGCGTTTCGGAATGTTCTGTTCATGGTTCCTCTTTTTTTATGGGTTAACGGTTGGTTTATTTCTTGTTTTCGTTGTAATGCTTGTAGTGGATGAATGTCCCCAGCTTGTAGAAGCTGAAGAGTTTCAGCGACACGGCCTTCCCACTCACAAAGGAGGACTCCAGGCCAGGCTTCAACATCCTGTACACCAAGTGCACCAGCCCGTGCAGGCGCATCCTCCGCACTTTGGTGTAGGCCTTCAGCAGGTTGACCGACCGGGCAAACATCGGCTCCTCCCACATATAGTCGTATATCTGCACCAGGTTTTCCACAGCCTCGATACTCTTGTTGAGGAATTCCAGGTTGGTCTCCACGTATCCGTTGACAACGGCGTTGTCGATGTGGCGTATGGGCACATGGCGCTTCTCCAGCTGGTAGCCGAAGAGGGTGTCCTCGTGGCCGTATTTGGTCAGTCGGGCGTCGAACTTGATGCTTTCCAGCACGGTGCGGCGCACCATGAAGTTGTTCGTCATGAAGGAGCGGTAGGGATGGCGCTCGCGTTCTTCGACGGGCTGGCTCTCAATCTTGGTGCCGTAGAGGTAGCGCAGGCGGCGGTCGCGGTCGTTGCCGCGCTGGTCGTACACCCGTCCGCCCACCACCACGTCGGCCACTCCGGACGTCTCCTTGAGGTAGGTGCGCAGGAAATTGTCGGGTACCACCGAGTCGTTGTCGAGGAACATCAGCCATTCGCCTTTGGCGTACTTCAGAAAGAGGTTCCTGATGCGGGCCCGGCCGATGTTCTCGTTCAGACGGAGGTAGGTGGCCAGGTCGCAGATGCCCATGTTCTGGTTGAGGTAGTAGCCCGAGGAGTGGTCGTCGATGCACACAATCTCGTAGCTGTCGGGGTCCGACAGCCGCTCTATCTGTGTCGCCAGGCGGCGCACCAGGGGATAGGCATAGTAATTATATATTGGTATACAAATTGATATCATATCTCCACCTCCAGGTTGTCGTAGGCCAGCCGCACTCCGGCGGGCAGTTCCTCCATGGTCTCTGCGTGCAGGCCCATCTCGTGGCTTATGTGGGTCAGGAATGCCCGCTGGGGGTTCACCTTCCCGATCACTTCCAGCGCCTCGGACAGGCAGAAGTGCGAGAAGTGTTTCTCCTTCCTCAGTGCATTCAGCACCAGCACCTTCAACCCTTTCAGTTTATCCAGTTCTTCAGGTTCGATGTGGTTGGCGTCGGTGATGTAGGCCATGTCGCCCACGCGGTAGCCGAGGATAGGCAGGTCCTTGTGCATGGCCTTGATGGGCACCACCCTTTCGCCCGCCGCCTCGAAGGGCTCCTCCCCCACCCCGTGCAGGTCGGCCTCGGGCAGACCCGGAAATTCGTGGTGGGCGAAGATGTAGGCGTAGTCGCGCAGCAGGGCCCGCTTGGCCTCGCCGTTGAGGTAGATGTCCATATTGCGGTGCTGCACATAGTTGAACGACCGTATGTCGTCCAGCCCGCCCACGTGGTCGCGGTGGGCATGGGTGATGAGGATGGCGTCGAGGTGGTCGACCTGGTGGCGCAGCATCTGCTGGCGGAAATCGGGCCCGATGTCGAACAGGATATTCCTCCCCGTGTCCGTCGTCAGCAGCGCCGACGTGCGCAGCCTGCGGTCGTGCTCGTCGGCACTCCGGCATACATTGCACTTGCAGGCAATGACAGGCACCCCTTGCGATGTCCCCGTACCCAGAAACGTCAGCTTCATTCCAGACTCTTGATTCTTGACTCTAAACTCTAAACTCTAAACTCTTAACTTTTAGCTCTCCTTGTGCGACAGTTTGAAGCCCACGCCGTGCACGTTGACAATCTCCACCGTGGGGTCGGCCTTGAGGTACTTGCGCAGCTTGGTGATGTACACGTCCATGGAGCGTGCGGCGAAGTAGCTGTCGTCCTTCCAGATTTTCTGCAGCGTGGTGTTGCGATCCACCAGCTGGTTGAAGTTCACGGCGAAGATGCGCAGCAGGTCGCACTCCTTGGCGGTGAGGCGCTGCACCTCGCCGCCGATGGTGAGGGTCTGGTGCACATAGTCGAAAGTGAAGTTGCCGATTTTGAACACGTTCTTGTCGGGGCGGTCCTCGTTGAAGCTGCGGCGCATGGTGGCGTTGAGTCGGGCCAGGAGCTCCTCCATGGAGAACGGTTTGGTGATGTAGTCGTCGGCACCCACCTCGAAGCCTTTCAGTTTGTCTTCCTCCAGGTTCTTGGCAGTCAAAAAGATGATGGGCACTTTTTTGTCCACCTTGCGTATTTCCTTGGCAACGGCGAAACCGTCCTTCATGGGCATCATGACGTCCAGGATGCAAGCGTCGACATCTTCGGCGTCGAACATGGTCAGCGCTTCCTCTCCGTCCTTGGCCCACACCACGGTGTAGCCTTTCTGCGTCAGGTAGGCTTTGAGGATAGTACCCAGGTTGGGGTCGTCCTCGGCCACTAGAAGTTTAATTCCCAAATTCATATCTATCCTGATTTAAGAGAAATAATCTATCAATTGTTCTTTTCGACGGTGACGCTCTCGATGAGGTCGCCGGGGCGTATGGCGTCGATGACGGGCCAGTCCTCCTCGTCCACGCGGCCGAAGCAGGTGTGCACCCCGTCGAGGTGCTGGGTGTTCTGGCGGTTGTGGCAGATGAAAAACTGGCTGCCGCCGGTGTCCTTGCCGGCGTGGGCCATGCTGAGCACGCCGCGGTCGTGGTGCTGCAGGGGGGCGGAGGTTTCGCACTTGATGGTCCAGCCCGGGCCGCCGGTGCCCACGCGCGGGTCGTGCGGGTTGCGGCTGTAGGGGCAGCCACCCTGGATGACGAATCCGGGAATGACGCGGTGGAAGCGCAGTCCGTCGTAGAATCCGCTCTCCGCCAGCTTCACAAAGTTGGCCACCGTCCCCGGCACTTCTTTTTCGTAGAGGGTCACATGCATCGTGCCCTTGGCTGTTTTAATCTCTGCTCGCATACGAATCTTAAGTGTTTGTTTTTGTCCGTTTTTATTCTTTTGTACATGGATAACACAAAAAATTGCTTTTTATTGTATGTTTTGTTAATTTTTTTATGTTAATTTGCCTCCGCCACCCCACCAAAGACCCACCGAAGAGGTCCCTTCTTATATCGTTCCTATATA
>DFIZ01000012.1:39856-60528 GCA_002372855.1 Bacteroidales bacterium UBA3684
ATATAAGAAATGCCGAATTATGTACCTCTCGGGTAGGTGTCGGGTGGGTGTTTGGGAGGGGGGGAAAGGATGTTTTTAGACGGGGAGTTCGGTTTTCATGATTTTGCGGTAGGCGCGCTGGAGGGTCTGGAGGTCGGGGTAGCCGCAGAGGTGGGCGATGTGGAGGAGGTGGTCGGGGTCGTCGTTTTCGTTGAGGAGGGTGATGGCGTGCTGGATGCGGAGGGAGTCGATGTAGTCGGCGAAGGACTGTCCATGGACGCGGTGGATGGCGTCGACGACCTGGTCCTGCGAGATGTGGAAGGTGTTGGCGAGGGAAAAGACGGAGAGGTCGGGGTCGAGGAAGACCTGATTCTCTATGTGTTGTGAGAGTTGGCGTCCGAGTGCGGCGAGGTCGCGCGGGCGGGAGGTGCGGGGGCTGTGTTCGAGGGAGTAGCGGATGTTTTCGGCGGCGTGGGAGAGGCGGTAGGTGGCGAGGCCGAGGGTGGTGGTGGCGACGGCCTGGAGGATTGCGAGGATGAGGGTGAGGCCGAAGGGGCGCGGGGCGTTGAAGGGGAAGAGGACGAGGGAGAGGATGATGACGGCGGAGATGGCGAGGATGGAGGGGAAGATGAGTTGGAGGTCGCGGGGCTGGTACTGTGAGGAGGAGTAGTATTCGCCGAGGGTGCGGCGGTAGCGGCGGAGGGAGCGGAAGGTGTGGACGACGAGCATGACGAGCTGGACGAGGAGGACGATGTAGAAGAGGTAGAAGTGGACGGCGACGATGAGGTTGTAGCGCCAGCTGTTGGGGTAGAAGAGGTCGGCTTCGAGGGCGGTGCCGCGGTAGATCCAGAGGCGGTACATGTCGGGTCCGCCGATGACGACGGAGAGTGCGAGGAGGGCGATGGTGGCGAGGGGTATGAGGAAGAGTGCGCGCGAGAGGCGGCGGACGCCCTGGGGGCGTGTGAGGTGGGTGATGGCGAGGGTGGCGGAGGGAGAGGTGAAGAGTGCGAAGAGCATGAAGAGGATGACGAGGAGGTATTCGCCGGAGAGGAAGGAGTTGAAGAAGCAGGAGTAGACGACGAAGGAGAGGCCCATGAGGAGGATGGCTACGGAGAGGAGCCACTGCGCTCCGAGGACACGGGGTTTGAGGAGGAGGAGGGCCAGGGGCCAGACGAGGGCGGAGAGGCCGAGGAGAAGGTATATGAGGGATATGGGGGTCATTTTTTTTCAGTTATGAGTTATGAATTATGAGTTATGAGTTTTCAGTTTCAGTTTTAAGTTTCAGTTTTTAGCATTTGCCGGGGTTGGGGCTTTATGGCTTTACAACTTTATGGCTCTACGACTCTATGGCTTTATGGCTCTACGACTCTATGGCTTTATGGCTTTATGACTTTACGACTTTCTGCGGATGAAGTCGGCGAGGGCGCGGGCGTCGGAGTCGAGGCGGTAGATGAAGCGTCCGAGGAAGAAGAGGAGTACGGCGACGAGGAT
The DNA here is from genome assembly GCA_002372855.1 of Bacteroidales bacterium UBA3684. GTDB lineage: Bacteria > Bacteroidota > Bacteroidia > Bacteroidales > P3 > Colimorpha. The sequence goes on from DFIZ01000012.1 coordinate 41,327, forward strand.
GGAGGAGGCGATGAGCCAGTATTTGTAGTAGTAGGGGCGGAGGTCGACGAGGAGGACGACGGCGACGGCGAGGGGCAGGAAGAGCCAGGTGAAGAGGATGAGGTGGCGGGAGTCGATGAAGGGGAGGTTGAGGCCGCGGGCGTAGTAGCTGTTGAAGCGTCGCTGGTAGCGGCGGACTTTGGCGGTGGCCATTAGGAAGAGGACGAAGTCGAGGAGGACGAGGAGTACGGGGTAGAGGATGTGGTCCCAGAAGAACATGAAGTTCCAGGCGTGGTCGCCGGGGATGAAGGCGGCGTATCCTTCGCGGATGGCGTAGCAGAGCTGGTCGTAGCGCCGTGGGCCGAGCCAGAAGGAGCCTGCCACGAGGCCAGCGATGAAGAGGAGCGGGAGGATGAAGGAGTGGCGCTGGCGGAGGGTGACGCCGCGGGGTTCGACGAGGGAGCAGAAGCCTAGGTAGAGGAGTGGTCCGCAGAGGAGGGAGGTGGTGACGAAGAGGAAGTCGTAGATGAAGAGGCGTCCGGCGGTGCCGCGGAAGAAGACGTCGAGGTCGATGATGGCGAAGGCGAAGAGGAGCTGGGTGAGGGAAAGGAGGAGCTGGGCGCGGGTGAGGCGCCGTTTGAGGAGGAGGGTGGCGAGGGACCAGAGGATGGCTACCGCCGCCGGGAGGATGAGGATGAAGGACCACTTCATGGCAGTTATGAGTTAAGAGTTAGGGGTTAAGAGTTTATATCGTTTCCTTTGTCGTGTGCAGCACCGCCTGTGGTGCTGATATCCTGTTCGATGAAGGCCACCAGCTCGTCGACGGCGTCCTTCTGGTCGATATCGCGTTTGACGACGGTCTTGCCTTTATACAGGGTTATCTTGCCCGCGCCGGAGCCCACGTAGCCGTAGTCGGCGTCGGCCATCTCGCCGGGGCCGTTGACGATGCAGCCCATGACACCTATCTTGACGCCGACGAGGTGCTTGGTCTTGGCCTTGATTTCTTTCAGGGCGCGCTGTATGTCGTACTGCGTGCGGCCGCAGCTGGGGCAGGCGATGTATTCGGTCTGCGTGATGCGGGCGCCGACGGCCTGCAGGATGTCGTAGGCGATGGGCATCTCGGCTTCGGGGTCTTCGGTGAGGGAGACGCGTATGGTGTCGCCGATGCCGTCGAGCAGCAGGGCGCCGATGCCGGCGGCGGACTTGAGGCGTCCCTGCATGCCGTCGCCCGCCTCGGTGACGCCGAGGTGGATGGGGTAGTCCATTCCGAGGGCGTTCATTTTCTGCACGAAGAGGCGCGTGCTGTCCACCATGACTTTGACGTTGCTGGCTTTCATGGAGAAGACGAGGTCGTGGTAGTCCTGCGCCTCGCACACCTGCGCGAACTCCAGCGCGCTCTGCGCCATGCCCTCGGGGGTGTTGCCGTAGCGGGACATGATGCGCTCGGAGAGCGAGCCGTGGTTGGTGCCGATGCGCATGGCGGTGTGGTGGCGCTTGCAGATGTCGATGAGCGAGGCCATCCTCTCCCCTATCCTCTTCAGTTCGTCGTTGTACTCCTGCTCCCACTTACTTTGGCTCTCCCCCTGCCAAGGGGGAGTACCCCGAAGGGGGGAGGGGGTATTTAGTGCAAACCATTTTCCGGTATTGCGGTCGGTGTAGTTGCCGGGGTTGACGCGCACCTTCTCTACCAGCGTGGCGGCGACCTCGGCGGCCTTAGGGTTGAAGTGTATGTCGGCGACGAGGGGCACCTCGCAGCCGCGCCGCAGAAGCTCCTCCTTGATGCGGCCGAGGTTCTCGGCGGCACGCACGTCGGGCGCCGTGATGCGCACCAGTTCGCAGCCCGCCTCCACCATGCGGAGCGCCTGCTCCACGGTGGCGCGGGTGTCCATCGTGTTGGTATTCGTCATGCTCTGCACGCGCACGGGCGCTCCCCCGCCCAGCGTCAGCTTGCCTATATATATCTGTCTGCTCATAATATTACTGCTGTTTATCGTACAGAGACTTTCACGCCCTCACGCTCCATTTGTTGCGATGGGGCGTTGATGTATGGGTCGTATGGCTTTATTTCCTTTCTTTTCATCCGAACGGCATAGTTCTTGATGTCGTTCATGGCATCGAAGTGTTTCCAATAGCATTCATATCCGAGACGGCAACATTCCAAATCGTAGCCCCAATAATAAGGATGAATGGTGACGGTGAAATAGCCATTGGTGTCGGTGACGGTGGTCCAATAGACATAACAGCCTTGCCGAACGTTGATTTTTGCAAATGGCAACCCTTTTCCAGACAGACTATCGGTTACTCGACCGCTCAGGGCGATGCTGTCCTTCACCTCCTGCGCCGATGTAGTGGCGACGAAGGCTGCCAATGCTACAAATATCATCAATATCTTCTTCATCGTCTGTATTTGTTTGTTGTTGTACAATTCAATGTTTCATTCATGTAATTTCACCGCGCATATATGCGGGGTGCACTTCCGGACTGAAAATCGACCGCGCATATATGCGGGGCGCATTTACCGACCCCGATACCCATCTGGAATGTCTGCTCGGGGTCTATCATCTGATCAACGCGCTGAGCCCCCACCTCGGCCAACCACCGCTTTACAGGCTCGGCCTTCTTCGACGGGATGGACTGAATGGTGCGGAAGATGCTCTCAAGGTCGGCCGCCTGGGTCTTGCGACGCTTGCCGTCAGGTGCAATCATTTCAACAGGGGTACAAATTGTACCCCACTTGGAATCCAGCTCAGCGTCACGCGAACGCATCCGTTTGATATACTGCTTAACATCCACGCTGTCTGTCAGTATCTGGACGATATCAGATACCGAAAAGTAATACTTCTCCTGCTCGTCATCCCAAACGATACGGACTTTCGTGTCCTCAAAGAGTGTTATGCCGGTCTGTTTTGTCATACGTTAATTTATTGTAAATGGTGGTAATTTGTCATAATGTTTAAGGCTCATTGTTTTTCATGCTTCGCCGTTTGTCATTACTGACAGAACTTTGCCGTCGGTGATGTTCAATAATACGTTCCAGAAATAGTTGCCGCCATCCCGGACACGGATGATGTGCTTTGAAACCCTTTCGGTATACGATTTGTCGTTTTCCAGTCTCAATGCATTAATCCAGACGTATTTCTTGCCATTTTCGTCAACGCCGAATACGTATTGCCGTGTGTACCATTTCAGCCGTGGGCGCGTCTCTCGTCCAAATTTGTCCGTTTTCTCGGGAGACATGATGTAGGTGTACTTGTTTCGCAATAGCTTTTCTGCATTGCGAATGTCGTCCATGGTGGGCCGATACACCTTCATGGCAACAGACGTTTCACGCTCATCAAGGTAATATTGTTCCAAGAAGACATAGCCGAGGATCGTTGTGTCGTCAGGTTTCAGCGTGTCGAAGTCGCATACGCGGACAGTCATTACGGAGCCTTTTTCCTCGCTTTGTGCGTGAAGCGGTGTGTTGGCAAACATTGCCGCCATCATCGCGCATAGCATCAATGTCTTCTTCATTGTCGGTATCGGTTGGTTGCTGTTTAATCTTGATGCCGGCGGTCCACTACGATATGCGTGCGATGGTGCGTTGCAGGCTGAGGACCTGGGCTTTGAGCTGCTTGATCTGGTCCTGAAGGTTGGCGTTCTGGTTCTTGAGGCGGCGCACTTCGGCTTCGAGTTCGTCGATGGTGGGGAAGCTGAGGCGGCCATCGTCGTCGTTGGGCTTGGGTTCGGGGCGGCGACCGATGGAGTCGTCGTTGAAGGCTTTGCCGACGCCTTTCTGGTCTTCCATGCGGATGAGTTCGGCCTGCGAGAAGGGCATGTCGAAGCCGGTCTCGTCCTCGACGTAGATCATGCCGCCCTGTATCTTCTTTACCACCCCACCGCCGATGGCGTTGAGGAATTTCACTTTGTCGCCTATTTTGAATTCTGACATAGTTCTTTAAGTTTTAATTTTGCAGGCTGGCAGCCTGCGTACCATTTATTTTTAGACTGCAAAAATACGATTTTTTTATGGATTGGGGAAATTTATTTTGCAGATTGTCGGAAAATATGTATTTTTGCAACTATGATAAAGAAAGGAATAATGATGAAAAATACTGGATTAAGCGCTATTGCACTGGCCTGTGCCATAATGTTCTGCGGATGCACGGTCACGCAGCGTGTCGTCTCCTACGGGGCTTTTGACAAAGCAGTGAAATCGGTTGCCGAAGCGATGGAGAAAGAGGGTTTCACGCCTGTCGACGGGCAACATGACCAGACGAAAGGGCCGTCGCTTTCGACCCGTTCCTACGACATCGACAATGTGCCGAGCATCCAGTCGGCCGGCGAGGTGGTGCCAACGGGCGGCCTCACCCATGGGTTCCAGGGCAGCCAGAGTTCAGACTATACATATACCGACACCTACCGCTTCGCCAATGATAGAGGCGAGGAGGTGAACTATTCAGTGTCGTATCGCACGGGCGTTGACATACAGAAACACATGGTGTTTGTGCGCGAGGCATACGTGTCGGGCTGCGAGACCTCCAATCCCGCATACCACGACCGCCTCTGCGGCGAGCACTCCCCTATCCACAGGCTTGACAGCCTGGAGAAGGACACCACGGCGGTGCTTTAGATTATCTCGTCGGCCAGTGCGGCGAGGTCGATGCCATCGAAGTTGCCACTGCTCATCATGAGCAGGTTGGCGTTCTGCCACTCCATTGCTTTCACCTTGGCCACCATGGCGGCGCTATCGGTGAAGACCTCCACGTCGCCGCCGAAGGCGCGGCGCACCTCATCGGGGTTCAGCGGCGGCAGCTTCTTGAGTTGCAGGGCGTGCTGGCTGAAGTAGACGTAGCGCACGTCGGCCTCGTCCATCGAATGGGCGTATTGCTGCAGGAACTCCTGCGTCAGCGAACTGAAGGTGTGGAGCTCCATGCAGGCCACCAGGCGGCGGTCGGGGTACTGCTCGCGCATGGCGTGGATGGTGGCGCGCAGCTTGGAGGGGGCGTGGGCGAAATCCTTGTACACCGCGCAGGTGTCGTTCTTTTTTACCAGCTCCAAGCGTTTCGAGGCGCCCTCGAAGGTGGCAATGGCCTCGTCAAACTGCTCGTCGGTCACCCCTACCTGACGGCAGGCCAGGCGGGCGGCGGTAAGGTTGAGCAGGTTGTGGTGGCCGAAGATGCGCAGCTTGGTGCGACCGATCTCGGTCACACCATCCACCACCTTATGCTCTGGGCAGACATACGGCAGCTTCTGGATGTCGGTGCGGCGGTTCTCCATGGCTACGCGGTGCACCTCGGGGTCTTCGTCGCAATAGATGAGCGTGCCGTCGGGTTCTATCAGGTCAATGAACTTGGAGAACTGCTCGCGGTAGATGTCGAAGGTCGGGAAGACATTGATGTGGTCCCACTCGATGCCGGTGATGATGCCCACATTGGGATGGTAGAGGTGGAACTTGGGCCGGCGGTCGATGGGCGAGGTCAGGTACTCGTCGCCCTCGATGACCATCACCTTGGCGGTATGTGAGAGACGCACCATGACGTCGAAGCCCTTGAGCTGGGCGCCCACCATATAGTCGGCCTCGATGCCGCAATGCGCCAGCACATGCAGTATCATGGCCGTGGTGGTCGTTTTGCCGTGGCTGCCGCCGATGACGATGCGCAGCTTGTCCTTGCTCTGCTCATAGAGGTACTCCGGGTAGCTGTATATCTTCAGCCCCAGCTCCTGTGCGCGCAGCAGCTCGGGATTGTCGATGCGGGCGTGCATGCCGAGGACGATGGCGTCGAGGTCCTTGGTGATGCGCTCGGGGTGCCATCCGAACTCGGAAGGCAGCAGGCCGTACTTCTCCAGCCGTCCCCGCGCCGGGTCGAAAATCTCGTCGTCACTCCCCGTGACGGTAATTCCTTTCTGGCAGAGGGCGATGGCAAGGTTGTGCATGGCACTTCCGCCTATGGCTATAAAATGGACTTTCATATCTCAATTATTATATGTTTAATCTCCTTTGGTGATAAATCGGTAGATATCTTCTTCTTGGTAGACGGCGGAGGTGATGCGGCGCAGTTCCCTGCCGTCCTCAAACAGGATGACGACGGGAATGGTCATGCAACCGTATTCGCGAGCGATGGTGGGGCTGCTGTCGATATCCACCTTGAGAAATCGATAGCCGCTGCCAAGGCGTTTAGCAACAGCCTCCAGCCGAGGGTACATCAGTCGACATGGACCACACCATACGGCGGTGAATATGCAGACGGTCTTGCCGCGGGCAATAGTGGCGCGGAAGCCTATAGAGTCCATCTCCGTAATCAACTCTGACTGGGCAGGAGCAAAGATGCCTGTAGTGTCGCCTCTCAAGACAGGCTTGCCATCGGTGTCGAGGGACACCCACACGGAGCCTTCCGTTCCTGGCGCAGCAAAGAGTGCGTCCTCCACTTCTCCAGCCACCACGGAGACCAGTTCGCTAACAGTCTCCATTACCTGTCCTTTCATATTCATTTTACTCTCGGTACGTACTGCCAGGCCGTAAGGGATATCGTCGTCGAGGCCATAGTGGAACGGGATATGGTAGGATGTGTCGAGCCATACGGTGGTCTGTGCGCTGACGGATGCGCCACCACCCTCGTAGCTCACCCGGATGCAGCGGTGCCCCGCAATAACTTCTATACCTTCGGCCACATCGAAGAGCGGCACCTCCATCGTGTCGGGGTCGAAACTGCGGCTGGAGACAATAGGCTTTCCCATCATGCCCATCACGCTGTATATCGTCTTCTCTTTGCATAGGTAGAGCGTCTTCATTTTGCTCTGCGGCATATCGGTCAGCTCGTCACCGGCACGGTAGTAAGTGGTGTAGGTCGAAGCCGACGCGCCACCCATCGATATGCGATAAGTCACCACGCCTTCGAATAATGATTGGGAACTTGCCTCCCCAATTGCCAACATACAAACCAACAGCAATATTACATGTTTCATAATCAGTGGTTTTTGGGGTGGTAATAATAGTACTTGGTCACCTGTTTCTCAAGAAAGTGGCGGTCCAGCTGGTCGCTGGCTTCGCTGATGTCTACACAGCGGCCATCCTTATAGAGGACTTTTATCTCCTGGTCGTTGAAGTCGTAGGAGCGGTTATGCAACTCGCCGGTGCCGTGGAAGTAGTCACAGTCGACATTCTCGAAGGGCGCATTGCTAATGCGTATGGCCGGCAGGTGGCGGTTGACGAGATTGTTGCAGAGCGTCCGCAACACATCGTCGTCAGAGTGTCGCCATTGCTTGACGGCCACCATAATGTCATCGTCGTCGATTTCGGCGAAGCAGTCGAGGTTGAAAGTCGAAAGTTGAAAGTTGAAAGTTGAAAGTTGGACATCCTTTGCTCGCCGCAAGATGTTCAGCAGCAGCTGGTCGGCGGCGATGACGGTCTTGTGCATGTATACCTGCCAGTACATCAGGCGCCTGGAAATGATGAATTTCTCCACGCTGTAGATGCCCTTCTCGTCGACCACCAGCTCGTCGTCGTGCACGTTCAGCATTGAGATAATGCGGTCGGTACCGACGATGCCTTCACTCACGCCGGTGAAGTAACTGTCTCGCCCCAGATAGTCGAGGCGGTCCATGTCGAGCTGGCTGCTCACCAGCTGGTGCAGGAAATGCTTGTGGTAGCGGTCGGCAAAAATCTCGATGGCCATATCCAACGCCCCACCCATTTCGTCGTTGATGCGCTGCATCATCATCAGAGTTATCTCCTCGTGCGGCACGTTGACAAGCACCCGCTCCGAGGTGTGCGAGAACGGTCCGTGCCCTATGTCGTGCAGCAGGATGGCCAGTTTGGCCCCGCGGCATTCCTCGTCGGTAATCTCTACACCCTTCTGTCGCAGCACCTCCAGCGCCCGCCCCATCAGGTTCAACGCCCCCAGCATGTGGCTGAAGCGCGTATGCATGGCTCCAGGATAGACCAGATAGGTCAGCCCTAGCTGCTTGATGCGCCGCTGCCGCTGAAACCATGGGTGCTCTATCACCGACAGTATCACAGGGTCGTCGATGCTGAGGAATCCGTCGTACACCGGGTCGTTGATTATCTTGCGTTTGCTCATAGTATGTCGGTTAAAAGTCCGGCGGCTTCGGCCACCATATCGCCGCAGGGCTTCTTGCCGGCGGCCAGCAGACGGCCACAGACGATGTCGCCGTTGCTCTCGCGGAATTTCTCTATAAGTGTGCGCGTGTCGGCGGTGTGTCCTGTGAGTCCACACACCATGGCCATACCGCTGACGCAGCCGCAGACTTCGCGGCAGCCCGAGAGACCGCGACCAAAGGGAGCGGCCACATTCATGGCGTCCTCGGCCCGTATCGGCAGCTTGTCGGCCCAGGCCATCACCACCGCCTGACAGCAGTTGCAGCCTTGTTTGTGCAGCCCTCTGGCACGCTCTGTTCTTTCTTCCTTTGTCATAACTCTTAACTCCTAACTCTTAACTGTTTATACATCTCCCACATCACGATGGCGGCGGCGCAGCTCACATTGAGCGAGTGCTTCGTTCCCTCCTGCGGTATCTCCAACGCCCCGTCGCACAGTTCCATCACCTCCTCCTGCACTCCCTCAATCTCGTTGCCGAAGACGATGGCCACCTTGTCGAGCGCGACGGCCTTCAGGTCGTCGACCCGTATGCTCTCATGCGCGATCTCCACCGCATACACTTTATAGCCACGTTCTTTCAAAGCTCTGACACACTCCACCGTGTCCTCGTGGTAGCTCCACTCCACGCTCTCCTCCGCCCCGAGGGCCGTCTTGTGTATCTCGCGGTGCGGTGGCGTCGAGCAGATGCCGCAGAGCGCTATGTGCTCCACGCGGAAGGCGTCCGCCGTGCGGAACACAGAGCCTATGTTGTTCTGCGAGCGCACATTGTCCAGCACCACCGTCAGCGGCAGCTTCGCGCTTTCGCGAAACTCTTCCACCGTCAGCCGGTGCATCTCTTCGGTTGTCAGTTTGTATGTCATTGTTCTGTAGGGCTGATCTTGACTGGAAAACGTACCAACACACGGACAAGTTTGTCGCGCTGGCGTCCGGGTATCCAGCGTGGCATCAATCGCATCACTCTCAATACCTCCTCGTCGGTCTCTTCGTCAATGCCTCGCAACACTTCGAGGTTCGTCATCCGTCCGTTACGCTCCACAATAAACTGCACATACACCTTCCCCTCCACCTGTCGTGGGTTGCGCAGGTTGCGTTCCATAAACGCCTGTAGCGAGTCCTGCCCACCGGGAAACTCCGGATCGTTCTCGACAACAATAAAGCAAACATCAAAAAACATTGCCGAACTGCTATTGATCGCCACGCTGTCCTTCGCCACATGCCCCAGCGAGTCCAAGAAGAGATAGTGCACTTCCTCTTCATGGATGCTCTCGTCGTTGTCAGGGAGGCTGGCTCTTATCTCAATAGCTGTTCTGCCCGCTGCTTTTTCTAAATATTCAGAATCTATGAATCCCGAGTCGATTATCATGCACTTGTGGCCCGCAATCTCCACCACCCCAACCGTTCTTTCCGCATAGGTGCGGTTGTCAACCTCATAGTGGTATTCCGGATGATAGGTACCAATAACAGGCAGAGAATAAAAAGTATCCCAACCGTCCACAAAATGATCCTCTATTGCCAACAGCACACTGTCTGGCACATTCATTGCTTCGACGGCCTCGGCCACCTGCTTTTCCAACGTGCTGTCTTTGAAACGGTAGTTCTGATACTGACAATCACCATCATTGCTTCGACACGCAGCCAGCAACAACACCGCAGAGAACAACATTATCCATTTAGAGCTCATCATGGTATTCCACCTATCATACGTGTAACATCTCATCCTACACTGCCCTCCAGACTGATCGACAGCAGTTTCTGCGCCTCGACGGCGAACTCCATAGGCAGCTTCTTCAGCACGTCTTTTGCGTAGCCGTTGACTATGAGGCCAACGGCGCTCTCCGGGCTGATGCCGCGTTGCTGGCAGTAAAAGAGCTGGTCCTCGCTGATCTTGCTCGTCGTCGCCTCGTGCTCCAGGATGGCCGTGTGGTTGTCGGCCTTGATGTATGGCCACGTATGTGCGCCGCATTGGTCGCCCAGCAACAGGCTGTCGCACTGCGAGTAGTTGCGGGCATTGTCGGCACCCTTGCCTATCTGCACCAAGCCGCGGTAGCTGTTGTGACTCTTGCCGGCACTGATACCCTTGCTCATGATGGTAGAACGCGTGTTCTTACCCACATGTATCATTTTCGTGCCGGTGTCGGCCTGCTGATAGTTGTTCGTGACGGCCACACTGTAGAACTCCGCCGTCGAGTCGTCACCCTGCAGGATGCAACTTGGGTACTTCCAGGTGACGGCGCTGCCCGTCTCCACCTGCGTCCAACTCAGCTTCGAGTGCGAGCCCTTGCAGATGCCGCGCTTCGTGACGAAGTTGTAGATGCCGCCCTTGCCCTCCTTGTCGCCGGGGTACCAGTTCTGCACCGTGCTGTATTTCACCTCGGCATCCTTCATCACCACAATCTCCACGATGGCGGCATGCAGCTGGTTCTCGTCGCGCTGCGGAGCCGTGCAGCCTTCCATATAGGAGACGTAGGCACCCTCGTCGGCCACAATCAGTGTGCGCTCGAACTGACCTGTCCCCTTGGCGTTGATGCGGAAGTAGGACGAGAGCTCCATCGGGCAGCGAACCCCTTTGGGAATGTAGCAGAAGGAGCCGTCGCTGAACACGGCGCTGTTCAATGCGGCGAAGAAGTTGTCGGTGCTCGGCACCACGCTGCCCAGGTACTTCCTCACCAGGTCGGGGTGCTTCTGCACAGCCTCGCTGATGGGCATGAAGATGATGCCCTTCTCCTCCAGCGCCTTCTGACTCGTGGTTTTCACGCTTACCGAGTCCATGATGGCGTCGTAGGCCACGCCTGCAGCGCTCTCCACCCCCGCCAGTGCCTCGCGCTCCCTCAGCGGGATGCCCAGCTTGTCGAAGGTCGCCAGCAGCTCCGGATCCACCTCGTCCATGCTCTTCTTCTTCTCCTGCTTCGGGGCGGCGAAGTAGATAATGTCCTGATAGTTCGGCGTCTCGTATTCCAGATGTGCCCAGTCCGGCTCCTTCATCTTCTGCCAACGGCGGAACGCCTCCAGCCTGAACTCCAGCAGCCACTCCGGCTCGCCCTTTTTCTGCGAGATCAAACGCACCACCTCTTCGTCCAATCCCTTGCGTATGGTCTCCGTGGCAATATCCGTGGTGAAGCCCCACTTGTATTCCTCGTTGGTAACTTCCTGAATAATATCTTTTTCGTTCTCTTCCATTATCGTATATATACTATTTATAGCAAATGCAAAGATACAAAAAAATTCCGATAAATCGGAAAAAATAACTCATCACTCCCCCACTCTGCCACTCTGTCACTCAGCCACTCCCCTACTCATCCTCTTCAGTTTCCTGTTGATCCATATTGCATACGGCACCGCTAGTACAAACGTCAGCACGTCTGCCACCGCCTGCGCCATCTCCACGCCCCTCAACCCCAGCCACATCGGCAGCAACAGCAGCGCCGGCAGAAAGAACAGTCCGTTCCGGCACATACTCAGCAGCGTCGCCGGGAAGGTATACCTGATATTCTGGAACAGCATCCCCGTCGTCGTGAACATCGCCACCAGGGGAAACGCCACACACTGCCAGCGTAGCGTTTCGGCCCCGATCCTTATCAGCACCGGATCCTCAGCCCGGAACAGCGCCACCACCTCCGGCGCAAACACAAACCCCGCCGTCGATATCACCAGCAAGAAGCCCGTCCCCACCCATGTGGCGAACAGCCACGATTCCCTCACCCTCTCGTAAAGCTTTGCCCCGTAGTTGAACCCGCACACCGGCTGGAATCCCTGCGAGAATCCCAGCACAACGCTGAACGCGAACATCATCACCCTCGTCACCACCGCAAACGCCGCCACCGCCGACGCCTCCTCACCAGTCGCCGCATACAGCGCCGCGCAGTAGTTCAGGCTCACCGCCGCCGCACAGTTGAACACCTGCCGGAACAGCGACGGCAACCCGCCGCGGAATATCTCGTAGTACACCTTCAACGAAGGCTTGAAGTCTCTCCACCTTATATGCACACTCTCAGGTCTGAACGTGCCGCACAGCAGCAGCACCCACGAGCACAGCTGGCTCACCGCTGTGGCCAGCGACGCTCCGCTCACCCCCATGTCGAACGTGAAGATAAACAGCGGGTCCAGCGCCATGTTCAGCACCGCTCCGCTCACAATGCCCACCATGCCGAAATTCGCATTCCCCTGCAGTCGCAGCTGGTTGTTCAGCGTCAACGCCGACATCATGAACGGCGTCGCCAGCACGATGTAGCGCAGGTAGTCGTTCGCATACGGAACCACCTCCTCCGGTGCTCCTAGCAGCCGGCTCAGCCAGCTCAGGTTCCCCACGCAGCACAACGCCGCCGTCAAACCCAACAGAAACGGGGTGAAGAACCCCACCGTCGCCACCACCCCCGCCGACCCCACATCCTTCGCGCCCAGTGCCCTCGAGATATGGTTCCCGCTTCCGTGGCCGAAAAAAAAGCCCAACGCCTGGATAAACGTCATGTAGGCAAACGATATGCCGATGCCCGCAGTGCCTTCCGTGCTCAACCGCCCTATGAACGCCGCGTCCACAACATTGTACAGCGCCGACGTCACCATGGCGATAATCGTCGGCAACGCCATCTTGCACACCAGTCCCTTCACCGGCCGCGTCGTCATCTCCTTGTATTTGTCCTCCAGCGTCATCCAGCCCCTTAAACCTTAAACCTTAAACATTAACACTCAGTCACTCAGTCACTCAGCCACTCAGTCACCTCTTGATGACCTTCGTATTGCCATTCGAATTCAGCAGCGTCACCCTCACCGTATAGCTCTTCCCTTCCCTCACATAGTCCACATCCACCTCGTCACCGGGCGAAAACAGACCCAGCTCCTCCATCATCTCCGCAAACGTGTTCACCTCCTTGCCCGCCACGCGGACAATCACATCCCCCTGACGGATGCCTGCACGTTCTGCCGCGCAGTCCTTGTTCACCTTGCCAACATACAAACCCTTCAGGTCCCTCGCACCCGTCTGGCGCGCCACACTGGCATCAACCTCGGTCACCTGTACTCCCAGGTACCCTCTCTGCACGTAGCCGTACCGCTGCAGGTCGCCGCCCACCTTCATCGCAATGTTCGATGGAATGGCAAACGAATAGCCGATATAGTTTCCATTGCCCGAGGCAATGGCAGTCACGATGCCCACCAGCTCGCCGCGCGCATTCACCAGCGCGCCGCCGCTGTTGCCGCTGTTCACAGCAGCATCCGTCTGCAGGAAACTCTCCAGCGGCGTCTCGTTGCTCCGCGGATTGTCTATGATGTGCATGTTGCGGGCCTTTGCACTGATGATGCCGCTTGTCACCGTCGACGTCAGATTGAACGGGTTGCCGATGGCCAGCACCGGCTCTCCAACCCTCACAGCGTCGCTGTTGCCGAAGGGAATATACGTCAGGCCCTCCGCCTCCACCTTAATCACCGCCAGATCCGTCGCCGGGTCGTTGCCCACCAGGCGCGCCGGCAGCTCCCTCCGGTCATTCAGCGTCACCGTGATCCGCTCCGCATCCTGCACCACATGGTTGTTGGTCAGTATGTAGCCGTCGCTCGTCACTATCACGCCGCTACCATACGCATCGTACACCTGCCTCTGCACACCCTCGCGGATGATAAAACCGAAGAACGACCGATACAGCGGCGTCAGCTGAGTCATCTCGCACTTGATGTGCACCACGCCGTCAATCGTCGCCGCAGCGACATCCGTAAAGTCCCTCAACGGCAACGAGGGTGCTGCCGTACTGTTCATAGGTTGCACCTCCGGGGTTGACAAAGCACTCGTCACCTCCGAGGGTTGGGCGGTGCAGGAATGTAGCGACAACGACAATATTACAATGCTTGAAAGAAATATTTTTTTCATTTTTATCATTTTTTTTTACAGTACAAAACTATAAAAAAGAGAAATTATTGTGTATATGTCCTGCAATTTTTTTTCAAAAAAGCAGTTATTTATACAAAAAATGTATTTTTAAAAGATGAATAAAGGAAAACTGATATTGTTTCCGGTGCCGATAGGGGCCGAAGAGATGGGATATTCTCTACCGATGCACAATATGGAATTGCTGTCGCAGTGCCACACCTTCATCGTCGAGGAGGTGCGCACGGCGCGGAGATTCCTCAAAAAGGCCGGCTACCCCTACGCCATCGACGACACCGTCTTCCTCGAACTCAACGAGCACACCTCGCACGAGGCCATCGGAGGATACCTCGAGGCCATCGACCGCGGCGAGAATATCGGTCTCCTTTCCGAGGCCGGCCTGCCCTGCGTGGCAGATCCCGGGGCGATGATTACCAAGGTCGCCCAGCGGCGCGGCATCGAGGTGGTACCCCTCATCGGTCCCTCATCCCTCATGCTCGCACTCATGGCCAGCGGCCTCAACGGACAGCGCTTCGCCTTCAACGGCTACCTCCCCGTCGACCGCTCCGCACGCGCCGCCGCCATCCGCCGCCTCGAGGAACGCGTGCAGCATGTGCACGAAACACAAATCTTCATCGAAGCCCCATATCGCAACAACCAGATGCTCGAGGCTCTCAGCGCGACCCTCCACCCCCAGACCCTCGTCTGCGTGGCCTGCGACCTCACGCTGCCCACTCAGTACATCCGCACACTGCCCTCCGCCAAATGGAAGACTGAAAGATCAAAAATAGACCTGCACAAAAGAAACACCGTGTTCCTGATTGGAGATTAGGGATTAAGAATTAGGAATTAGGAAATAGAAATTAGGAATTGGAAGGTCGCGCTTTATTCATTGTCGCCGGCAATCCAATTTCTAATTCCTAATTTTTAATTCCTAATTCATTGATAGACCAGCCTCCGCGTGCCGTCGGCCATCACCTGCTGCACTATCTGCGTCACCATCTGCTTCAGCTCGTCGATAAACTGGTGCGAGTCGTACTTGTGCGCCTCGATGTCGCGCAGCTTCTTCTCCCACTGCCCCGTCAGCTCCGCACTCTTCAGCAACTCTTCCTGTATCACCCCAATCAGGGCAATACCCGTCGGCGTGGGCTCCAAGCTCTTGCGCACCTTGCTGATGTACTGCCGCTTGTACAGCGTCTCGATAATGGCCGCACGCGTCGACGGACGCCCGATGCCGTTGGCTTTCATCGCATCGCGCAGCTCCTCATTCTCCACCGTCTTACCTGCCGTCTCCATGGCCCGCAGCAGCGTCGCCTCCGTGTACGGCTTCGGCGGCGTGGTCTGCTTCTCGGTCAGCAACGGCTCGTGCGGACCCTTCTCACCTTGCTCGAAAGCCGGCAGCACCTGCTCCTTGTCGTCGGCTTTCTCGCCCTCGTCGCTCTGCTCGCTCTTCCCGCCGAACACAGCTCGCCAGCCCTCGTCCAGTATCTGCTTGCCCGTAGCCTTGAATTCATTACTTTCAACTTCCCCCAGAACCGTCGTCGTGCTGAACTTGCAGTCCGGATAGAACACCGCGATGAACCTCCGCGCCACCAGGTCGTAGACCCGCTTCTCCGCCAGCGACAGGTCCACCGTCGACGGATCCGTACCCGTCGGGATGATGGCGTGGTGGTCCGTCACCTTCGTCGAATCGAACACCTTCTTGCTCTTCTTCAGCTTCTTCCCCATCAGCGGCTGCACCAGCGGCGCATACGGGCGGATACCCTGCAGGATGCCGGGACAGCGGGGATAGATGTCGTCGCTCAGGAACGTCGTGTCCACACGCGGATAGGTCGTCAACTTCTTCTCGTACAGGCTCTGGATATGCTTCAGCGTGTCGTCGGCCGAAAACGAGAACTTCTTGTTGCACTCCACCTGCAGACTCGTCAGGTCGAACAGCCTCGGAGGCGCCTCCGTTCCCGCCTTCTGCTCTATCGAGGTCACCTCGAAGTCCTTCCCCCTGATGGCTTCCAGCGCCGCCTGTCCCTCTTCGGGTTTCTTGATTTTGCCCTTTGTCGAACTGAACGTAACTCCCCTATACAGCGTCGACAGCACCCAGTACTTCTCCGGCACAAAATTCTTGATCTCGAAATGCCGCTTCACTATCATCGCCAGCGTCGGCGTCTGCACCCTCCCGATGCTCAGCACCTGACCCTTCGCCTGCGCAAAGCGTATGGTGTAGAGGCGAGTGGCATTCATGCCGAGGAGCCAGTCGCCTATGGCGCGGCACAGGCCCGCCTCGTAGAGGCTCTGATACTCGTCCTGCGGCTTGAGGTTCGCAAAGGCCTCGCGGATGGCGTCCTCCGTCAGACTCGACACCCACAGCCTCTGCACCGGGCACTTCGCCTTCGCCTTCTGCATCACCCACCGCTGTATCAGTTCGCCCTCCTGCCCGGCATCGCCGCAGTTGATGATGCCGTCGGCGGCCTGCATCAGACGCTCGATGGTGTGGAACTGCTTCTCGTATCCTTGGTTGTCAATCAGTTTGATGCCGAACCGCGGCGGAATCATCGGCAGACTCCCCAGGCTCCAACGACGCCATTGGTCGCAGTAGTCCTGTGGCTCCTTCAGGCAGCACAGGTGGCCGAACGTCCACGTCACCTGGTATCCGTTGCCCTCCATATAGCCGTCGTGCGACGCATTGGCCCCCAGCACCTTCGCTATCTCCCGCGCAACCGATGGTTTCTCAGCAATACAAACAATCATGACAGTTAAGAGTTAAGAGTTAAGAGTTAAGAGTTATGAGTTATGAGTTTTGGAGTTTGTCACGCATGGTCTTGACTATCGAACTCAACATCTTCACAATCTCATCGCATTGCAATACCATCCGTTCGCCTTGCTCTGACGTTATATAGTCCGATGCAGCCAAGAGTTCATACCAATAACGCGACTCCTCGGCCTCCTTCAGTGAAATCGACATCTTTGCCAAAAAATCAGCTGTCGATTGTGCCCTTCTAGCCTCCCTTATGTTGGCGCCGATGCTTGTACTGCTTCGCACCAATTGCTTCGAAAGGTTAAACTCATGCCGTTCCTCCGTAAGGTACTGGCAAATCTTGATCGTCTCTACCGCGAAATCAAAACTCTTATTTTGAACCACACTGCCTTTCATAACCCAAACTCTTAACTCTTAACTCTTAACTCTTAACTGAATCGCGCTCCATCCGTCACGGTTTTTCTTCTGCTCGAAGGTCATCCCCAGCTCCTTCGCACGCGCAATCAGCGCCCCCTCGTCGGCCTCGTAGAAGCCGCTCAGCAGCAGCACTCCCCCACCCTTCAGCACACGGGCATAGGCCTCCATGTCGCGCAGCAGGATATTGCGGTTGATATTGGCGATAATCACGTCGAAAGGTTGGAGCGCCGGCGTCCCGCCGGCAACACCCAGCAGTCCCGCATCGCCAAGTCTCAGGTCCAGCTCAACACCGTTCGATGCTGCATTCTCCAGCCCGTTGCGGTAGGCCCACTCGTCCACGTCGATGCCCATCACGTACTCCGCACCCCGCAGCTTCGCCAGGATGCCCAGCACCGCGGTGCCGCAACCCATGTCCAGCACCCGCTTGCCAACCACGTCCAGCTCAGCCACATAACTCAGCATCATATACGTCGTCGGGTGATGCGCCGTGCCGAAACTCATCTTCGGCTCAATCACCAGCTCGTAGTCCACGTCGGTCCTGAGCGGATGGAACGGCGCACGAACCCAGATGCTTGTGCCGTTGTCGGCCTTCACCAGCACCGCCTCGTGCCCTTTCTCCCACTCCGCGTTCCAGTCGCGGTCCTCCATCTCCGCCACCGTGTACTTCAGCGGCAGCGGAAACGTCTCCACCGTCACCTCCAGGAAGTGGCGGTCGAACTGGTCCTCTGGCACATACGCCTTCACACCCTCCTTCGTATCCACAAAACTCTCATACGGCCCCTCGGCCAACTCGCTCACCAGCATATCGCGAAACATGCCCGTATCGTCCATCGTAAAACTGACTTCTATATATTTCATAGACTTAAAATCTTAACACTTAAAACTTAAACTTAAAACTTAAAACTTAAACTTAACACTTAAAACTTAAACTTAACACTTAACACTTAAAACTTAACACTTAAAACTCCCTCCGGGTACTCCACCTTGGTCAAAAACAACCCGCACGCCGGCATACTCGTCCCCGCCGCGCAGCGGTCCTTCTTTTCAATGATCTCGCGCAGACCCTCCACACTCAGCTTCCCCCTCCCCACATCCAGCAGCGTCCCCGTCACACTCCGCACCATATTCCTCAAAAAACGGTTGCTCCTGATCGTGAACACCCAACCGTCGGCCTCCTCGGTCCATTCGGCCTTTGTCAGGTGGCAAATATTCGTCTTCACCTGCGTGTGCAGCTTCGCGAAACTCGTAAAATCCTCATACCCCATTAGCACCCGCGCCGCCTCGTTCATCAGTTCCACGTCCGGACGGTAGTATATCCGGCAGTACTGCCCCTGGCGGAACGGCAGCCTCCGGTCGCTCACATGGTACTGGTACGTCCGTGCAACGGCGTCGAACCGTGCATGCGCATTCCCCGCCACCAGGAAAATATCGTAAATCGCAATATCCGCCGGCAGAAAACTATTCAGCTTGAACACCAGATTCCCACACTCATTACTCATCACTCCACACTCATCACTCACGTCGAAGTGCGCATAAAAATCGCTGGCATGCACCCCCGTGTCCGTCCGTCCGCACCCCACCACAGCAATCTTCTCCCGCAGCAGCGTCGACAGGGCACGTTCCAGCGTCTCCTGCACCGTAGGCAGCCCCGGCTGCGTCTGCCAGCCGTTGTAACTACCTCCATGATAGGCCAAATGTATAAAATATCGTCCCATAAATCAACTGCAAAGATACGAAAAAAAAACCATAACCCATAACTAAAAAAAAGCCTCCCCGTAAATCTTGGGAGGTTTTTTCGTACCGCATATCAGAGTCGAACTGATGATCTTCTGCGTGAGAGGCAGATGTCCTGGACCACTAGACGAATGCGGCATTGTTTGGTTCCTTTCGGACACTTTCCCTTTCGAAAGCGAGTGCAAAAGTACGAACATTTTCCGAACTGACAAAATATTTTTTCAAACTTTTTCTCATCTCGCTAATTGTCAGTATAATATTTTTTTTGAACGCTCACCTCCGACCCCATGTAAAACGCCCCTCTTGCCCCCATTCCCAACCGTTTTTCACCCCAACTCATCACTCATCACTCAACACTCAACACTCATCAC